>CAJUDQ010000038.1:19977-33272 GCA_910585215.1 uncultured Lachnospiraceae bacterium | reverse complement strand
CATCAAAAGCGGAACAGATGTAAATTCAATTATGAGGGATATGATGTCTGTCCTTCTGGAAGGCGTTCTGGATGAGGAACTCAATGAAGAACTTGGTTACTCAAAGTATGATTATCATAACAAAGAAACAGACAACAGCCGCAACGGACATTCCAAAAAAACCATGCATACCACCTATGGAGACATGGATGTTGCCATTCCCCACGACCGTAACAGCGAGTATGAGCCGCAGCTTATCAAAAAGTACCAAAATACCATCACACAGGACATGGAAGAAAAAATTCTTTCCATGTATGCGAAAGGCATGACCACCAGTGACATTGAGTCCCACATGAAAGAACTCTATGACATGAATATTTCAGACAGCACCATCAGCCGCATCACAGACAAAGTACTTCCCATCGTGAAAGAATGGCAGGAACGTCCGTTGGAAGAAGTCTATGCAGTGGTATTCATGGATGCCATTCATTATCATGTCCGCAGCGAAGGGCGTATTGTAAAACGGGCAAGTCTACATTGCACTCGGCATTGACATGAATGGAAAAAAGGATGTACTTGGTATGTATGTAGGTGAAAATGAAAGTGCCAAGTTCTGGCTGTCCATCATGAACGGGTTAAAGAACCGGGGTGTAGAGGATATTCTGATTGCCTGCGTAGACGGGCTTTCCGGCTTTCCGCAGGCAATAGAGGCAGTGTATCCAGAAACAGAAATCCAGCAGTGTATCATACACCAGATTCGTAACTCCACAAAATTTGTTTCCTACAAAGACATCAAAAAACTGATGTCAGACCTGAAACTTGTATATGCTGCCCCTACAGAAGAAACCGCACTGAATGAACTGGAACTGTTCAAAGATAAATGGGATGGCAAATATCCAAAGATATATAAATCATGGAATGACAACTGGGCAACACTATCCACATATTTCAAATATTCGGAGGCGGTAAGACGGCTTATTTATACCACAAATGCGATAGAGGGATTTAACCGCCAGCTCCGTAAGGTGACAAAATCCAAGACCGTATTTCCTTCTGATGACAGCTTGTTAAAAATGCTGTATCTGGCAGCCATGGATATCACAAAGAAATGGACAGGACACCGTCAGGACTGGGGGCAGATACATTCCCAGCTGGAGATTTACTTTGAGGAACGCCTGGCTGGAAGAAACCTGTAGAGGGATTTTTTAGAAACTGCATTGACAGGGGTAAAATTCCCTGTATAATACAGACAAGGGCAGAACCAAAAAACTGGCTCTGCCCCTAAGTAACCAATTAATATGTCTTATGTCAGTTTTTGAGTTTACACAAAACTTGAAACAGTCTCCTTTTGTATTTACAATCTATAGATTTTTTATTTTTGGAAAAAGGGTAAGATTAAAGTTTGCTTTATGCCCTTGATTTTTTTTATTTGCAGTTGTCTTTAAATATTCTATTTTTTCTATGACTTCCTTTAACAATGAATTTTTTGCAGAGGCATTGTCCAGTTCCTGATAGACTTCAATAATATTATATACTCTTGGCAAAAAAGATTTTATTAAACTTTGCTCAGAGAAGGTTTTTTCATAGTCATTTTGGGCTTCTTTAAGAGCTTTTTGAGTAGTGGAAATTTCATCATTAAGCTGCTGGCTTCGCTTTTGAAAAATTTCTACAGTGTATATTTCACGTTCAAGCAGGGTATATGTTTTATCTAATTGTTTGTTCAACGAATCAAGATTGGCCTGAAGAGTTTTCAGATGATTTTGTTTAAAAGAAAGACTGTCACTGATTTTCATGGTTTTATTATGTACTGTCCAGTCTAATTCATTTGAATCAGCCCATTCCTTCAAAGAAAGCAGAACATGTTCTTCAATCAGTTTAAGAGGAGCAGATATATTGTCGCAATATCGGTTAGGGCATTTTAATACTGGATAGTTTATTTTTGTATTAGAAGCAGCACGAGTCATAAGTGTACCGCATTTCTGGCAGTAAACAAGACCAGTAAGTGGATTTTGCAAAACGGTGTTTTTCTGTAAGGAGACATGTGTGTTTGCTTTTAAAATGGCAGCAGCTTTTTTAAAAACAGATTCTTCTACAATTGCCTCATGAAGACCATCAACAAGTATAAAGTTATTATTTTTTCTACGGTATTCCTTGGCTGAACCAGCTTTTTTGATAGTTTTATCTTTGCTCCAGCGAATCTTACCTATATAGACTGGATTGGTAAGAATATCTTTTATGCTGGAAGGGGACCATGTTTTCGCGATACGGGGTTTTATTCCCATAGAATCAAGTTCTTTTGCAATTAAGGACATTCCCATTTGTTTTATAGTATTGTCTGGAAGATGTTTTCCGTTTGTGTATAAATCAAAAATGAGGCGGATAACGTTAGATTCCTCTTTGCATATTTCCAATGTATAGCCTTTATCTTCAGCAATTTTTATTCTACGGTAGCCGTATGGAGCAGTGCTGGCGATATATTTACCCTCATTGACAGAAGCAATACGACCGCGCTGGATACGCCGATTGATGGTTTTATATTCACGACGAGACATAAATAAACCAAATTCAAAGTATTCTTCATCAAATTCGTTGTTTGGGTCATAGATTTTTGAAGGAGTAATAATCTTTGTATCACTATATTTAAAGACAGAGGATATGTAACCTTGGTCCATAGTATCACCACGGGCTAAACGTTCGACTTCTACAACTAATACTCCGGCGTATTCTCCGGTTTCCACGTCCTGAAGAAGTTTTTGAATTTCTGGTCGGGCGGCAATGCTTTCGCCAGAGACGATTTCCTTATATATTTTGGAAATATTCAAATGGTTCTTTACAGCATAGTCAGTCAGAAGCTTTTCATGCCTGGCAAGGGTTTCAGATTCGCCACGGGCTTCCAGTTCATGGTCAGCGCGACTTTTTCTTAAATATATTAAGTATTTTTCGGACAAGGTAAGTCTCCTTTCGGTCGAGTTTGATAAAATTCTGCAATAGTCTATTGTTATCGTTTTCTTTCAGCTCTGGGAAAAGCTTTGGAAGCTCAATTACATGGAACTCTATCTTGTCTATATAAATTCTGACATAGTTCCTTTTTGTTTTAACAATAATAATAGATTTGTCCAAATGTAGAAAACCAATTGAGTAATGGTAGTATTTTGAGATTCAATAATTTTAATAATTGTGTTTAGTGTCTTTTTTGGTATTTTGGAATGGTTATTGCATAAAAGACATTTTCCACATTTGGTAAGATATTGGCTTATCGGTATTTGCCTGTTCTGTGCTTTTGGATTTGGTATGGTTATCCTCAAAAGAACTGATATTCGAGTATGAAATTAACGATACACACATGAAAATTCTTAGTAAAATAAGTAGAAAGTTTTTTCATGGATTTAGGACCCCTTTTTGTATTCTTCTATATATAGTTCATATTGAACATCTCGCGACTTTAGTCATGAGATGTTCAAAAGTTCAAAAGTTGTAGGTGTTTTGATTTTTATACCAGCCATTCGCTTTAAGTATATAATATGCTTATAGCATAAGAGAGCCGGAATAATCCGGCTCTCTCAAGTATACATCCGCAAATGTATACCCCAATTAATACTTATACTATACAACAAATATGAAAAAAATGCAAGTTTTGCAAAAAAATTTTTCAAAATTTTCATTCTTGTTGCCAAATCTGGATGAATTACGATGGCTACAACATTCTTATTAACAGCTTGCCTATAATTGTCTGTTATTTTTTCAAATTCTCTAATAAAAGCTTTTATTTCTGTCTTTGATGTCTTCAAAAGTTTCATATAATAACACATAAGGATTATATAATCCCCAATGCTTTTAAAATTTACATATGGCAGTCCAATATCAAGTTTCAAACATTGCTTCATCGCATTAGTTGGGTCAATATTTCTAAATCTGGTATCAAAAACTACTGCGTTATGTGCAATCGCATTTCGTAAATCTTTTAATGTATAGATGTACTTGTATATCAATTGCCTGTTCGTATCGCAAGAAATATTCAGTCCTAATTTTTTGGATATATCATTCCGTACATCATAGATAAGGCAGGACAATAAATATCCCAAATCTCCCATTGTCATAATTTCAAACAAGAATGAAACTAGATAAGGATAAAAATTAAGTATGTGTTTAAGACGATACGATTGGGATTATATATGTTGATCTTCTCACAACCGACAGGTTCAATTATTTTCTTTCTCGGAAAGTAAAGACACGACGTAGGATGTGCAGAAAAATTGTCCTGTGATAGTGTCCACAAAAATAGCGAGCATCGGATTGTATCAGCCACAATCCCGTCTTTCAATATATTTCTGATAAATAATATAAAGAGCCACTTGAAAATCAAGCAGCTCTCATGTATAATCTACTTAGAAGTGATCGGAATTGAATCTCCGATTGCCCTCAGTAAAAATGATTATAAGAAATAAGCATCCAAACTTGGGCGGTAGGGATGCTTATTTCTTTTTATGATTGTCTATGTAAGACAGAGCCGTAAACAATACAAGTAATAATGTAAGAACTTCCATTATACTCATAGGGCATCACCCTCTTTCGTTAGACTAGAGGGCATCCATCGGAAAATCGCATCCTACTTTCTTTTCAATTACACGAGTTCATTATAACATATGGAAAGCTGATACTCAATCAAAAGAACCTATGTATAGGTCAAAAAATTTATCCTTATCTGGTATCAATCAATGCCCAAATTGGAACATCAGAATACCCCACATTATTTCAACTAGCACAACGGGTTAATTTAAAGTTGCTTTTATTATCTGTAACATTTTTTGCATGCATCTCTGCCTCTTGCTCTTGTTTCGTCTTTACTTAATTGATAAGGGTTTTTCATATTACTACAAGTCGATTTTCTATGATATTTTTTACCAGTATCAACAATCCACACCATATCTGAACTATAAGAAATATTTGGAGCTTCTGTTATAGTTTGTACAGGCGGTTCCGGTTCTGTCGGCGGTTGGGTTGTAGTTGGCGGCGCAGTTGTAGTAGGTGGCTCAGTTGTAGTTTGAAAGAATATTTCATATACATCTTTAAAAATCAGAGCACATATCATTAACATAGTTACTGGAGAATATTATTGATATGGCTGTATATCGGTTCGAGGACCATAGGTTAATTTTATAGAGTAATGTTCGGGCATTTCATATATTCCCCATTTTGTATGTAAATACTCTTTTGCTGGATTGAGTGGCATATTCAAATACATGAAAAGCGCATTTTTAATGTATTGTTTATAGGACTTTACATCAGACAAAGAATTTATTTTAAATCTAATTTCATTTTTATTTTTATCAGGAACGATAATTGTTATTTGGAAATTAGAAATAGTTATTCGAATAAGCCATTTTCTTACATTGTTTTTATACAAAACAGCAAAATAAGATTCTGTTTTTTTATATGTAATAGCAGATGGGTCAACTGCATCTTGGAGCATATCTTGAATTGAGTTGTAAAATTCAAGTTCTTCATTAGATGGGAGAAGTTTTACTGGTTCCTGATTGGCAGCAGATATATAGGAAGATGTATTTACCAGTGAAGTCATTTTCTCCTTTACTATTTTATCAATGTAGTCATTTAATGCTTTTCTTAATATTGGGCGAAATTTATCAATTACATTCTGGGTTTTTACACCTTGATATGCGTTTTTTAAGAAAAACCTAACAAATTCGTCATTGGGAGAGGATAATTGTTCCTGCATGTATTCTATAAACTGATTAGAGTACATCAGAATGGAAGCGTTATCAAAAATAGATTCCTCATTGAAACATTCTTTTGAAAATTTTGGTATTTCAATATAGTCATCAGGTGACAAATTTAATAAATTAAATTCATAAAAAGGTTGGTTATCCATTTTATTTTTTTCATTTAAGTCCGTATAAAATCGATAAGTAAGCCCATTCGTAAGAATTGCGAATCGGGCGTTAGTTGCCGAATAATATCGAAAAAGCTGTGAGCTATGTTTGTCTAAGTTTTTGTCAATAAACTTTACTTCAATAAGTATAATCGGGTTTCCGTTTATTAAGATTGCATAATCAACTTTTTCGCCTTTTTTAATCCCAATATCTGCTGTAAATTCAGGACAAAATTCAGATGGATTGAAAATATCATATCCTAAAATCTGAAAAAATGGAGCAACAAGGGACATTTTTGTTGCTTCTTCTGTAGTAATATGTTCTTTTAGTTCCAATGCTCTTTTGGAAAAGTTTTTTAATTCTTCGTCTGTCATAGTCAATTCTCCTATGTAAATTTTTATATATGTAATACAATAATAGTAATGATGAAAATTTCTATAAAAATAAATATAATAATGTTAATAGTAAACTACTTTTCTTTTTTCTTGTTTTTGTCTGTGGAAATTGATTTACTTAATTTGATACATTCAAATGTTTGTTGTGTGAGTTTCACTTTCTTTTTATGAAGTGAGAACCATATGATTAAATAAGGAATAGAGACAAATAAAGAAATAATTAGCCAATCAAGTATATCATAGTGCCAATAATTTCTTACTATGCCTATAAAACAGTATATTGTCCATATGATAATAAAAATTATTTTTAATATTTTCATAAGAGTTTCCTTTTATATAAATTATTCATGTAAGTGATTAAATTTATTCTTTGATTCAAAATTGGTAAAATATTATATTCATTGTAACATATTAAAGCTTCTAAAGGAAGATTTTGGAAAGAAAAAGTAAAATGTTCACAATTTCCTGACATTTTTTCACAAATTTATTATTTGATAGTGTAAATATAATATCATTCGAAACAAGATAAAGTATTAGTATATTTTTATTATATATTTTACATTCTGTGCCCATACTAAATAATACATAGAGATATTACAGAGTGACATTTTTCAACATTTTTTGTAATATATAAATGTACGGAGGATTTGAATAATTGAAGATATTAATATGGCGCATACGAAAAAGTAAACATGTGTCGTTAAGAGAACTATCATTCAAAACTGGAATAGGAAAAAGCACTATTAACAACATCGAAAATCAAAAAAAATTCGTCAATATTGATGCAATTAGAGTCTATAGCAAAAGCATTAGATTGTAAGATATCAGATTTATATGAGTCAAAATATAAATAAAAAGCAAATTTTAAGGGTATAGTCATATTAACAAAAGAAGTGTCCATATTTATGGACATTTTTGTAGAAATATAGATTTTTTTTGTAAAAATATGGTAAGATATTTTTAGCAAGGGGATGAGTATTGAAAAGAAAAGAAGTTCTACTCCTTGCAAAAAATATTTGCATGGGGGGAATGCTGATAATGGATAAAGACTTAGATGAAAAAAGAATTTTACAAAAGAAAATCATCGAAACGGTGGAGAAAATTGAAGATGCAGATATTTTAGAATATCTACATACATTCATAAAGTTATTCTTAGAAAAGTGGGGCTAGTCCGCCCCATCTTTTTTATTTGATAACATAGAATCAATCATTGACATAACAATTTTTTTATCACGTTCATTAAGCATAGAAAATTTTTTTAATAAAATCATATCATTTTCAGCACTTTTGGAAGATAGTTGTTTTCTCATTTCTACATCAAAACCCATTAACCACATCGGTTCAACGTTCAGAACTTTACCTATTTTACCACTACTAATATTTGATGGTGCATGTGAACCATTCATATATTGGCTTATAGAAGCTTTACTAACGCCAGACCTTTCTGCCAATTCTTGCTGATTTATATTTGCATTTGACAAGGCTAATTGAAGTCTTTTTGCAGTTATCTTATTTTTCATTTGTCTCCTCCTTTCTAGTCTTTAACTATATAATACATTAATACAATTAAACTTTCAAGTAGAAAGTTAAACTTCATCAAACTTTTTGCTTAACAATACAGTTAAACAGTGTTAAACTTATAATTAGATTAAGGAAAGGAGGGACGAAATGTCTTATACTTACAATAAATTACGAGGGCGCATCATTGAGATGTATGGTACACAAGGAAAGTTTGCAGAGAAGTTAGGGATTTCTAAAAATTCCGTTTCAAAAAAATGAACTGTCAAACAGAGTTTTCACAAGCAGATATTATACAATGGTCTATATTGTTAGATGTACAAAAAAATGAATACGGGGAATATTTTTTTACCTAGAAAGTTAAATGATATTTAATAAAAAGTGGAAAATTTTGGGAACTACTAATTTTGTAACTTTATAATTTACCAAGCTGGGCTATCGGCATGACGGGCAAAAAAGGAATCTGTACCTAAGAAAAAATGAAAAATGATAAAACGGTTTATTTAGAGGATAGAATTTTGTACTTGCCGTTGTACATATATTATTAGGATTAGGAATAAACAGAGAGGAAATGATGAAAATGGCGATTACAAAGGATTATTATATCGGTCAGGTACGCATCATGATAAATGATGCTTATTGCAAAGATAAGACAGAAGAAGATACCAAGAGAGCTCTCGATAATATAGCGATGGGTGCATATCCACATTTGCTAAGAAAATATATGCGAGAAATGGAAAAGGAAACTCAGGCAGGAAATATAGAAGATAATACATAAGCAATACAACAAAAAAACAAAAGATAAATATTTGAAATATAACACTGGTAATACAAAAATGTAGACAAGCAATTTGGCAGGCAGATGATTGTTCATAGAGGGTGTTTGTGTGATACTTTTACACTTGAGAAGTTTCAGGCGGGAGAAGAGCTTCTTGATGAGGAGCTTTCTGGAACGTTTGAAAGCTGGAATATGCCGGAGAAGTTTAAGGAAATGAATGGGTTTACTACGAATTAGATTTGATTGGTGGGAAATTAGGATTGTATATTGCAATTCAAATCTGTATACACTATAATATCAGCGGGCAAAAGGATATCACAATTCCATGCAGGACAGCAAAGAGCTCTCGATTGACGGTCGGGGGCTTTTATATTTCGTTTAATATATTTTTATTTTGTTGATTTTTGGAAAATTAAGGAAAATATGGAGTGACAGTTTTTAAGATATGTGCTGTAATCAATCCTGTAAAAATACGAAGGAGGATAGGAACTATGGGATTGATAAAATGTCCAGATTGTGGAAAAGAGGTTAGTGATATGGCGATAAATTGCCCATAGTGTGGTAGACCTTTAAACTCAAGCAATGCATCTGCAAATGAAACAGAGAGTACAAAAAAGAAGAAAGGGCAT
Organism: uncultured Lachnospiraceae bacterium; assembly: GCA_910585215.1. Classification (GTDB taxonomy): domain Bacteria; phylum Bacillota; class Clostridia; order Lachnospirales; family Lachnospiraceae; genus CAG-303. Next base: position 24,085 of record CAJUDQ010000038.1, on the reverse strand, counting down.
GGATGTTTGTTTTCAATTATTGGATTTTGTATAATTGTTGCTATTATTTGTATTGCTGTTAATTCATCTTCTGACAAAAGTAGTAAAAAGCAAACAATACAAGACAATGAAGACAAAAATAGTGAGATTCAATTTGGTCAAACAGGACAAATAACAGAGGAATTGACATTAGTAGTTAATGAAGTTTCTGAAGCTGATAGTATATCTGCAGCAAATGGTTTGGGTTCTTATAAACCAGATAGCGGAAAATATGCAATTGTAAATGTTACGATTACTAATGTTTCTAAGAAAAGTCAAAGCTTATTGTTGAATTATTTTAAGGTTATAGGTCCAGATAATGCAGAATATTCTTCATCCCTTGTTGTTGCCGCTGATGAAAAATTTATATCTGTGGATACTATTAATCCAAATTTAGATATTACTGGTAATTTATTATTTGAAATTCCACAAGATGTATCTGCTCAAGATTGTATCTTACAATATCGAGATTATAGTTTTAAAAATGAAAAAAATATATTTTAAATTAAAATAATATAGTTTAAGTAGCAAAACCTCGCATACATGTGGAAGTGAGGTTTTATTGTTTTTATAAAGTATTGTGGGTTAATAATACTAATAAATTTTATTAGAAAATAATAATAAGAAAACTTCAAAACATCATATGTTACTATTAAACGGCTACACCGGATGCGTTGGGTCCTGTGACAATGAACCTCCAGTTTAACGGATGAAAATGGAAAGCCGCTTGAATGGGAGTTTAAACACATTACTTCCAAAGAAAATGAAAATTTAAGAGATAGTTGTACAATGGAAGTACAGGTGACAGGAAAACCAAATTTATTCAGACCAAGATTAAATTCTACACAGTATATTGCAAAAGTGATTACAAATTCAGTGGTATATCCAGATTTGTATGATAAGGAATTGCAGGATTCCTATGGAGTAATGACACCAGAAGAGCTTCTTTATGCACTGGTAGATGATGCCGGAGAATATCAGGATTTAATGGTATGGATTCAGCAGTTTCAAGGACTTACCAAAGGACTTGAGGAGAAGATTGAAGAAGCAAAAAACTAATAAAAGAAGGGGATGAAGAACCAAACTATGCTTACTATGCCCTTCTGAAACTTCATATTCCCACTTTTGTTTTTCTGGAAATGGAAGAGGAGTAAAAGGCTTTTATATAACACAGGCACTTCTAGATAGCTGGAACGCAGCATACAGCCATATAAGCGATGCCATAAAACATATCACAGCAGCCGAAAGAACCCTTTGGAATACTGTGGGCAATAAGGTGGATAAAGTATCAGGAAAAGGGCTGTCCACGAATGATACTTCCTTCTTGCGTGGAGACGAAACATGGCAGGTTCCAACAAATACGACTTACAGCACAGCTACACAGTCCTCAAATGGTTTGTTAAGTGCGGCGGATAAGAAAAAATTGGATGAAATTGCTGCAAATGCAAACAATTATAAAGGTATAGAAGTAATTACAGTAAAATTCGGGCAAACAATTACATTAACAGCTGCAGTTGGCATAACTAATTATGGCAACAACTATTCTTTTATGATATCACATCTAATTCTTTTTTCACTATGTGGAAATGTTGCCCAAGGTGCTCCTATTGTGTTATGGAAACTAAATGGAGCAGCTGGGACTGGACTGACAGCGATAACAGGGATTCATGTGTCGAAGGTGTTAGAAAGCCCTTAATATAACACCGACAGATGTTTTGCATTTTGTATCTGGCAGCCTTGTATCTAGCAGCTTAATATTAAAATTTGAAGTATGCACGCTCTCTAATTTTTCAACAGATGTGGTAATGTATTATGATGCCAAAAACATAACTATAAACGTAGAGTAAGCACAGTAATAAATAAATAAAAACCAAAGGAAGCCATAAGGCTTTTTTTATTGTAGAAAAATAGAAATGAGGTGAAACATGTTGAAAGAATTTTTCATACAGACATATTCTATTGTGTTGTCAGTTGTACTTGGATATATCGTCTGGCTGTTAAAGCAGCAGAAGAAAGACAGGGATGTGAACAGTAAAGGGACTATGCTCATGCTCCGCGCAAAGTTAATTGAATATCACAAAGAATGGACAGAGAGAAACTATATCACAAAGCATGGTCTGCAAAACTTTATAGAAATGTATGAAGCATATCATGAGCTTGGTGGAAATGGAATGGTAACACATCTGCTGGAGGAAGTAGAAGAATTACAGATAAAAGGATAAGGAGGATTCAAACAATGATAAGTAAAAAAACAAGGAAGTGGCTGAAAGCAGCCGGAATCAGGGCAGGAAAAACAATGACACAGACAGCGGTTGCGTTACTGCCTACTGCCGCCACCATAACAGCAGTAGACTGGGCAACAGTAATTGGCACAGCAGCACTAGTGGGAATTGCGAGCCTGCTTACATCTGTGGCAGGTCTGCCAGATGTCAAGAAATCATGGAACCATTACAAAGATTGTGGATGCTGCAAATCCGTATTTGCTGGACAATGGCTTGTGTTGGGTAAATGACGGGGATATTCGAGGATTATATACGGCTCCCGCACCAGCTCCAAAACCGGAACCACAGGTAAGCTACTATCCACGTTATACAGGCAGCAGTGTCAGCATTGTAGACGGATTGCAGTCTGTCGGGATAGAAAGTTCCTTTGCAAACCGTCAGAGGATTGCAGCTAAAAACGGGATTACAGGCTACAGAGGCAGCGCAGAGCAGAATAATAAGTTGTTATCTCTGCTTAAAAATGGAAAGCTGATTAAATAGCCACAAATGAAAAACTGTTTTCTGCTACTTTTTTTGTAGTAGGAAACAGTTTTTTGAGAGATAATATTTTTCTGATGAGAAATATAGTGATATATGGGAGCAGCTTGATAAAATAACAAATAATTTGTTGAGTAAAAAGATACAATCTTTATTGAATATAGAAAACCAATGTTTTGATTTTAAAAAGTAAAAAGCTTGTAAGAAAGAAAGTTTTATTTATACCCCTAAATTTTATTTAAATATGAACTAATGTTGTGACAAACATATTTTATGTAGAAATGTGTAAAATTCACTTGAATTTTTAAACAAATAATAATATAATAACAAAAATAATAAAGAATATTAGACAATATTTACATTGTTCATATTTTTATAGGGAGGAATAAAAATGAAAAGTGAAGCATTCAAACAAATTATACAAATATGTGATAACAGAGATAACTTTGAAACCCTTGCAGAAGATTTTAAGAGGGATAGGATATTACCATTTATTGGAGCTGGTTTTTCCAGACCTCAATTTCCACTTTGGAAAGATTTTTTAGAGAAAAAGGCCGAATTGTATGGAGTTGGTAGTGAGGTTGAAGAAGAAATACAGAACGGAAACATGGAAAAGGCTGCTTCACTGCTTATGCAAAAAATGGGTCAAAGAGGTTTTAAAGATTACTTTCTCAGAACTTTTAAACAAGAAGTCAATACATATAGTGAGAACCAACAATGGCTTCCAAAGCTTTTTAAAGAAACAGTTATTACTACTAATTATGATCATTTGTTAGAATCTTTGTATAAAGATCAGAGGGATTTTACAAAAATATTACCACGTTATGATAAAGATCAGGCTGTTGTTGATCGTATGATGCAGCAAGGACAAGCGTATTTGATTAAGCTTCATGGAGATGTTGAACGGTATGAATATTGCGTTTTGACGGAAGAGGATTATAATGAAGTATACACGGGAAATTCTGAATACGAACAATTTTTAAGTAAAATTTTTGAAAATAAGATGATGTTGTTTTTAGGATGTAGTTTGGTTTCAGATAGAACATTAGCTCTATTGAAAGAATTAAACCATAATAGAGAAATTATTCATTATGCGATTGTTTCTTTGCCAGAGGAAACCAATAATCCTATTAATCCAAATGAGCCAATTATATATAACCATAAACAATACAAACCAGCACTATTGGAAAGAATAGGTCAATTATCAGATCTTAATATTCGTCCTATTTGGTATCCTTATAATCAGCATGAAATGATATCATGTATTTTAGAAGAACTTTATCAAATACGGTATCAGATCGGAAGAGCGTCGTGTAGGGAAAGAGTGTGTC
>CAJUDQ010000038.1:18276-19967 GCA_910585215.1 uncultured Lachnospiraceae bacterium | reverse complement strand
GACTGGAGTTCAGACGTGTGCTCTTCCGATCTTACGGTATCCCTAGAGTTAGTACAAGACTTGGGCTTGAAGAAAAATTTTCTTCAGATGGTATTCATGTAATATCGGTCAGAAGCATTCATGAAAAGCAACGTTTGACTGAAGAACAGAAGCAATATAGCCAAGAACAATATTATCGAATTAATAGTAATTGGGATTGTATGTTTGCCGTTATATGCAATGATATGGATATAGTGGACCAGGAATTAATGGAACACGCGATAAAAATTCTTAATAATAGACATTCTTTGATTATTACAGGAAATGGAGGTCAAGGAAAAACAAGTTTGATGATGAAGCTTGCGGTTCATATGGCCTTAACAGAGAAGACTATAAATGTTTTATGGATTTCTTTGAATATTGTGTCTATGGAGAGCATAGAAAGTTTTTGGAATTGTCTGGGAAATGAACAGGAATATCTTATATGTTTAGATAGCCCTTATTATAATGAGAAAGTATTAGAAAGGCTTAAAAAGACTTTTCCAGTACATTTTAAACACAAAGTAAGATTTATTATTACAGAACGTATTCAAGGAATTGAGGAGTTATTGGAAGAAGAAAATTTTATTTCTGGTTGGATGGAGCCTGTAAGTGCTATATGCTGTATGGGAAATACAAAAGAACAAAAATTATTTGAAGTTCTTGAAAGGCTTCATATACAACTGGTTTATTATAATTATAAGGTCGAATGGAGACAGTCTATTTTAAAAAGAGCAATAGAGATAAATTATGAAGGTCAGAAAGATCTTGTTGACAGATGTATAAATGAAATAGAAAAAGATTTGTCTAATAATATGTTTTCTGTTGCAGAACAAGTATATGAAATTTTTAGTATAATAGAAAAAAAATATCCAAATATATCTGGTGTGAATCTTGACTGGAAAGAGTGGAAAGAACATTTACAAAGGTGGTTTGGAGATAAAAGCATAGATGAGTATTGTTATGCACCAATTGCAGTATGTTCTATTTTTTCTTTGGAATTAAATGTTGATGTATATGCAAATATGATAGGTCTGACAGGGCGTATTTCAGATAAAATAAAACATATGATAGGAAATCATATAGAACCAATAAGATATAATTAGATATCTGATACACTTTACCCAAAACATGATATTGTAGCAGATAGATTTATGTATAGTCATCCGAAATCAGATCCTATAGAGTGTTTGATTGAATACATAAAGGCAGGAGGGTGTATTCAAAAAATTTTTGATTGTGTTTTGAGGAAGGGAAAAATATATAGAAATACTATTTTGTCACGACAAGCAAAACTAGATTATACACCGCTGATAAGATATATTGAAAAAACAGGATATAATTTAAATAACTATTCACGATTAACACTGGCCAAGCTTTGGAATTGTACTTCCTTGCAAAATCAATTAAATTTTATTCAATCAACTGGATTAATATATAGATTGGAAGAATTTACAGATAGTGAAAAAGGAAAAGTATATACAGAGATTGGAATTATTTTAAAGAAATTTAAGAAGTATGAAGAAGCAGAGAAAATATTTCAGACTGCCTTGGAAAAGGATTCAGAAGCTTTACCAATTTATAATGAACTTGGGCGTTTGTATGTGGAACAGAAAAGGTATGAAGAAGCAGAGAAAATATTTCAGACTGCCTTGGAAAAGGATTCAGAAGCT
>CAJUDQ010000038.1:0-18176 GCA_910585215.1 uncultured Lachnospiraceae bacterium | reverse complement strand
AAGGATTCAGAAGCTTTACCAATTTATAATGAACTTGGGCGTTTGTATGTAAAACAGAGAAAGTATGAAGAAGCAGAGAAAGTGTTTTTGGATGGAATAAAAATATCAAATGATAGTAAAGGATATTTTCTTACTTCTTTAATAAAGTTATATCATAAAACAGGTAATCATCAAAAGGCGAATGCATTAATTAATAAGTATACAAATAAAACAACAGCATGTTATGATTCATTCTGTAAAGCATGTTATATCTATTTAAAGGATGTGAAAGGTATAAAAGAAGCTATAAAGTACAAAAAGATAATTCAGCAGATGAATAAACGATTTTATGTTTAAACAAAAGGAAAAGTAGGTTTACATAAAATTTAAATCTGTTTCTAAATTTCCGTCTGTGAATAAATGGTGTTGGAGCCTAGAGACTATCCCAAAGTTTATATAAACTACAAATTATGTTATTTTATATCAGTTTGGAGGTTTACACAATCTTTGGGATAGTCCCAAAAATGCTATATTCTATTAAAGTATTTTAATAACCATAGACTTATATCATCATATGTATACCCCCACTCATATGTCATTAACAATACATAATCTGCGGCATTTCCCAGTCCTTCATAATCCTTTCCCTCATACAAGAGTCCTGTCTGTTCTGCAGATGTCTTCGGAGCCAGCGCCACAGAAGTTGGATATCCCAGTGCATTTACTGCTTCTCTCAGATATCTCACAAAATCCGTAAATGCATCTCTGTCCTGACTCAAAATATACTCAAAGTCGATATCAAGTCCTTGATATCCCTTTTCTGTTATCACTGTTACAATATTATCCTTTAACTTTCTTCTTGTCTCCAGATTATTTACTACCTGAGAAATAAGGAAATTATTAAATTTTCCATCAGGTCCAAATGGAGTGAGTGTCAAAACTGGTGCTGTTTGATAGGACAGTGCGCTTTCTATCATCCACATATCGTCAATGGCAGGAGGAATCAGTTCTCCCTGCGCAGTAATTCCATAAGAAAAAATATACAGATATGACAAAAAAGGCAGTGTCTGTTCTAATACCCACGGACTGATAAAAGGATAAGCATATCCGCCTGTATAAATTCTTTTTCCATCTCTGTTTTGAGAGGATAAACTCCGGCTGCTTCCAAATTCGGGAATATCTGTCAACAACAGTGCCTGCCCCGGTGTTAATCGATATGGATAGGGAAGCTGGTTAATAAAGCTGATAGATGCCGCCGAAAGAGAATATCTTTCTGAAATTGAATCAATTGTATCATCAGGAACAACAATATAAATCAAAATATACCTCCAAAATAATCCTGTCATGTAATAATTATCTAATTACAATATATGAAATTTTCTTTTCATTATTTACTATGAAAATGCAAATATTTATGCTATACTAAAAATATTAAGTAAAACCAGGAGATTCTAAAAAACACAATACTTGAGAAGTGAGGTCAACATGTCCAGAGAAATGAGAGAATTTAAGACGGAAAGATGTGGTTTGCTGCCTATGGGAAGCGGGCTGGATGGGAATGATCTTCATTTTTCCATTAACACCAGGGAAAATTTAGATAAAATCATGTTGTTTTTACATGGTTCGAAAAAGCCTGCGGGTTTTGCTGTCATAGACGAAGACAAACATTTTGGAAATTTATATGCCTTTAAAGTAAAAAATGCAGCCAAATACGACTATGCTCTGATGGCAGGTGGTAAATATATACGGGATGAGTATGCAAAGGTTGTGAATCGTTATGAGGCAGAAGGGGAAGAAGGGGAATATCTGGAAACCTATTCTACTTATGTAGATGATTTTGACTGGGAGGAGGACAAGCAGGTGTTTCACAGTTTTGAGGATACTGTGATTTATCGGCTTCATATCAGAGGGTTTACAAAACACACTTCATCCAAAGTGAAAAATAAGGGCTGTTATGCAGGAATTATTGAAAAAATTCCGTATTTAACGGAGCTTGGCATTACCAGCGTAGAGCTTATGCCGGCATATGAGTTTGATACCATGATTCCCGAAGGCATGGCAAGGGGAGTTCAAAATTACTGGGGGTACAATACAGCGTGTTATTTTGCGCCGAAGGCGTCATTTAGCAGGCATGGCAAGGGAAATCAGATTAATGAATTTAAAGATATGGTGAAACATCTGCATAAAAACAATATAGAAGTTATTATGGAATTTCATTTTACGGAAGGAATGAGTCCTCATACGATTATTGATGTTTTGCGTTTTTGGGTATTGGAATATCATATAGATGGGATTCATGCAAATTTTAATGTAGCGCCGCTTAATATGATTAAATCTGACCCTGTGATTTCCATGGTAAAGCTTATCAGCAATTATGATACCGGAGAAAATATTGATGGCTGGAATATGTTTAAAGAACAAAAAAGATTTGCTGTTGTCAATGATAATTTTATGAACTGTGAGCGTCGTTTTATTAAAAGTGATGACAATCAGGTAAGTGATATGATGATAAATGTGCGCAGCAATCCAAATCAATATGCTCTGATTAATTATCTTTCAAATCACAATACAATGTCGCTGATGGATTCCGTTTCCTATGAAAGAAAGCACAATGAGGCAAACGGGGAAAACAACAGTGATGGCAGTAATTATAATTTTAGCTGGAATTGTGGTGTAGAAGGACCATCCAGAAGAAAAAAAATAGTGGAGCTTCGCAGACAGCAGATAAAAAATGGAATTTCTCTGCTTATGCTGTCTCAGGGTACCCCTATGATTTATGCAGGAGACGAGATGGGAAAATCCTGCAAGGGCAATAATAATCCTTACTGTCAGGACAATGAAATCAGCTGGCTCAATTGGAATGACTTAAAAACCAATCATGAGATTTTTGAATTTATGAAGAAAATGATTGCATTTCGAAGGGAAAACAAAGTTTTGCATCAGTTTGAAGAACCAAAGATGATAGATTATATGTCCTGTGGATGTCCGGATTTGTCCTATCATGGAGCAGAACCGTGGAGAGTAGACCAGTCTTATAATAGCAGAAGCTTTGCCTGTATGTATTATGGAGCTTATGGTAACAAAGGTGACAAAGATATTTATATTGCCTGCAATATGAACTGGGATGAAAGACAGTTTGCAATTCCTTATACAGATAAGCGCAAAACATGGAAGATATGTTTTATTACAGACAAAAGTATTCAGAAACAGACGGTTCAGAGAATGATTACCGTTCCTCAGAGAACTGTGTGTGTATTGATTAATGAAAATACAAAAGCCTAAGAGGTAGATATGGAACAATTAAAAGGAACAATTAAAAAATGCAGATTCAGTGCAAATACTTTAAAAATCATAGCAATCGTGTCGATGATAACAGACCATGTGGGTTTTGTATTTTTTCCACATGAGCTTATATTTCGATATATAGGAAGAATTGCATTTCCAATTTACTGTTTTCTGCTGACGGAAGGATTTTTCCATACCCGCAGTATATATCGTTATCTGGCAAGAATGGGACTGTTTGCTGTTCTGTCTGAAATTCCCTTTAATCTTGGACTGTATCATGTTCTTATTTACCGATGGAATATCAATGTGTTTTTTACTCTGTTTCTGGGGCTCCTTGTTATGTATCTGTCAGATTTGGTTTATCAGAAAAGTGGAAATCAGACATTTGGAATGGTATTTTGCCTGATAGGAATGATGATGGCAGAGCGTATAGGCAGTGATTATGGTGCGATGGGGATTCTTGTAATTTATGTATTTTATCTTTCTTACAGAGGGAGAAATTTTGGTACTGCAAAAAGTAAATTTTTGACGACTCTCTGTATGGCGCTGTTTGAAACTTTCCTGTTTGTAATAGAGGGGCCTGTAGAAGCTTATGCCATAGTTTCCATAATTTTCATATTGTTATATTCGGGAGAGAAGAATGGAAATATCTGGAAGAAACTGCAGTTGGAAAGATGGAATCTTTTTCTGAAATATTTTTTCTATGCAGTGTATCCTCTTCATTTAATAGTCTTATGGATAATCTATCAGATTTAGCAGAGCTGACAAGTGAAATGAATAAAATATTACATAAATATATTTGAGGAACTAAGGAGTGAAAAATGCCTTTATTTAATAAGGAACAGAGAACGGCAGTAGAGCATGTAAATGGTCCCTGTATTGTGCTGGCAGGACCTGGAAGTGGAAAAACCACCGTGATTACCTATCGCACAAAAAAGTTGATAGAAGAAGATGGAATCAATCCTTCCAATATATTGGTGATTACCTTTACAAAAGCGGCTGCACTGGAAATGCAGTCAAGATTTTTTTCTATTACAGGCAGCAGATATCCGGTTGCTTTTGGAACCTTTCATGCTATCTATTTTAAAATATTAAAGTATGCTTATCACTATAATGCGGAAAATATTATCCGTGAAGAAAAAAAGTATGAAATTCTGCGGGAAATCATTGAAAACATGGAGCTTGATATCAGCGATGAAAATGAATTTATTACAAATATTTTAAATGAAATCAGCGTAGTAAAGGGCGAAATGATTCGTTTGGAGCACTATTATTCAAAGAACTGTGCAGAGCAGATTTTTAAAAAGCTTTTTACCTGTTATAATGAAACATTAGTCCGCATGAATCTGATTGATTTTGATGACATGCTGGTGATGTGCTATGAACTTTTAAGCCAAAGAAGAGATATTTTAAAATTATGGCAGGAACGGTATCAATATATTTTGATTGACGAATTTCAGGATATTAACAGAGTGCAGTATGAGACAATTAAGCTTCTGGCGCTTCCGGAAAATAATCTGTTTATTGTCGGCGACGATGACCAGTCTATTTATCGGTTTCGTGGTGCAAAACCGGAAATTATGCTGAATTTTGAAAAGGATTATCCAAATGCCATGCGTGTAATTCTTGATACAAATTACCGGTCTGGCGGAGAAATCGTGAAAGCGGCAAACAAGCTGATTCGAAATAATAAAAAAAGATTTGATAAAGATATAAAAACGGTGCATGAACAGGGAATACAGCCCGAGATTCTGCAATTTCCCAATGTATATGAAGAAAGCAGATATATTTTAAATAAGGTTCGGGATTATATCGAGCAGGGATATTCTTATCACGAGATTGCCGTACTGTATCGTACCAATACCAATCCAAGAAATCTTGCAGAGAAGATGATGGAGTATAATATTCCGTTTCGAATGAAGGATGTGATTCCAAATATTTATGAGCACTTTATTGCGAAAGATATATTTGCATATATACAGGCTTCTCAGGATTTTAAGAATTACAGAAAAATGAAGCGGACGGATTTGTTAAGAATTATCAATAAACCGAAAAGATATATTCGAAGAGAGGTTTTTCAAAATCCTGAGGCAGATATGGAAACAGTAAAAAGGTTTTATCAGGATAAGGGATATATACTGGAGAAAATCAGCAAACTCGAGTATGATTTGTCCATGCTTAAAAATATGAATCCATTTGCTGCAATTCATTATATTAAAAATGCAGTCAAATATGAGGAATATATAGAGGAATACGCAGCATACAGGCGGATGAAGCCGGAAGAATTGTATGAAGTTCTGGATGAACTGGCAGAGGCGGCAAAGCCTTTTAAAAATTATAAGGAATGGTTCGAGCATATTCAAAAATATGGGGAAGAATTAAAAAAGCAGACCAGAAAGATGGAGGAAAAAGACGGGGTGGAATTTGCTACTATGCACAGTTCAAAGGGACTTGAGTATAGAGTGGTCTTTATTCTTGATGCAAATGAATCTGTGACACCTCATAAACGGGCATTGTTGCCGGAGGATATGGAAGAGGAAAGAAGACTCTTTTATGTGGCCATGACAAGGGCAAAGGAAGAGCTTCACATCTGTTTTTGCAGGGAACGGTATGGCAGGGAGGCAGCCGTTTCAAGATTTGTAGAGGAGCTTTTGAGTACATTAGATGAGATAGGTACAGGAACATTGATACAGCACAGAAAATATGGACAGGGTGTGGTAAAGCGTGTGGCAGAGGGAAAGATAGTAGCATATTTTTTACATTCACAGAAAGAAATGGTCTTTGATGGAAAAGTTTGTCTGTCAAAGGGAATTATAAAAATAATAAAAGAGGAAAAAGGAAAAGAGGCAGATTATGGGAAAAAAAGAAGATAATATGGATGATGAAATGTACGTAACTCTTTCTCTTGACGAGGGAGAAGTAGAATGTACAGTGATTACGATTTTTGAGGCCGGAGGAAAAGATTATATTGCGTTGCTGCCTGTAAAGGGAATCAACGGACAGGAAGGCGAGGTATATCTGTATCGCTATTTTGAGGACAGTCAGGGAAATCCGAAGCTGGATGATATTCAAAGTGATGAAGAATTTGAGATTGCATCCGATAAATTTGATGAATGGCTGGATGAACAGGAATTTGAGGATATGGAATAAGATGGAAAAAGACAAAAAAACTTCAAAAAAATTCTAAAATTTGTTCAAAAAACAGTTGATTTTCCAATAAAATATAGTAAAATAAAAGAGTATTTTTGCACACGTACTGACACACTCTTTCCCTACACGACGCTCTTCCGATCTAATAAACAGTATGTATTTTTTCAGGAGGAAATTTAAGTGGCTACAAATAATTCTGGCGGCAGTCAGGGAAGAGAAAGCAGACCAAAAACAAACAATTATGGAAAAGATGGAAAATCATTTTCCGGTGAAAAAAAGGAATACAAACCGAGAAATAATAATCAGGAAAATGGTGAAAGAAAAAGCACAGGGGATAACAGACAAAGAACAAATAAAAACACAGGCAGTTATAGAAAAGGAAATGACCGAAATAGCAATAATGGGGATTACAGGCATAACAATGACCGAAATGGCAGTGAAAACAGGCCAAAGACGGCTTATAAAGGTGGAAACGGCAACAGAGGCGGCTATGACAAGGGCTTTGACAAAGACAGCGATGAGGAAAAGGAAGTAAGAAGAAAGCCGGTTCAAAAAGATACCAAACCAAAGGAACAGCAGACAGATAAGGCAGAGATTAAGAATCGTCTGGAAAAAGAAAAGAAGGCCATGAAAAAGAAACAGGCATCGCAGAAGGATAATCGTTCTGCAAAACATCAGACAAGACCAAAGCGAAGCGGAAATATTGATTGGACAAGAGAATATGAAAATGATTCTTATGATGATGACGATTTAGATATGTATTACTGATAGAATAGAGATTGCACACAGGTGCGGAAAAGAGGACAGCATGAAGTTAGAAGTATTACAAAAAGAAATGGTAGCAGCCATGAAGGCAAGAGATAAAGAAAGAAAGGAAACACTTTCTTCTCTTGTATCAGCAGTAAAAAAGCTTGCCATTGATGAAGGAAAAAGAGATGATGTCCCGGAAGAATTGGTAGACAGGGCAATACTGAAAGAATTAAAAACGGTAAGAGAACAGCTTGATACATGTCCAGATGAAAGGGTGGAATTAAAGACAGAATATCAGAATCGATATGATGTAATCAGTGAGTTTGCTCCAAAGATGATGACAGAGGACGAGATTAAAGAAGTTCTTACCACACAGTTTGCAGAGCTTGTGGCAACAAAAAACAAAGGTCAGATTATGAAGGAAGTCATGATTGAACTGAAGGGAAAGGCGGATGGAAAAACCATCAGCAAGGTTGTTGCGGAACTTTGCAAGTAAGAAAAAATTCAGTATGGGACCTGACAGACCGGATATTCTCCGGCTTGTCAGGTCCCATTTTTCTTTTATATTGCAAACTAAAGGGGTACTATAGTAATAAATTATAAAAAGTAGGAGAAATAAAATGGAAAAAATATATGAAACAGCATCTCAGACAGAAAAGGTAGTTTTAGTCGCCGTAAATGACTGTGATAATGAGCAGTCGGTCAGAGAATCTTTAGATGAGCTGGCAGAGCTTGTAAAAACTGCGGGCGCAGAGACAGTCGGACATTTAATTCAAAATAGGGAAAAAATTCACCCTGCCACCTATATTGGAAGTGGAAAGCTGGAGGAATTGAAAAATGCAGTTGAACTGCTTCATGCCACAGGCATTGTCTGTGATGATGAGCTTTCTCCGGCGCAGCTTAAAAATCTGGAAAAAGAATTAAATACAAAAATCATGGACCGGACTATGGTGATTCTTGATATTTTTGCAAAAAGAGCGTTTACAAAAGAAGGAAAAATACAGGTAGAGCTTGCACAGCTAAAATACCGGTCGGCAAGGCTTGTTGGACTTGGAAGTTCATTGTCAAGACTTGGCGGCGGTATCGGCACAAGAGGACCTGGTGAAAAAAAGCTTGAGGTGGACAGACGAGTTATCAATGACCGGATTGCTGTTTTGAGACATGAGGTAAATGATTTGCAGAGCCACAGAAATCTTGCAAGAGAAAAAAGAAGCAGAAATCCGATTCCTGTTATTGCAATTGTAGGATATACCAATGCTGGAAAGTCAACGCTTTTAAATACATTGACAAATGCGGGAATTTTGGAGGAGGATAAATTATTTGCCACCTTAGACCCGACAACGAGAAACTATAAACTTCCAAGCGGACAGGAGATTCTTTTGACAGATACCGTAGGATTTATCCGAAAGCTTCCGCATCATTTGATAGATGCATTTCGCTCTACTCTTGAGGAGGCCAGATATGCGGATATTATTTTGCATATTGTAGATTCTTCCAGTGAGCAGATGGATTCCCATCAGGAAATTGTATATGAAACATTGAAAAATCTTCAGGTAACAGATAAGCCTGTCATTACTTTTTTCAATAAGCAGGATAAGCTTTCGCCGGATTGCACAAAGATTTTTAAGGATATCAATGCCGATTATACAATTGCTGGTTCCATTAAGAAAAGAGAGGGACTGGATAAACTGACAGAACTGTTGGAAAAAATTATCAGTGAACAGAATATTTTTATTGAAAAGATTCTTCCTTACAGCGAGGCGGGGAAACTGCAGATGATACGTCAGTATGGGCAGTTAATCAGCGAAGAATATGTGGAGCAGGGAATTGCTGTTCAGGCAAATATTCCAAAAGAGCTGGAGGGAAAAATATAACAGGCGATGAGATTAATAGCAGCAGTAGATAAAAATTGGGCGATTGGATACAAAAATCAATTGTTAGTACAGATTCCAGAAGATATGCAGAGATTTAAAAGTCTTACACAACATCAAATTGTCTTTATGGGAAAAAACACTCTGCTCAGTCTTCCAAATGCCAGTCCTCTTCCCAACAGAAAAAATATTATTTTAACTTCAGATAAAGGCTTTCAGGCAGGGGATTCAAAAATTGTACACAGTGTGCAAGAGGCGCTGGAGGAATTAAGACAATATCCCTCTGACAGTATTTATATTATAGGAGGTTCGAGTATTTATCATCAGTTTCTTCCGTATGCAAAAGAGGCATTTATCACCTATATTCAACAGGAGTATAGAGCAGATGCGTGGTTTCCAAAACTTGATGATAATATCGAATGGAAACTGAAACAGAAAAGTGAAAAATTTGATTATTGTGGAATACTATATGAATTTCGACAATATACAAAAAAATAAAAACGGGGCTGTTGCTTCACGATTTATGAATCGTTAAAGCGACAGCCCCGAAAAGTAATTTTTACATGAAACGATTATTTGATTTCTAAAATCCATCCTTTTGGAGCTTCTATTCTTCCCATCTGGATTCCTGTCAGTGTATCATACAGCTTTTTCGTTACAGGTCCCATATCCTCCATACCACTCGGGAAGCAGATTTCATTTCCATGGTCATTGATTTTTCCTACTGGTGAAATAACAGCAGCAGTACCGCATAAACCACATTCTGCAAACTCTTTTACTTCTTCAAAAAGAACTTCTCTTTCCTCTACTTCAAGTCCAAGATATTCTTTTGCAACATGCACAAGAGAACGTCTCGTAATGGAAGGAAGAATACTGTCTGATTTTGGTGTTACAATCTTTCCATCTCTGGTTACAAACAGGAAATTTGCGCCTCCTGTTTCTTCTACCTTTGTTCTGGTAGCTGCATCCAGATACATATTTTCGGCAAAGCCTTCTTTATGTGCGGTTACAATGGCATGTAAACTCATGGCATAGTTAAGTCCTGCCTTGATATGTCCTGTTCCATGAGGTGCTGCACGGTCAAAATCAGAAACCTTGATGACAATCGGTTTTGCTCCTCCTTTAAAATAAGGACCTACAGGAGTACAAAATACTCTGAACTGATATTCATCTGCAGGCTTTACTCCAATCACGGGATTTGAACCAAACATATAAGGACGAATATACAGAGTAGCACCGGAACCGTATGGTGGAACATATTCAATATTTGCAGCCACTGTCTTTACTACTGCATCTACAAAACGCTCCTGTGGAAATGCAGGCATTTCAAGTCTTTCTGCGGAATCCTTCATTCTCTTGGCATTCAAATCAGGGCGAAAGACTACCACATGTCCATCCTCTGTTGTATATGCCTTTAAGCCTTCAAAAATTGTCTGCGCATACTGAAGTACACCGGCACATTCGCTGATTACGACAGTGGCATCTTCTGTCAGTACGCCATCGTCCCACGCACCGTCTTTATAATTAGAAACGTATCTTTTGTCTGTCTGCATATATCCGAAACCGATATTTGCCCAATCCATATCTTTAGCCATGGTTTTTTCCTCCAAATTTTTATTCTCTGAGTAATAAACACAGGCGCTGGTTTATAAATCAACGCTTGAATTGTTTTACGCTGTATATTATTTTAGTGTTATCATATGCCAATGTCAAGTAGAAAAATAGCATTTCTTTGATAAACAATTTGCTTTTATAGACAAAAGATGATAGAATCTAATTAATGAAATTTTAGTGAGG
Source organism: uncultured Lachnospiraceae bacterium (assembly GCA_910585215.1). Lineage (GTDB taxonomy): Bacteria > Bacillota > Clostridia > Lachnospirales > Lachnospiraceae > CAG-303. The sequence continues at coordinate 7,344 of CAJUDQ010000038.1, read as the reverse complement.
TGAAGTGATGATAGACAAGGAGAGGAGTCTGCAAAGCCAGAAGGTGGAAAGATTACATCAGGCACTGACAGATGCTTTGAAAAATGAAGATATCAAAGTATATTACCAACCCAAGATAGAGGCGGGTTCCACCAGAGTAATCGGAGCTGAAGCACTGGTACGTTGGGAAAAAAAGGATGGAGCATATATGTATCCCAACGATTTTATTCCTGAGCTTGAAAAAAGCGGGCGTGTCATTGAGCTGGATTATTTTGTATACAGAAAGGTTTTTCAAAAGCTCAGAGAACGGCTTGATGCCGGAAAGCCGGTTGTTCCTGTATCATTAAATGTATCGAGAGCACATTTGAAGAATCTGGCAATTTATGACTATGTAAAGGAGTTGTTCCGCAAATATAAAATATCTCCCCATTATATAGAATTTGAGCTGACAGAAAGCATGTACGTTGATAATTTTGAAACCTTTCGTCCCATGATAGATGAATTTCGTGCGGCTGGCGGTAAAATATCAATGGATGATTTTGGTTCTGGATATTCTTCGCTGAATTTGCTGACAGACCTTCCAATTGATACCCTGAAAGTGGACAAGGTATTTTTAAGACATGACACACTGCTTGAAAATGAAAAAATTATTCTGGCATGTGTGATTGCAATGGCAAAAAAGCTGAAGATGGACGTTATCTGCGAGGGTGTTGAGACAAAGAGTCAGAGTCAGTTTTTAAGCCGTATGGGCTGTGATATGTTTCAGGGATATCTGTATTCCAAACCGATTCCCGAAGAGGCATTCTATGATTATCTGGAGGAACATCTTGATACGGACATTCAGGAGATTCATTTTTCCTTTGACGGACATTTGTATGACGATACAGGCGAATATCAGGGAATTATGCATGGAAATAATGTAAAATATGACAAAGGTCCGACAGATGGTATGTCTGCTTTGCATTTTTATGGTGGGGAGCCTTTTCATGACTGTATAGAGCTTCCAGTTGATATTTTGAAAAATGACAGCTATACCATTAATATGTGGATAAAGGAAGAAGAAGCAAGACTCTGGTCAGGTGTTTATTATGCCGGATATGCAAATGGTTTTTGCGATATTATGCCAAAGGGTTGGGATATGAGTCTGACATTTCGTATTAAGGATAAGGAAGACCCGACAGGCTGGTGTGATGCCGGCGACGAAATAGTTGGATTAAACCAATGGATTATGATTACAGCATGCTATGACAGCGTAAATCATATATCAACGGTTTATCTGAATGGGAGCCGTTGCGGGATTTTGGAAAATGTACTGAATCTTGTGGGACCAAAGGTGATTTTTATTGGCGGTGATATTTATGCAAAAGGATTCTGCGGCTGTCTGGCAGACCTTCGAATTTTTGACCAGCCGCTTTCCTTTGAACAGGTCAGAGAATTGTATAAAAAGGTAAAAAACACAATAAAAGAGGAAAATAAGACAGGTCGGGAAAATTCATTCAGAGAGTTTCATTTTACTCTGAATGAAACACTGACAGATACCAGTGGAAAATATCAGTGCTTTTATAACGGGGACAAACCGGAATATGGAGAAGGGCCGGATTCTTCTTTGAAAGCATTGTATTTTAAAGGCGGTGCTGTCAGAGAAAATGTTCTTATGCTTCCAGAAGAGCTTTACGATTTGGAAAGTTTTACGATTTCCTACTGGATAAAGGATGAAAATCCAAGAGAATGGGTAAATACCTTTTATCTGGAAGCAGAAAATGGATTTATGTCACAAATTCCATATGGACCAAGTGGAACCTCTATTTTTCGAATGAAGGATTTTCGGGAGGAAGAATGGAGAGATACTCTGCGTGAAAGAATGATAGAAAAGAATCAATGGCATCAGATTGTTCTTGTTTATAATGCAGATATTCATATGATATCCCATTATGTAGACGGAAAACACAATGGAATTAAAGACGGCTGTTATTCGATTGGAAAGATAAAAAATCTGATATTTGGCGGGGATATTTATCAGAACAGCTTTGAAGGGTATATTTCTGATATCCGTATTTTTAATCAGGCGTTTTCGATTCAGCAGTTAAATAAAATTATAAAATAGTAAACGGCGAACGCCTGTATTGACTATATTTTTCACAGTCAATACAGGTGCTTTTTTAGTTAAGTTCTGCAATTCTTGTAATTCCCACAAAAATCTGTGAAATTTTATACCATGTTTTAAAGCCGACAATCCCGTCTCTGGCAAGCCCGAAAATACTTTGAAATTGTTCAACGGCTCTTCTTGTATTTTCACCAAAAATACCGTCTGCAGCAATTTGTGGAATAGAGGTATACACTTGTGCAATCCGGTTAAGTTGTTCTTGCATCTGACGTACCTTATCTCCAGTGCTTCCTACCGTCAGGTTATATCCCGGCCATGAGGAAGGAATGCCGGAAATCAGTTCTGCTGTACGGATATACATAGAATTTCCATAATAATTTCGAATAATTTCAATTGCGGAATATCCTCTGTCTCCCAAATCCTTGCTTCCCCACTGACTCATCCAGTTTGGACAGGTAACACGCTTTCCATCGCAATATTGTGTAAGAATCGGTTGTTTGACATTTGGTCTTGCAAGATACTGGTCAAATATTTCATCTACAATTGTAGAAATACTGTTGAAAATATTTCTGCCATAAATCCATTTATGGTCATAGGCAGTGGAAGAAGTAATGGTAAAATTATAGCCCTTGTTTCGATACCATTCTGTATATACACGGTTTAGAGTAAAAGACATAATGGCAAGAACATTTGCTGTAATTGTGCTTTCCGGCCATGTGGCATAGATTTCGCTGGATGCGACATTTTTTATGTAATCTGTATAATTCACATAATAATTTGGGGCAGTTGAATCTGACGGAGAACCGTCGTGAACAACCACAGTTTCCGGAACTACTACCCGACTTAGTACAATTTCACCGCTTTCATTGACTGGCTTGATTTCCGACTCTGGAATTTTTGCCGGATATTCTCCATACAGGGTGTGTGCCGGTATCACGATATCCGAAGGAGCTCCTTCCTGAAGAGGTGTCAGATTGACAGACTGAACAGAGGTGGTATCTGAAAGAATTTCAATGCCCGAAACATCCACGGGTTCATAACCCGGGGCACTTACATAGATGGAGTATTCAGAATATGGCTGAATAATATTTGTTTCATCCAGAGAAAGTTCAATTGGAGGCGCATTTAAATCTACTACAGGCGAAGAACCGGAGCTGTTTGTGGTAAGACTTTCGATTGTTCTGTCCGGTTCACCGGAATAGGAAATGTTAATTGTGGCATTATTAATAGGAATGTTAAAATTATTTACAACATTAATTTGCAGTCTGCCTTTATCAATCAGTTCATTTTGCATAGCTTTTAACAATTTGTTTCTCCTGTTTTGGGGTTTGATTTATAAATAATATATTGCGGGGAAAGAAAAATATGTATAGGAAATGCAATTTTTTGCTTTTTCCATAATGATAAGTGCGGTAAAGCAAGTAACATATCGACTTTTGCTTTTTTGTATGCTATAATGTCATAATGATAAACCACAGAAAGGGGCATTTTCGATGAGTAATACATCTGAAAATAAGCCAAAAAAACATATATGTATTGGTTTGCTGGCTCATGTTGATGCCGGAAAAACCACATTGTCAGAAAGTCTGCTGTATCTGACAGGAACGATTCGAAAGCTTGGCAGAGTGGACCATAAGGATGCATTTTTAGATACCTATGAGCTGGAACGTGCAAGAGGAATTACAATTTTTTCGAAACAGGCGCAGCTGGAGTTTCATACTATGAAAATAACTCTTCTTGATACTCCAGGCCATGTTGATTTTTCAGCAGAGATGGAACGGACTTTGCAGGTGCTTGACTATGCAGTTCTGGTTGTCAGCGGAACAGACGGAGTACAGGGACATACACAGACATTGATGCGTCTTTTGCAGCGTTACAATGTCCCTGTTTTTCTTTTTGTCAATAAAATGGATTTACCTGGGTGTGAACGGACAGTGCTGTTAGAGGATTTTAGAAAACATTTTGGAGAAGGTTTTGTAGATTTTACGGACAGTGCTGCTGCCGAGTTTATGGAAAATATAGCAGTATGTGAGGAGCAGGCATTAGATATTTTTATGGAATCAGGCAGAATTCCCAGAAAAGAAATTGTCAGACTGATAGCACAGAGAAAAGTTTTTCCATGTTTTTTTGGTTCCGCATTAAAGCTTGAGGGGATTACAGAATTTCTGGATAAGCTGGAATTATATACACAGGAAACTTCCTATCCGTCAGAATTTGGAGCAAAAGTATATAAAATCTCCAGAGATGGACAGGGCAAGCGTCTGACGTATCTGAAAGTAACAGGGGGCTGTTTAAGAGTAAAACAGTTAATTAATTATAAAAATCATGAGAGTGAAAAGGCAGACCAGATACGGATTTATTCGGGAGCAAAATATGAGACAGTGACAGAGGCAGAGGCAGGAAGCATCTGTGCGGTTACAGGTCTTTCAAAAACTTATCCAGGACAGGGAATCGGCATAGAACCAGACTCAAATCTTCCGGTTCTGGAACCTGTGCTTACTTATAAAATTATGATTCCACAGTCTATGGATGTACATGAATTTATGCAAAAATTAAAAGAGCTTGAGGAGGAAGAACCAGAGCTTCATATTGTCTGGAAAGAGCAGTTAAAGGAAATTCATGCGAGAGTAATGGGTGAAATTCAGATAGAAATATTAAAAAGCCTGATTTTGGAAAGATTTGGCATAGAGGCGGAATTTGGCACAGGAAGCATTGTTTATAAAGAAACAATCAAAAATGCTGTAGAGGGGGTAGGACATTTTGAACCGCTGCGTCATTATGCGGAAGTACATCTTCTTTTGGAGCCAAAACAGCGGGGAAGCGGACTTGCATTTTCTACCGTATGCAGCGAGGATTTACTTGATGGAAACTGGCAGAGGCTTATTCTTACTCATTTAATGGAACGTACACATTCAGGTATATTGACAAATTCACCGATTACGGATATGCAGATTACATTGATTGCCGGACGTGCACACCAGAAACATACAGAGGGTGGTGATTTCAGACAGGCAACTTATCGGGCGGTCCGGCAGGGGTTACAAAAAGCAGAAAATGTTCTTTTGGAGCCATACTATTCTTTTCGAATAGAGTTGCCGACAGAAAATCTGGGACGGGCCATGACAGATATTCAAAAGATGTATGGAAGCTTTGACACTCCTCAGTCAGAGGGAGATATCAGCATTATTACAGGAAAGGCTCCTGTTTCTACCATGTATGATTATACGAAAGAGCTCATTTCATATACAAGGGGAAAAGGAAAGCTGTTTTGTGAAACTGCAGGTTACGAGGAATGTCACAATACAGACGAGGTAATTGAAAGGATTGGCTATGACAGTGAGGCAGACCTTGAAAATCCCGCAGGTTCCGTATTCTGCGCACATGGAGCTGGATTTCAGGTAAAATGGAACGAAGTGGAGCAATATATGCATCTGCATCCGGATAGTTCTGTGATTACAAAGGAAAAGGCTCCTGATAATAAGATAGAATCTTTGGATAAAGAAGAACGAAAAAAGAAACTGGAGGATTCACGTGCACTTGACAAAGAGCTGGAAGAGATTTTTGTCAAAACGTTCGGCCCTGTAAAAAGACGTTTGAATACAGACAATGACAGACTTGGTTATGAAAAAAAAACAAAACCGGAGAAGCCTTATATACCGAAATGGGAAAATAAAAAGCCTGTCAAAAATTATCTTCTGGTAGACGGATATAATCTGCTGTTTTCGTGGGAAGAGCTGAACGAGCTGTCAAAAGTAAATCTGGATGCTGCAAGAACAAAGCTTATGGATATTCTCTGTAATTATCAGGGGTATAAAAAAACAGAGGTGATTCTTGTTTTTGATGCCTATAAGGTAAAGGGAAACACCGGTGAAGTTGCAGAATATCACAATATTCATGTAGTGTATACAAAAGAGGCTCAGACAGCAGACGCCTATATTGAAAAAACAACACATGAACTTAGCAAAAAGCATAATGTGACTGTGGTGACATCTGATGCATTGGAACAGCTTATTATTATGGGACAGGGTGCGATTCGAGTTTCTTCGCGTGAATTTAAGCTGGAAATAGAGGCAATGGAAAAAGAAATTAGAGAGAATTGGTTAGGAGAATAGCAATGAGTAAAAGAAATCTTGGAAAAAATATAATAAGAATACTTTTGATGATAATGTTCTGCCTGTTTCTTGGCGGATGCAGCGAGGAGGATGCAAAACCGGCGAGTACTTCGGGAAAATCGGGGCTTTCTGTGCATTATGTTGACGTAGGACAGGGAGATTGTACTTTGATTGAATGTGACGGACATTATATGCTGATTGACGCGGGAAATAACAACAAGGGCACAGCAGTGAAATCGTATCTGGAAAGTCAGAAGGTAAAAAAACTGGACCTTGTAATCGGCACACATGGAGATGCGGACCATATCGGAGGACTGGATGTTGCCATTTATAATTTTGACTGCGGTACAATTATTATGCCGGACAGAAAGAGAGATACGAAAACTTATCGTGATGTAATTGATACAATTGAGCATAAAAATTATAAGCTGACATATCCAAAAGTGGGGAAAACATATTCGCTGGGAGATGCAAAGGTGCAGATTGTTGCCCCATGTAATTATGAATATGGGAATAATGAAAATAATTATTCTGTAGGAGTGCTGGTGACATATGGGGAGAGTACCTTCCTCTTTGCGGGAGATGCAGAAGAGGAAGCGGAAGAGGATATCTTGAAGAACGGGATTGATATTGACTGTGATGTGTTTAAAGCAAGTCATCATGGCAGCCGTACTGCCAATTCAGAGCCGTTTCTCGATGCCGCACTGCCGGAATATGTGGTAATAAGCTGTGGGGAGGGAAATGATTATGGGCATCCTCATGCAGAGTTGCTGAATGAGCTTAGAAGCAGGGGTATTAAGGTATTTCGTACAGATGAACAGGGTACGGTTGTGGCGACTACTGACGGAAAAAAGATTACTTTTAATATGTCGCCTTCTGAAAGCTGGCTGTCCGGAGAGCAGGTAAAGTCGGATAAAGAGCTGTCAGATGAGAAGAATACAGAGGAAGAAATCGAAATTATTGGAAATAAAACTTCAAAAAAATATCATACAAAGGACTGTGGAAGCCTTCCAATGGAGGAAAACAGAGTGTATTTTGATTCGGAGAAGGAAGCGAAAAAAGCAGGATATGAAAAATGCGGAAAATGTGAAGGGTAATTTAACTGTTATATAAAAATTGGAAAAATATTAAGATTTTTCTAATTTTTTC
>CAJUDQ010000037.1 GCA_910585215.1 uncultured Lachnospiraceae bacterium | reverse complement strand
CAAAAATGAAACTGCCGCTTCACGAATCTTTATTCATTAAAGCGACAGCCCCTTTTTGATTCTTACTGTTATATATTGTCTGTTTTTTCTATATATCTGCCATTTTCGCTGCCTGCGTCTCTTCTGTCTAATAACTTATGAACTGGAATATACAAATCCATCTGGGCAGAAGATGACTGGCAATCCCATCTTTCGTCATAATATTCAAAATCTGCGCATACTTCATGAGAAAGATAATATTCCGAAGAAGGAAGCCATACATCATAAATATATCGAAACGCTTTTCCTATCTCTCCATTTGCATTATTTCCATTTACTGTAAAAACTGCATAGTATGCTTTTGGAATCCGTTTCATACACATACCATCAGGGATATCGACATCACTTTCTACTTCAACTGCCGCCATATAATAGAATTGAAGAGGCTCTTTCTGAAAATCCTCGGAATAATCCTCAAAGCCATACATTGTGTTTGGATTTTTTCTTTTTATCTTATGCAAGTTTGATTTCAATTCCTCCCATGTTTCTCCTATGACTTGAAATCCATTTCCAGTATATTTTCTGCTTCCAACAAGAACAAACTCATCTTTTTCAACAAATTTCGGCTCCATAATATATTCGCCCTTAAAAGGAATCCTTTTTGTATATCCTTCTATAATGGTCTGTATGCTTTTATAATTAATTTTTATCTTCTCTTTTCTTACATCAGACGGGAGCATACCATAGGTTGCTTTGAAAATACGATTAAAAGACTGTATGCTACCAAAACCATTATCATAGCAAATCTTGGTAACGGTTTTTTCTGTTTCGCACAAATCCATATGGGCATACATAAGTCTGCGTTTTCTTAAATAATCCGTGATTGTCTGACCAGTTACAGATGAAAATATTTTGTGAAAATGAAATGGAGAGTAACCAAATATTTCTGCCAAACGTTCAAAAGTGATATTTTCATTTAAATGCTCGTCTATATAACACAGAGCACTTTCAATTAATTGTAAATTATTCATATATATTACCTCCTGTATATGATACAGTTAGTATATATGCTATTTATTTTTCAGGCTTATCATTTCTTGTGATTTTCTTATTTAACAATAAAATGAAGTTCAAAAAGTTGAAATCTTTATACAAATTATAATGTATTCTTACTATAATTTCTCTTTTTTTCTGATTCTTTCAATTTCTTTTATGATTTTATCTGTCCATTCATCATCCTGACCGCCTACTATGAAAACATGAAATCCATAAGTCTTTCCATTCTCAGCAACAGAACGGTCATCATCCACATGCAGGTCAATCCGGTATCTACTTGGATACTTTGACGGCATGCCTTCCAAATGGCCTGCCTGCACTTCACTGGCATGTTTTGCACCATTAATAATCGCATCCAGTTTTATTCCATAGCAGCGAAACAAACCCCGTATATAATGCTCTGAACGATAGGAAGTCGTATAAATCCACAGTTCCATATTTTGTTCATGAATGTACTTCATAAGTTTTACTGTTCCTAAACGCAAGCGTTCTTTATATATCATGTAAAAAGGGAATTTCAATTTCTGTTCCGTTTTAAAGTTCTTTTCTGATACAAAAAGTGTATCATCTAAATCAAATGAAACTCTCATTCCGGTTCCTTTCATCCCTTTCTCACAAAGCATTTCTCCTTGCTTCTATCAAACAACATAAATCAAAAAATATTTTTTATTCTTCAATATATATTACTTATCTTCAAAACAATTTTCTATCGTTTTTCTATTACTCAAAATTGTGAACTCTTTACTGCTCTTGTCATAAAATACAGTTCTGTAATATCATCCATTTGACATTCTACATATCCGTTAATGAAAAAACCACACTCAATCAGTCCACCCAAATACTCTTCCATTGTATGTCCATACTCAATCCAGTCTGAGTTGTCATAATCTTTAGAATAAAAAGGCATTTTATGCACAGCCTTATAATATCCGCCATTTTCATCATCAATATAATCACAGACATAATTTATCGGATTCGGCGCCATCATAATAAAGATGCCGCCTTTATTCAGCACGCGATAACATTCTTCAAACACAACATTTAATTTTGGAATATACATTAACGAAGGGGGATTTATAATGTAATCAAAACATCCGTCGTCAAACATTGATAAATCACACATATTTCCTTTTACTATCTCAATTTGCAAATTTTCATTCCCTGAGATTTCTCTATCCTTATCCAACATTTTATTTGAAATATCAATCACTGTAACTTTTGCTCCCGCACTCGCAAGCAATGGAGCCTGTAAACCTCCAGCACCTGCCAAGCAAAGAATCTTTTTTCCTCTTATATTCTTTATCCACTCTTCTGGAACATCCTTATCAAAAAAAGATAATTTCAGTTTCCCTTCCCTTGCAGCCTGAAGCTGATGTTTAGAGGCACATGCAGTCCAATCTGCATTATCTGTGACAAGGCTGTCTATATTTCTTTCCACTTGTTCAAATATACTTTTCACTAATAAAATCCTCCTGTTTACCATAGGACACTCCTGCTGCCTTTAGGTGATGGCTGGCTGGAATATTTCATTATTTCTTTGAAAAACTTAATTTGTAAACTTAATTATAACACGTTCATTCTTCACTTACAATATCAAATCCATACAACACGACACACATTCCTATATCAAAGCGGGAAAAATCAAAGGCTTATCATATAAAAATTCGGAATTTATCATATATTTTTTCCACAATATTTATGGCTTTCATTTTATCAAGTATTCCTCTGTAATGTTCTCACTTATATATCTTCCATAAAATTTCAATTGATTTAAGTGGTATTTCACCCTTGTAGGGTTAATTAACAATGCAGTATTTTCATCTTTTCCCCAATCTGAAAGTCAATCCATCAATTTTTGTTGACTGAATATTTATTAATCTACCATTTTTCCGTTCTTAATCATTTCCATAATTTCTTCTTCGGTCTGACATTTATCATAGTCTCCGACAAGCTGACCATCATAATGATACACAATGCCTTTTTCCTTGTTTCTAAGAAGACATTGTTCCAGTTCTTCTACACTGTACCTTCTCGCAAACTCTGCGAAAGCACGAATACGAAGCTTATCAAGCATACAACCTGTGCAAGGAAAATCAGAACATTCCCAACAGCCGTTCAGCCCTTTTTCTTTACAACAAATATAGTTTTTGCACCAGCTATGGCTTTCACATCCTCCGTCTTGACAACCAATACAACCCTTGTTTTCAGAACATACGCAACACGCAAGTCCGCAAAATGCAATAGCTTTCATTATAACGCAGCCTCCCATTCTTCTGTGAACTGTCGAATTGATTGCTGTCGATTGATGCGATTATCACTCACAGCTCTTGTAGCAACCTCAAAAAGCTTGTCGCCAAGCTTCCATTTTTCCCGTGTGCGGTTATACTCACCAAAAAAAGCAAAAGCGGTAGCACCAAGAGTATAGACGTTCGTAACCTCATCAATAATGGCCCTGAGCTGATATTCCTCTGGTGATTGAAAAAGAGCGCTGCCCCACATACGTCCCATATCATTTATACACGGTTGCTTACGGAAAAAATCAATATCGCAAATAGTTGTCTTTCCCTTCTCAAAATCATACATAATACTGCCATCATAAAAATCAATTGCGACATAGTCTTGAGAAACAACATATTCAAAAAAGCTCAATATATCGCTAAATATTGCAAGCTTGACATTGACAGGAAGCTGCATAAAGCGGCGGTGCGACGTCGGGTACATTCTGCCCATGCAATCTCCATCCGCCCACTGAAATACCATAGCAAAGCCTCCGCCGATCTCATTGGCTCTGATAAAATCAATCAAATTTTTGTGTTTCAACTTTCTGTAAATTGGCAGGGTGGTTTTCAGCCTTGCAATAGCATCCGCAGGATCGCCGTTGTACTGCTCGGTAGGAGCACCGGCGAATTTAATGAAATAACGCTGACCGTCCTTTTCTGTACCAAAGCAAATATTTCCAGAATCTTGATCATCATAAATCTTGAACACAGTTCCATATTCTTTCATAAAGCTAAAATCAAACGCACTTTTCAGCTTGAAGGGAATGTCATCAATGTACTGCAGATAATAGCCTTTGAAATACCATGTTGGCACAGGATTACGCATATTGTCATACCAAGAAAGAACTTCCTTTGCTTGCTTTAGCATGGTACTCACTTCGTTCTGTCCAAATGGAATTGCCCAATATACAGAAGAGAGCGTATTACTTGAAATGTAAAGTGCAAGCAATCTCCAAAACTCCATAGGTACATTATCATCAAAGTATCCGTTCACCATACCAGAGGCAAAGAGAGGAGCCTTTTGAGCGCACCACACAATACGATTAAATTCTTCCCACGGGTCGCCATAGTCATTACGATTGAAGTCAATAATGTAGAGCTGACCATTACGGTCAATCATCATATTACCAATATGGTAGTCGCCATGCTGATATACTTGTGGTCTATTTTTCAGCAAATGACGGTTCTTGTTTATGTAGTCGATAAATACCTGTCCGTTCTCATACTTGATGGGGCACTCGTCGTACTTTTTGATCTTATAATCCATTTTGTGATTAAAACGGATTTCCCAATCTTCCTGTGTTTCAGGAGCAGGGATAGAATGGATCTTGCGAAGAATACGGCCCGCTTCAAGACCGAATACATACTGCTCAGTATCTGAGTAGCCCGATATAACTTGCTCTGCATCTTCGCCGTCAATCCAACTTTGAATGGAATAAACACCATCCTTACAAGTACCAAACTCAATAGGTTGGCACATAGACACTCCAAAAGAAGCAACCTGTTTCATCATGTTAAATTCGGACTGTTTTGTATCATACTGTGCAATATCAGATACACGCAAAAGATACCGTGTGCCGTCTTTGTCTGTAACACAGTATTTTTTATCGCTCGACCATCCTTTGTTTATTGGCTCTTTAGTTTCAAAATCCATTTATTTTCCTCCATGTTAATCCTTATTTATTTCAAATACAATATTATATAATACCACAGTTTTGCTATAAAAAATATTTATTCAATCATAGAAACACAAACAAAATACAAGTCTGCTTTTCATGTAAAAAGGCTTTCGGAGAAATCCCGAAAGCCTTGATTTTACTAAATAAATTCTAATTATTCAATAACTGTAGCAACCTTACCTGAACCAACTGTTCTACCACCTTCACGGTTCGTAGGGAACATAATTATAATGCTTTTTCATGCATTTTATTGGATTTTGTGTTTATATTCTCCTATTTCAGCCATGTTATTTGAGGTTTTCAAATTTTTTAGAACCAAAATAGAACCACAAAATAATTATAGCATTTTCAGAATTACCCTCAATTTATACTTCCTATGTCCTCAATTTTTATATAATTCAAAATAGCTAATGCAGCATCAAAACTTCCTCTATAATGCATATCTCGTTCATAAGTACATTTTGATATTACGTTTTTAAGTTTTTCAACATTTTCAACTCCAAACAAAACATACATTTTTTCACAATATTTTCGAGATTTCATCTTTTCCCACTCATACATTCTTTCTCCAGCATAAACATAACATGTTGGAAACCAACAACTATCTCTATATGATGTACTCTCACTTACCAAATCAAAGGCATTAAATACTTGATAAAGGAATAAGTCTGCCTGGGCTAATGTTTCCTTTGTATATATTGGATATTTTTCTCTTTCGCAGCATAATGTATTTCCCATCAAAGTAAATAAATCTTTTTTCTCTGATTCCGGTTTGTAATATTCCTCTATAGGTTTACTGAAGTGCCTAAATCTTGCATAATTTGTTGGCTTAAAAGAACCGCCAAATCCTGAATCAATCAAAAAATATGTATTACTTAATACTTTATTCAATGTTCCATAATCTTCAAAATGTCTTAAAAATGTTACTGTACAGATAAACAGTTCCCAAATAAGCGTTTTGAAAACATCGCACTCTATATCGCCATAAGAATTTGCTTTGTCATTAAAAGTCTTAACACAAGTAAGCGTATTGTAAAATCTTTCAAATATTTCACACAATAACCTTCCCATATCACAATCAGTTTCTAAAAGAGCATCCAAAAAGTCTAAAAAGTAATCTCGAACATTTTTTGTCTTCATCCATGTTTCATATACTTGTTGTCCAGCATTTAAGTCTTTATTGTAATAGGATTTTAATATTTCAATATACTGATCAATAAATCGTCTGATTATTAGATTCTGTTTTCTAACATCGCTACTTCCTTTTAACTGCCGAACTAAATCTTGCAAAGGGAAAAGGTTTACACTATCTCCCTCTAGCCACTCCGGTTTTGATCCCAATTTAGGTTTTTTAAATAATGGTTTTTCATATATATTCCGTAATAATTTTTCATATTCTGCTTCATACTGTTCCGCATTTGATAAATCAACATAAATCCTTGATTTAATATAGACAGGAACATACGGATTTCCTTCCTCATCACACTCCGCAATAATAGGAATAAATTTTTCTTGATTTACTTTTCCATATATTTCAGTTGAAATAATAGCTGTCTCATCACCTACTCCCCCTTTTCTATTATTAGCTTTATCTGCATACTTTTGATCACAGACTATAAGAACTTTGTCAACTTCTGGGTTATTGACGCACTGCTCCATAAAAGCATATTTATCTTGCCCTTCCTTTAAATCCCATTTATCCAAAACAACATCTACCCCATGTGACACCAAGCGCTCAGCTAATGGCATAGTTATATCATCGCTGCTCCAAGAATATGATATAAAAACCTTTGGTATTTTATCTTCTTTCACGTTCTTCTCCTCTTAACCTATTAAACTCTAAACATCCAACATATTTCTATATAATTTCTATCTCGGTCCTAAAAACTTATCCCCATTCAAATGTATCATATGCTCCGGCATCTCCGCAATCCAGACTTCCGTTTCCCATGCCAAATTTTCTGAAAATCTCTTATAAGTCTTAAAATCAAGAAATGCTGTCACAAAGATTTTCCCTGCCGCTACACACTTTGTCATTTCAGTTATTTCCAATATTCTTTTAGCGTCCATCGGACCTACGGAAGTCACTGATTCAACAAAATATATCCAGTCTTTATCTTCTCTGTACAAAACCACATCCGGCATCTTGTCATGCAAAGTTATTTCAAATCCCAATTCTTTTAACTTATCAACATTCTTTACCAAATCTTTCTCTATGGTATCACCAACATACAAACATTCTGAATTGGGCGCAAATCGTGGCGCAAATTCCTGAATAATAGCCTTTTGCAGTTCATTGTGTCTGCCTATAGAAAATTGAAAATCTGCTCCATTGATACGCACCGGCATCATTGTCATTTTCTTTTTTGAAGCATACATGTCTACCAGTTTTTCATGATATTCCAAAAATCGACTTACAGACTTTTGCCATTCTGATGTTTGAAATGTCCTTACCATCTGCAATGTTTCTTCTGTAAGCCTGTACCTGTAATTAGGACTGTTTGTGGCTTTTCCATTATCCTCTACAAGTGCGGCATTGCGAAAATGATGTAATGCCTGTTTACGAAAAGTTTCCCTGCTGTTTTCCGCATAAGTTGATCCATAATATGTATTCGCAAATTGGATAATATCATGGATACGAATCCACTCATTTCCAGCATCTTTCCATAATGTATCCGGCTTTATCCCTGCCATTGCCAACAGCACATAACAGCAAATATCTGCCTGCTGCGTTTTCGGCATTCCAAGCATTTTCAGAAGTTCTCTTGCCTCATCAATTTTATCCACAATATTCCTCCAATATCACATTGCAATTATTCTCAGACATATCCCTACTTTTCATCAATTTTCTTCCCATTTCCTTTATATTTTCCAAATCTGGCACAGGCATGGCATTAACTTCCGTTGAATTTACCTGCGTTGAACCATTCAAAATTCTATAATATTCATCATAAAGCGTAGAATTAAAAATTACATACAATCCATACACAAGACACTCTGACATTTCTGTTACTAATCCGTCTATAAAATTAATTTTATTTTGTGTACTTATTTTCTTATATTGCGGATATTTTTTCGATAAATATACCCCACATTGCAGTCTGCGGTGTTCTTCCTTTGCAGTAAAACGCTTTACAAACAAATAATTTTGATTATCCTGCATTAATCCTTTTTGATCAGTTACAATATACTCATGCTCTTTTTGAATAGGAAATTTCACTTCTCCTTGTTTGATATGCTGCGAATAAAAAAGAGGAATTGCACCTTCTTCTGCATAATCACGAAGTATCCTGCGGTTACGAAAATCAACTATCAGTCCTGTTTTCATTTTTAATCCAATATCTGGCAATGTCTTATCAAACTTATGTAATCGCTCTAATACAGAAACTTCCTTTTCATTCGTTACCAAATACACATAGTAATCAGTCTCTGACACTACAACTCTATATGCAACTTTCAAAGAAGTCAGATTATCAAAGTCTCTATTTGATTGTGAAGAGGTAATCATAACTTCTTCTGGTATTTTATCTGTCTTCTTTACTTTTATAATCATCGTTTCCTGTAAAACATCCTCTTTATCAAATACCTTATTTCTACTTACAAACAAATGAATATGTTCCAATTTACCCTTTGTTAAGAGATACTGTCTAAAACACTTAAAATATGGTCCCGAAGTCCATGAGCGAGGTATAATATACACCATTTGTCCATTATCAGTAAGATTATACAATCCCATTGCCGCAAAAATAAAATATAGATTTGGAGCACCATAACAAACCTTTGACATCGCGGCTGCCTCCGGTGCATCCCTTCGTATCTTCATATAAGGAGGATTCCCAATTACAAAATCATACTTTTTAGGAACGGGATTGCTCCCTAACATATGATTAAAGTCCAAATACTGGCTTGTAATATAATTATCTGTAATAATCTCTATCTGAATATCCTTTTTCGACTTTCTCTGATAGACTTGCAAGTTTTTCTTCAGCAAACCTAAAATATTGTCATCATTCTCATAACAGGTCAATTCTACTGTTTGAATAAAATCAATCTGCTCTAATCGCTCTAAAAGTGCACACGACAATATACCTGAGCCTGCTCCTGCATCCAAAATGCAAACTTTGGATAAATTTTCAGGAATAGTATATAATTCAGCCATAAAGCGTGCCGTTTCTTTGCTTGTAAAAAATTGACCATATTTTTTTCGCTCTTTTTTAGGCATATTATCAATATATTTGTTTGTACATTCAATAAAATAATCTAACATGATTTACCTTCTTTTTTAATCATTAACTAAGTCTACACGTTTTCTTTGCATTATTATTTTTTGCACGGTGCAAATAACTTCATTTTTATATTTTATAAAATCTTTTCTTTGATAAATTCCTTAGTTTCTGCTTGTAGTATATCTGTCTCTAAATCACAATAGATTTGCAGTTCTTTAATAAAGCCATCACAACATATTCAATTAACTTATGGCACTGTTTACAGTTTTTTGACTGTCGCAAAATCCCAAAAAGGGCTCTCCGATTTCTCGGACAGCCCCTATAAAATCTAGCTTTTGGTAAACACTATCAGAAATTACTCAATAACAGTAGCAACCTTACCTGAACCAACTGTTCTGCCGCCCTCACGGATAGCGAATCCAAGACCCTGCTCCATAGCGATTGGGTGAATCAGTTCGATAGTCATTTCTACGTTATCGCCTGGCATACACATATCTGTTCCTTCTGGAAGATTGCAGACACCAGTTACGTCTGTTGTTCTGAAATAGAACTGTGGACGATAGTTGTTGAAGAATGGTGTATGACGACCACCTTCATCCTTTGTCAGTACATAAACCTGAGCTGTAAATTTCTTGTGGCATGTTACAGTACCCGGTTTTGCAATAACCTGTCCTCTTTCGATATCTGTTCTCTGAACACCACGAAGAAGAGCACCGATATTATCACCAGCACGAGCCTCATCAAGAAGCTTTCTGAACATCTCGATACCAGTTACAACTGTCTTACGAACGTCCTCATGAATACCAAGAATTTCAACTTCATCATTCAGGTGAAGTGTTCCTCTCTCTACTCTACCTGTAGCAACAGTACCACGTCCTGTAATTGTGAATACGTCCTCTACTGGCATAAGGAAAGGCTTGTCTGTATCTCTCTGTGGGTCTGGAATATAAGAATCAACTGCAGCCATAAGCTCCATAACCTTGTCGCCCCATTCGCTTGCAGGGTCTTCCAGTGCCTTAAGAGCAGAACCCTGGATAATCGGAGTATCATCGCCTGGGAATTCATATTCATTCAGCAGCTCTCTGATATCCATTTCAACCAGCTCAAGAAGCTCTTCATCATCTACTGCATCACACTTATTCATAAATACAACGATATAAGGCACGCCTACCTGTCTGGAAAGAAGGATGTGCTCCTTTGTCTGAGCCATAACACCGTCAGTAGCAGCTACTACAAGAATAGCGCCGTCCATCTGAGCTGCACCTGTAATCATGTTCTTTACATAGTCAGCATGTCCTGGACAGTCTACGTGTGCATAGTGTCTGTTGTCTGTCTCGTACTCAACGTGAGCAGTAGAGATAGTAATACCTCTTTCTCTCTCTTCTGGAGCCTTGTCAATGTTTTCAAAATCTGTTGCTTCATTACCTGCAACTCTCTCAGCAAGTACCTTTGTAATTGCTGCTGTCAGAGTAGTCTTGCCGTGGTCTACGTGACCAATGGTACCAATATTACAATGTGGTTTGTTTCTTTCAAACTTAGCCTTAGCCATTTTTAATATTCCTCCTTAAAAATCTTTATAAATAAATAAATAAAATTTTACTGGCAAATCCTTCTTTGCCTTATTCTATGGGGCTAACTATGATTATATTTCATTATGGAAATATTTTCAAGCCCTTTTTTACTATAAATTACGCCTATTTTGCTTTTGTAGCAATAATTTTATCCTGTATTGACTTCGGAACCTGCTCATACTTCTCAAAGAACATTGAGTAGTTACCACGTCCCTGTGTCTTCGAACGAAGGTCTGTGGAATAACCAAACATCTCTGCAAGCGGAACATATGCTTTTACCATCTTGCCGCTTGGGATATCCTCCATACCTTCAATACGTCCACGACGTGAATTGATATCACCAATGACATCACCCATATATTCTTCCGGCATAGTTACTTCCACCTTCATAATAGGCTCAAGAAGCACTGCATTACCCTTGCGCATAGCCTCTTTAAACGCCATGGAACCGGCGATATGGAATGCCAGCTCAGAAGAGTCAACTTCATGATAAGAACCGTCATAGACAGTTGCCTTTACACCGAGAACAGGGAATCCTGCAAGGATACCGCACTGAGATGCCTCTTCAATACCATCGCCGACTGCTGGAATATATTCCTTCGGAATTGCACCGCCGACAACCTCTGATACAAATTCAAATGTCTGTTCTCCATTTGGGTCCATAGGCTCAAAACGAACCTTACAGTGACCATACTGACCACGACCACCGGACTGTTTTGCATACTTGCTGTCCACATCAGCAGGAGTGGTAAAGGTTTCCTTATAAGCAACCTGTGGAGCGCCTACATTGGCATCTACCTTATATTCACGAAGAAGTCTATCCACAATAACCTCAAGATGAAGCTCACCCATACCTGCGATAAT
Source organism: uncultured Lachnospiraceae bacterium (assembly GCA_910585215.1). Taxonomy (GTDB): domain Bacteria; phylum Bacillota; class Clostridia; order Lachnospirales; family Lachnospiraceae; genus CAG-303. Next base: position 22,739 of record CAJUDQ010000037.1, on the reverse strand, counting down.
TGTCTGACCTGTTTCCTGGTCTGTATGAGCTCTGAATGTAGGGTCTTCCTCTGCAAGCTTTGCCAAAGCCTCGCCCATCTTGCCCTGACTGTCTTTTGTCTTAGGCTCGATTGCAAGCTCGATAACCGGCTCAGGAAATTCCATAGACTCAAGAATAACCGGATGCTGCTCATCACAAATTGTATCGCCTGTTGCAGTTACTTTTAATCCTACAGCAGCCGCTATATCACCGGAGTAAACCTTGTCAAGCTCCTGTCTCTTGTTTGCATGCATCTGCAGGATACGTCCCATACGTTCCTTCTTATCCTTTGTTGCATTCAATACATAAGAACCGGCATTTACCGTACCGGAATAAACTCTGAAGAAAGCAAGCTTTCCTACAAACGGATCTGCCATAATCTTAAATGCCAGAGCTGCGAAAGGTTCTTCATCTGAAGAATGTCTCTCTACTTCATTGCCATCCATATCTACACCCTTAATTGCAGGAATGTCTGTAGGAGCTGGCATATATTCAAGAATTGCATCCAAAAGTTTCTGTACACCCTTATTTCTGTACGCGGAACCACAACATACCGGAATCGCCTTACAGTCACAAGTTGCCTGTCTCAAAGCCTTTTTCAAATCCTCTACAGAAGGCTCTTCACCCTCCAGATACATCAGAGTCAAATCATCATCAAGCTCACAGATTTTTTCTACCAGCTCTTCATGATATACCTCTGCATCATCTTTCATATCTTCTGGAATATCTACGATTGAAATGTCATCGCCCTTATCATCATTATAGATATAGGCTTTCATTTCAAACAAATCAATAATTCCCTTAAATTCATCTTCCTTGCCAATCGGCAGCTGAAGACAAATTGCATTTTTTCCCAGTCTTGTTTTAATCTGGTCTACTGCATTGTAGAAATCAGCACCAAGGATGTCCATTTTGTTGATAAATGCCATTCTCGGTACATTGTACGTGTCAGCCTGACGCCATACGTTTTCCGACTGCGGCTCTACACCACCCTTTGCACAGAAAACGCCTACAGCACCGTCAAGTACACGAAGTGAACGCTCAACTTCTACTGTAAAATCAACGTGTCCGGGTGTATCAATAATGTTAATACGATGCTCCAGAGCACCCGGCTTGACTTTGCAGTTTTCCTGCATGGTCCAGTGACAAGTAGTCGCAGCAGATGTGATGGTTATACCTCTCTCCTGCTCCTGCTCCATCCAGTCCATTGTCGCAGTACCTTCATGAGTGTCACCGATTTTATAATTTACACCAGTATAATACAGAATACGTTCTGTCAATGTCGTCTTGCCGGCATCGATATGGGCCATAATTCCAATATTTCTGGTTCTGTCCAACGGATATTCTCTTCCAGCCATTTGCTCTCTCCTTACTAGAATCTATAATGTGCAAAAGCCTTGTTTGCCTCTGCCATTTTGTGCATATCTTCTTTTCTCTTCACAGCGGCGCCGGTATTGTTTGCCGCATCAAGAATTTCATTCGCCAGTCTTTCTTCCATTGTTTTCTCGCCTCTCTTGCGTGAAAACAGTGTCAGCCAGCGAAGTCCCAATGCCTGACGTCTGTCTGGTCTGACTTCGATAGGCACCTGATAGGTAGCTCCACCGATACGTCTTGCCTTTACCTCAAGCACAGGCATAATGTTATTCATTGCTTCTTCGAATACTTCCAAAGCTGGCTTTCCAGCTTTTTCTTCTACTCTTGCAAATGCCTTGTATACAATTTTCTGTGCTACCCCTCTCTTACCGTCAAGCATAATGTTGTTGATAAGCTTGGTAACTACTTTATTATTGTACATTGGGTCTGCTAATACTTCTCTTTTCTGAGTATGTCCTTTACGTGGCACGTTTCTTCCCTCCTTAATAAATTTACTAAATCATCGGTACTCACTAGATGTGTTCGTGCGGTTTTAAAAACACGTTCATAAATTTCTTTCAAATCTATACAACCATATTTCTAATCCGTCACTGTTCATTCAACCTGTGATTATTCCTATTTTCCAGCTTTTGGTCTCTTTGCGCCGTACTTAGAACGTGCCTGACGTCTTTTTGCAACACCTGCAGTATCAAGTACGCCTCTGACGATATGGTATCTTGTACCTGGAAGGTCTTTTACTCTTCCTCCTCTGATAAGAACAACACTATGCTCCTGAAGGTTATGACCTTCGCCCGGGATATAGCTTGTTACTTCGATACCGTTAGAAAGACGAACTCTGGCAATTTTTCTAAGAGCTGAGTTAGGCTTCTTAGGAGTTGTTGTCTTAACTGCGGTGCATACACCTCTTTTCTGTGGGGATGCGGTATCTGTGGCTCTCTTCTGAAGGGAGTTGTAACCCTTTAAGAGTGCTGGTGCAGTATACTTCTTTTCAGCAGTTTTTCTTCCTTTTCTTACTAACTGGTTAAATGTAGGCATTCTTTTTTCACCTCCTGATTAAAAATATGGTAATGATTGCGTAAAATCCGCTTGCCTAATCACAAGCTTTTTCATTATACTTGTGGGAAAAGGAATTGTCAAGGGATTTTTTAGGAAATTTTAAAGAGACACAGAGAAAATAACGGAAAAAAAATATACTCTTTAAAATTCAAGACAAACTGTACAAAGAACCTTCTTTCCCAAACTTCCGCTTAATCACTTCATTTTTTTTACTTATAATCATTCACTATCATTTCTTTTGCATATTTATGAGCAGCTTGACTATTTTGTTCCTGTGTTTTGCGGTTTTCATAAAAGCTGGAAGAAAATCGGCCTGTGTCATCATCATTTTTGAATCAGCAGGTTTCTCACGCAAACCGGCACTCAGATAATCGATAAGATAAGTCAGATGCGCACGATTAAGCGCCCATACAGGTTTATCGCAAAAATAAGTTAAAAACCAGAGTTCACATCCAAAAAATGGCTCACAGGCATTTCGGATTTCATTGCGATAATAAACAGCTTTTGGAGTTTTTTTCACTTCGCCTGACATGGCATGCCCACAAAATGGACAGTCAACACGAAGAACAGGAACCTGTTGTTGTTTTTCCTCTGTAATATCTACCTTATAATATCGCCCACAGCTTTCACATTGGTTGCGAACATCATAATGATAAATAATATGTTGTTTCTGTTTACAAAAACTACATGTTGTACATTTACAGCATGCAGTACTGTCATCAGCAGTTACAACAGCAAGATTGCCACATTTGGGACATTTTACATAAATGCCGGATTTTGAAGCTGCATAAGCAGAATATGTATAAGCATGTTTATCAATCACTCGTTTCATAGTGTCCTCCATTTTGTTATAATATGAATAATAACTTATTATATTTATTTTTATTTTATGAACATTATAATCTATTAATCTTTTATTGTCAATTATTTTCCTATTTTTAGCTTTCCTATTCCCAATAACTCCATTTTTCCCCAAAATCTGATTGAAATTTCCCCCTATCTATTGTAAAATAAACAGATAACTTTCATTATTAAAAAAACGGAGGTAACATATGGAAAAAAATTCAACCCCAAACGGCGGGTGGCGTACAAACAAATGGATTCGTGCTGCTATTCCCGCACTGCTGCTCCACTGCAGCATAGGTACTGTTTACTGCTGGTCCATCTTCAGTCAGGAAATCGCTGATTACATCGGCTTTTCCAAAGGAGCAACAGAGTGGGCTTTCAGCTTTGCTATCTTTTTCCTCGGAATGTCAGCGGCATTTCTTGGAAACATTGTCGAAAAGGATATTCACAAATCCTCTCTGATTGCGGCTGTCTGTTTTGCTGCGGGCATGGCAGGAACCGGATTTTTTATTTACTACGGCGGTACTCATCAAAAAAGCGCTATTGCTCTGATTGGCATCTATATATGCTATGGTTTTATTATGGGAATTGGTCTGGGAACTGGATATCTGTCACCAGTTAAAACGCTGATGCTCTGGTTTAAGGACCGAAAAGGACTGGCGACCGGACTGGCTGTTGCTGGATTTGGCGCTGCAAAGGCAATTGCCAGCCCGATTATGCAGGCAATGCTTGATGGTCTTGGAAACGGCGGAATTTATAAAATGTTCTGGATTCTCGCTGTGGTTTACTTTATTATGATGTTTGCCGGACATCTGCTTTTGAAAAAACCGGACGACTGGCATGAACCACAGACAAAAGAAGCAGGACAAAGTATTCTATCTGTGATTAAAAGCCGTCCTATGGCAAATTATATTGGTATCTGGCTGATGTTCTACATTAATATTACCTGTGGACTGGCCCTGATTTCTCAGGAAAAAATGATTGTAAAATGCATCGGATTGGCCGGTTTTGTCGGTATTATTTCCACCGTATCCGCCATATTCAATGCCGGCGGTCGACTCGGGTTTTCTGCATGGGCAGATACCATGAAGGACAGAAATACCATTTATAAAATTATTTTTGTTCTGTCAATTGCATTTACAGCGCTGGTTATGGTGACTCAGGGTATTAAAAATGGAGAAGGAAACACGCTTTTAATCATCCTTGTTCTGGGACTGATTTTTGTAGTAAATGCCGGCTACGGCGGCGGTTTTTCCAATGTACCGACGCTGCTCTCCGACCATTATGGTATGGGGAATATCAGTGCAATACACGGCATTACATTATCCGCATGGGCGTTTGCAGGGCTGACCGGAAACCAAATGGCTACATGGATTGTAAATCATTTTGGAGAATTTAAGGAAATTGAACATGCAGGCGAGCAAATTCAAGTAAATCCTGCCGGATATCAATGCGTATTATACGCAACGATTGTACTATATATTATTGCGCTGCTGCTCTCATTGTTTTTGGTAAGACCATCCGGAAAAGCGGAAAAACAGGCCTGAACATAATTTTGTCAACGAAATAAGAAATTCGCTGCAAGACGATTTTTTGTAAAATAAGCCAAAAAAGCTGTTACATAAAAAATCCCAATACAAAATATAACAGACAATTGTATCTGCTCTGTTTTGTATACCTGATATTTTATGTAACAGTTTCTTTTTTGTCTTCGAAAATCATGATAAGTATCAACTTTGATTTTATCTTCAAAGTATGTAACAGAGATTACAATATTCTCTCAACTCGGAATATCGCAGCTCAATCCGCTGTGATAAGACGCTCTTCCTATTCGTCCCAAAAGCATATGATAAGCTGTTTCATCCCCCTTAAATTCATACAGATAATCTTCCAGCAAATGTGTCGCAACCAGAAACTGAGCCCCTGCCTTCTCCATCATCTCCGGTACAGAAGATTCAGAACTTTTCTCCAGTTTCCATGGATTACGCCATGTATCATGTTGCAGGTTCAGCGGGTCTTCACTGATTTCTTTGTCTACTCCCGGAATCAGCGAAGCAAGATACGCCTGCCCTGTAAAATACTCCTCCACTGTTTCCACTGCTGTCTTTATCCCGTTTGAACACATTTTAAAAAATCTCTGCTCCTTCTGAATCGAAATAATTGCAAGCCGAATCCCTCTCAAAGTAATTCTTGAATCTGTATAAGTGTTATGAATTGCATAATAAAGCATGCTGCATACTCTTTCTCTGTCCTGTCCTTCTATTTTTATCTGACTTACCTTTAAAAACTCATACGGAGTAGTATTTCTCATAGTTCTCAAAAGCGCCACATCAATATCATTTTCATATTGATAATGTTTCTCCAGATAATCCTTTTTTCTGTTCAGATAATTTGTTCTCCAGTAAACATAAGGATGACATTCCCTGTCCAGATAATAATGAGTAAGAAACCCGCATAAATAAGCTAGCTCCACACTGTTTCTTTTCTGGTCCAGCCTTTCTACATAATCAACCATACTTCTTAAAAACAAATCTGTTTTTTGTGTATGCATAACAGAACCTATATTTTTTCTTGGAGCCGCTACCTCTGTTGCATAATAAAAGAAAATATCAGGCCCCAGCATCCCCAGAACATAAGCCCTCTTCCCTTTTTTGATTGCCGTCTTCACATTGGAATCCGGTATTTTTCTATACGCTTCCACCCCAAAAAGATAATGTGTATCATATCCCGGCATAATTATCTTCCCTTTCATTGGTAATATTTTATTTCCCATGACACAGCTTTTATAAAACGCTATTTTATACAAAATACAGAAAATTTTTCACAATCTTAAAACATCTGCAATTTATTGATTCTGAAACAGTACATATTATTCTACTGCTTCTTCATTATTTATGGTTACTTTTCCAAGCGTAATATTCTTCCATATTTTCTGATTGACTGAAACAGCATAGTCTTTTTTTATTTCTTCATATTTGGAACCGTCTACATCCAGCTCCTGTGCCGTATATCCCTCTGCCATCAAATCCTCTGCATACTTTCTGGAATAGGCAATCTTTGTAAGTACCTTTACCATATCGCTCATCTGATAGTCTGTCAGCTTCATCTGAAAATCTGTCATTTTGCTGATTTCCTCAAGCGCTTTATCCTCGATTTCTTCCAATGCCTCTTCTTTCAGTATATATCCTTCCTTTAACGCCTGTTGATAATAGATATTGTCTCTTGTACAGGCATCGATAACAGACTGCTTCACTCTGTTACGAAAATATTTCATATTTAAAGCCATATTCCAGAAAGCATGAGGATTTTCTTCGTTGTAAATATTGGCGGCTTCATTGTAATTTGTCTCAGCCACCAGAATATAATAAGAAATTTCCTTCAAAGAAACAGTTTCATTTTCTACTGTAAGAACCGTATCATCAAGTGAATCTGCATAAGAAAACTCTTTCTTTGACAGAAGGTTTACTGTAATCAATACCAATGCTCCTATAGAAATTATAATTACAATTGTACATATGCTTACAATTATATTCTGTATCTTTGGTGTAACTGTATCCTTCTCAATCATTGTCACTTTCTCTGTATCCTTCTCCAACTACTTTATCTGCCAGCGTAACTATTACAAATGCGCTGTCATCCTCTTCCTTTATGACCTTCAGGGTCTGGGGAAGACGTCTTTTTCTGATAATACACATTATAACATTTTTTTCTCTCGATGTATAGCCTCCAGTTCCTTTTAAATATGTGACTCCTGTATCCAGTTCCTCCAAAAGCCTTCTGCTTATTTCTTTTGAAGAATCACTGATAATATATAACATTCTTGCATTTTGTCCCCCATATAAAATCCTGTCCAAAATCTGACCTGTAATTACCACACAGATAGCAGAATAAACGGCATTTTCAATATTCTTAAAAGCAACTGCAGACAAAAGGACTACTGCCATATCAACTGCAATAAATATTTTTCCTATCTCGAAATGTGGTATTTTCTTTTTTACCAATTTCGCCACAATATCTGTTCCGCCGGAAGTTCCTCCCTGTCGGAAAATAATTCCAAGACTTACAGCATCAAGTACTCCACCACAGACCGCCCCCAGAAAAATATCATCTACTGGCTTTGGTATAAATTCAAAAATATTTACAAATACAGAATTTACAAAAATTGCAAAAATCGTAGTATACAGAAATTTTATACCGAAATTTTTTATTCCCATAATCATCAGTGGTATATTTAATACTAATATAATGGTTCCCGTTTTTATCCCTGTATAGGAATTAATAATAATTGCAAGTCCCGAGGCACCTCCCGGAGCCAGCCTGTTTGGCTCCAAAATCACCGCAACAGAAAATGCATAAAGAATGGCGCCAAAAAAAATAATGAGATACTGAAATCCTGTTTTTCGCATAAAAAACCTCCAATAACTAATACTTTAATTATTGGAGATTTTTGTTTATTTAAACATGAAAGTTTTCTTTTTGCATATATTCAGCTTTCTATTTTGAAACCTCATGGACAGCCTCTGCTGCTTTGGTGCTGTCCTTATCTGAAATCTCTTCGTCCAGCTCTTCTTCAAAAAAATCCTCTTCCAAAGCTTCCTCTTCAGAAAAATCATCTTCCAGAAAATCCTCTTCATCCAGAAGTTCTTCAGACAGTTCTTCTCCTTCTGTCACAGCAGCCTCTCCACCTTCGATTTCTTCTGTATTTTCAAGAATATCCTCTTCGTCGACACTCAGCTTCTGATTATCTGTACTGAGTCTGACCGCACGATATCTTCTAAGACCTGTACCTGCCGGAATCAGTTTACCGATAATAACATTTTCCTTTAATCCAATCAGAGGGTCTACTTTTCCATTAATCGCAGCCTCTGTAAGAACCTTTGTGGTCTCCTGGAAGGACGCTGCAGACAGAAATGAATTTGTTGCAAGAGAAGCCTTTGTAATACCAAGCATAACCTGATTTCCAACTGCTGGCTCCTTTCCCTCTGCAATTAATCTTTCATTCATTTCATTGAAATCCAGAACATCTACAGAAGTTCCCGGCAGATAACCGGAATCACCGCCTTCATCTATCTTAATCTTCTTGAGCATTTGTCTTACAATCACTTCAATATGCTTATCATTGATTTCCACACCCTGCATACGGTATACATCCTGAACACCGTGCAGCATATAGTCCTGAACTGCCCGCAATCCCTTGATTTTCAACAAATCATGCGGATTTACAGAGCCTTCTGTCAGCGCATCGCCCGCTTCAAGAATATCACCATCCTGAATCTTGATTCTTGAACCATATGGAATCAAATATGCCTTTTCTTCGTCTGTATCCAGACTTCTTACCACTACTTCTCTCTTTTTCTTTGTGTCTGTTACTTCGGCCTTACCGCCAAATTCTGCGATAATCGCAAGTCCCTTCGGCTTTCTTGCCTCAAATAATTCCTCTACTCTAGGAAGACCCTGGGTGATATCACCACCTGCAACACCGCCTGTATGGAAGGTTCTCATGGTAAGCTGTGTACCTGGCTCACCAATAGACTGTGCAGCAATAATGCCGACTGCCTCGCCTACCTGCACGGCCTGACCGGTAGCCATATTCGCGCCATAACATTTTGCACAAATGCCGATTTTTGACTTACAGGAAAGAATAGTTCTGATTTTTACTTTTTCTCTTCCTGTTTTTATCACTTCGGCGGCACGCTTTGGTGTAATCATGTGATTTGCCTTTACAATCACATTTCCGTCTGCATCCTCAATTGTCTCTGCCGCATATCTGCCGGTAATTCTCTCTTCAAGACTTTCCAGCACACCGGAACCGTTTGTAAACTCGGAAACTTCCATAAATGGAATTTCTTTGCCTTCACAACAGTCTACCTCACGAATAATCAATTCCTGAGCCACATCAACCAGACGTCTTGTCATATAACCGGAATCGGCTGTGCGAAGCGCGGTATCTGACAGGCCCTTGCGGGCACCATGTGCAGAAATAAAGTATTCCAGTACGTCAAGACCTTCACGGAAATTCGACTTGATTGGAAGCTCAATGGCACGCCCTGTAGTATCAGCCATAAGGCCTCTCATACCGGCAAGCTGTTTAATCTGCTTATCAGAACCACGGGCACCGGAATCCGCCATCATAAAAATATTGTTATATTTATCAAGACCGCCAAGCAGTGCATCTTTAATTTTATCATCCACTACCTGCCATACCTTGATGACTTCCTTATACCGTTCTTCGTCGGTAATCAGACCACGCCGGAAATTCTTTGTGATTTTATCCACTTTCTTTTCCGCATCCTCAAGATATTCCTGCTTCTGCGAAGGCACCGTCATATCGGAAATGGAAACTGTCATGGCAGCTCTTGTAGAGTACTTGTAACCCATTGCCTTAATGTCATCAAGCACCTCTGCTGTCTTTGTAGCTCCATGTGTATTAATAACCTTTTCAAGAATTTTCTTTAACTGCTTCTTGCCCACATGATAATCCACTTCCAGCTTTAAAATATCCTCTTCTGTAAGCCTTTCCGTAAGTCCAAGGTCCTGTGGAAGAATTTCATTAAAAATAAACCGTCCAAGTGTTGATTCTATAATTCCGGTAAATTCTTTTCCTTCCTCATTAAACTTTGTCACCCTGACACCGATTTTGGAATGAAGTGTAATCACTCCATTTTCATAGGCAAGTATCGCCTCATTGATACTCTTGAAAGTTTTTCCTTCTCCTTTTGCACCAGGTCGTTCCTGTGTAAGATAATAAATACCAAGTACCATATCCTGAGATGGCACTGCAACCGGACCACCATCCGAAGGTTTCAAAAGATTATTCGGTGAAAGCAGAAGGAACCGGCATTCAGCCTGTGCTTCCACTGAAAGTGGGAGATGAACCGCCATCTGGTCACCGTCAAAATCTGCATTAAACGCTGTACAAACCAGCGGATGCAGCTTAATCGCCTTACCCTCGACAAGAATCGGCTCAAATGCCTGAATACCCAGTCTGTGCAGTGTCGGCGCACGGTTCAGCATAACCGGATGCTCCTTAATTACATCTTCCAGTACATCCCAGACCTCTGTCTGAAGCCTTTCAACCATTTTCTTGGCAGACTTGATGTTATGTGCCGTTCCATTGGTCACAAGCTCCTTCATAACAAAAGGCTTGAATAATTCAATTGCCATTTCCTTTGGCAGACCACACTGATAAATTTTAAGCTCTGGTCCTACCACAATAACCGAACGTCCGGAATAATCCACACGCTTGCCAAGAAGATTCTGACGAAAACGTCCCTGCTTACCCTTCAACATATCGGAAAGAGATTTTAATGCACGATTTCCAGGGCCTGTGACCGGCCGTCCTCTTCTTCCATTGTCAATCAGCGCATCTACTGCTTCCTGAAGCATCCTCTTTTCATTGCGGACAATGATTTCAGGCGCACCAAGGTCCAACAGTCTCTGCAGTCGATTATTTCTGTTTATAATTCTTCTATATAAGTCATTCAAATCGGATGTGGCAAATCTGCCTCCATCTAACTGAACCATTGGTCTTAAGTCTGGAGGAATCACCGGAACTACTGTCAGAATCATCCATTCCGGTCTGTTTCCCGAAGCGCGGAAGGCTTCTACCACTTCAAGTCTCTTAATCAGTTTTGCCCGCTTCTGTCCACTTGCATTCAACAGTTCTCTTTTTAAATCCTTTGACTCCTGTTCAAGGTCAATGGCAGTAAGAAGCTCTAAAACAGATTCTGCACCCATACCGGCACGAAAACTGTCATTTTCCTCCATCGCCTCTCTGTATTCCTTCTCAGAAAGCACCTGCTTATAGGTGAGTTTTGAGGTTCCAGGGTCCAGAACAATATAGGAAGCAAAATACAATATTTTTTCCAAAACCTTTGGTGATATATCGAGAATCAAACCCATACGACTCGGGATTCCCTTAAAATACCAGATATGGGATACCGGAGCCGCCAGTTCAATACGTCCCATACGTTCACGGCGAACACTGGATTTTGTTACCTCGACGCCACATCGGTCACAGATAACTCCCTTATATCTTATCTTTTTATATTTTCCGCAGTGACATTCCCAGTCCTTGCTTGGTCCAAAGATTTTTTCACAGAAAAGTCCGTCTCTCTCCGGCTTTAATGTCCGGTAATTGATTGTCTCCGGCTTTAACACCATGCCTTCCTGTTCCCATCTCTTCCATGCCTCACTTGTCTTATCTTCCGGTTCCGGTGTTCTGTGCGCCCATTCCCTGATTTTGTCCGGTGAAGCCAAACCAATCTTGATTTTATCAAACGTCATCGGTTCATAGGCTGACTTGTTATTTTCTGTCATTCCACGCACTCCCTTCTATTATTCTTCCGAAAAATCTTCATTATCTTCATCTATATAGTCATCATTCTCAAAAATCTCATCACATTCTTCCTCGTTGAATTCATCGTCGTCTTCCTCTCCGACAGATACAAATTCATCTCCCTGAATCACCTGCTGCTGATAACCTGCTGCCCCGAGATTTTCCTCTTTATTTTGTCTGTAATCATCACCTGACATAATAGAATTCCAGTCTGTATCACCGGTATCAATGTTTTCCTTTAACTCTACTTCTGTGTCATCTTCTCTTAATACCTTGACATCAAGCGCAAGTGACTGAAGCTCCTTCAAAAGCACCTTGAAGGACTCCGGTATGCCTGGTTCCGGTATATTCTCGCCCTTGATAATTGCCTCATAAGTCTTTACACGGCCGATTACATCGTCTGATTTTACAGTTAAAATTTCTTGAAGCGTATAGGAAGCACCATAAGCTTCAAGCGCCCACACTTCCATCTCTCCAAATCTCTGTCCGCCAAACTGTGCCTTTCCCCCCAATGGCTGCTGTGTTACCAGAGAGTACGGGCCTGTGGAACGAGCATGGATTTTATCATCTACCAGATGATGCAACTTCAAATAGTGCATATGCCCAATTGTGACAGGACTGTCAAAATACTCGCCTGTTCTGCCATCGCGAAGCCATACCTTTCCATCTCTCGAAATAGGCACACCCTTCCATTCTTCTCTGTGTGCGCGGTTGTCATAAAGATACTTCATAATATCCGGATGTACCAAATCTTTGTACTTCTTTTCAAATTCTTCCCATTCAGTATTTACATAATCATTCGCCATCTCCAGCATATCCTGAATATCGTCTTCGTTTGCGCCATCAAATACAGGAGTTGCAATATTAAAGCCAAGCGCTTTTGCCGCAAGACTCAAATGAATCTCCAGAACCTGTCCGATATTCATACGAGAAGGCACACCCAGAGGATTCAACACAATATCCAAAGGACGCCCGTTTGGCAGAAATGGCATATCCTCTACAGGAAGCACACGGGAAACCACACCCTTGTTTCCATGACGGCCAGCCATTTTATCACCAACCGATATTTTTCTCTTCTGTGCAATATAAATACGCACAGACATATTATCGCCCGGAGCCAGTTCATCCCCGTTTTCTCTTGTAAATACCTTTGCATCTACTACAATACCATATTCGCCATGAGGAACCTTCAGCGAAGTATCTCTTACCTCTCTTGCCTTTTCCCCAAAAATAGCCCTTAACAGTCTTTCCTCAGCGGTCAGTTCCGTTTCTCCCTTTGGAGTTACCTTACCTACCAGAATATCTCCGGCACGCACTTCCGCACCAATACGGATAATTCCTCTTTCATCCAAATCTTTCAGGGCATCATCACCTACACCCGGAACATCTCTAGTGATTTCTTCCGGTCCGAGCTTTGTATCTCTTGCCTCTGTCTCGTATTCTTCTATATGAATTGATGTATACACATCTTCCTTTACCAGTCTTTCACTTAACAGAACCGCATCCTCGTAATTATAACCTTCCCATGTCATAAAACCAATCAGAGGATTTTTGCCAAGTGCGATTTCACTGTTCTTTGTAGAAGCACCGTCTGCGATTACTTCTCCCGCCTCTACATGGTCGCCGTTAAATACAATCGGCACCTGATTATAGCAGTTGCTTTGATTACTTCTTGAAAATTTAATCAATCGATAAATTTCCTTTGAACCGTCGTCATCATATTTAATTGTAATTTCTTTTGACGTAGAACGAACTACTACTCCAGCTTTCTTTGCCACCACACACACACCTGAATCAACAGCTGCCTTTACTTCCATACCAGTTCCCACCACAGGAGCTTCCGCAGTCAGAAGTGGCACAGCCTGACGCTGCATATTACATCCCATCAGCGCACGATTCGCGTCGTCATTTTGAAGAAATGGAATCATGGAAGTAGTGACTGAAAATACCATTTTAGGAGAAACGTCCATTAAATCAATTACCCGCTTCTCAAATTTTAATGTATCTTCACGAAATCGACCAGATACATTATTATTCACAAAATAACCGTTCTCATCTAACGGCTCATTTGCCTGTGCAACAACAAATTTATCCTCCTCATCCGCGGTAAGATAAATTACCTCATCAGTAACTCGTGGATTCGCAGGGTCTGATTTATCTACTTTCCTGTATGGAGCCTCTACAAATCCATACTCATTAATTCTCGCATAACAAGCAAGGGAATTAATCAGTCCAATATTCGGACCTTCAGGTGTCTCTATCGGGCACATTCTTCCATAGTGGGAATAATGCACATCACGCACCTCAAATCCTGCTCTGTCTCTGGACAGACCGCCCGGACCAAGTGCAGACAGACGTCTCTTATGTGTCAGCTCACTTAAAGGATTATTCTGGTCCATAAACTGTGAGAGCTGTGAGCTTCCAAAGAACTCCTTGACCGCAGCTGTCACAGGCTTGATATTAATCAACGACTGTGGAGAAACTCCCTCAATATCCTGAGTCGTCATTCTCTCACGCACTACTCTTTCCATTCTGGAAAGACCGATTCTGTACTGATTCTGCAGCAGTTCACCGACTGCTCTGATACGTCTGTTGCCCAGATGGTCAATATCATCTGCATTGCCAATACCATACTCCAGATTCAGGCAGTAGCCAATGGAAGCAAGAATATCTTCCTTTGTAATATGCTTTGGAATCAATTCTGTCAGATTATTCTTTATCGCATCCTTTAAGGACTCCTCGTCTTCCGATGCATCGAGAATATCTGCAAGAACAGGGAAAAATACATGTTCTTTCACGCCAAGCGCTCTTGCATCAAACTCTACATATTCATGAATGTCTACCATCATATTGGATAGAACCTTGATATTCTTTGTTTCTGTCTGAATCCAGACAAATGGAACGGCGGCATTCTGAATGGTCTGTGCAAGCTCTTCTGTTACAATAGTTCCCGCCTCTGCCAGCACTTCTCCCGTCACGGGACTTACCACCGTTTCAGACAGAGTTCTTCCGGTAATTCTGTTTTTTAAAGCAAGTTTTTTATTAAACTTATAACGCCCTACTTTTGCAAGGTCATATCTTCTTGCATCAAAAAACATGCTTGTAATCAAACTTTGAGCGCTGTCCACGCTTAAAGGCTCACCTGGACGGATTTTTTTGTATAATTCCAGCAGACCGCTTTGATAATCTGTGGAAGTATCCTTCTCATAGCTTGCAAGAATCTTGGGTTCTTCGCCAAACAGTTCATTAATTTCAGCGTTTGTACCTATGCCTAATGCACGGATAAGTACAGTAACAGGAACTTTCCTCGTCCTGTCAACACGCACATAGAAAACGTCATTTGAATCGGTTTCATACTCCAGCCATGCACCTCTGTTTGGTATTACTGTGGATGAATACAGTTCTTTTCCGAGTTTATCGTGGTCTACACCATAGTAAATGCCCGGAGAACGCACTAACTGACTTACAATTACACGTTCCGCACCATTGATTACAAAAGTGCCGGTTTCGGTCATGATAGGAAGGTCGCCGATAAAGATTTCATGCTCGGTAATTTCACCTGTTTCTTTGTTGTGAAGTCTTACTTTTACTTTAAGAGGAGCTGCGTATGTAGCATCTCTTTCCTTGCACTCTTCAATTGAATACTTCACATCATCTCTGCAGAGCTGGAAGTCAATAAATTCCAGACTGAGGTGGTTGCTGTAATCTTCAATTGGTGAGATATCATCGAAAACTTCCTTTAAACCCTCTGTGAGAAACCAATTGTATGAATTTTTCTGGATTTCAATAAGGTTTGGCATCTCAAGGACTTCTTTCTGCCTTGAAAAGCTCATTCGTAAGCTTTTGCCATTTTCAACCGGACGTATCCTGTTTTTCTCCATTTGACATTTCACCCCTGTTCTATTTATTCTTATACCCTTGGAGGGTTAAGTGACTTAGGTTGTATTGCTGACAAATGGGCATACTTATCCCATTAACAACAATAGTGCATTTCTCATAGTATCACCTTTGGAAGAATCTGTCAAGCGGTTTTTCGAAGAAATTCCAAAGGAATTTTGAAGAAAAAAGCCGGAAAACCGTTTATACGGAATTCCGACTGTAATTTTCTTTTCAATGATTGCTTTCATCCACGCGAATACTCAATATATTATTTAAGAGTAACCTTAGCGCCTTCTGCCTCAATCTTTGTCTTCAAGTCTTCAGCTTCTTCCTTGGAAACGCCGGCTTTTACTACCTTTGGAGCATTGTCAACGATTTCCTTAGCTTCTTTCAAACCAAGACCTGTTGCATCCTTAACAGCCTTGATAACCTTAACCTTGTTTGGTCCGATTTCTGTTAATTCCACATCAAACTCTGTCTTTTCTTCTTCTGTTGCACCGCCTGCAGGACCCTGTGCAACAACAACGCCTGCTGCTGCAGATACGCCGAACTCTTCCTCACATGCCTTTACTAATTCATTTAACTCTAATACAGATAAACCTTTGATTACTTCAATAATTTCCTGAGTTGTCATTTTTATTTCCTCCTAAATTCTAATTCTGCCGGTATTTCCGGCAAACATAAATACATCTGTTTTATGCAACCTCTTCGTTCTTTTCTGCAATCTGCTTGATAACGCGGGCAAAGTTTGCAACAGGTGACTGGATGCTTCCAAGGAATTTTGCAAGAAGTTCCTCTCTTGATGGAACAGTTGCAATTACCTTAATGCCATCCTGGTCGTAATAAGTTCCTTCTACAACACCTGCTTTTAATTCCAGTGCATCTGCACCCTTTGCGAAATTAAATAAAATTCTTGCAGGAGCAGTAGCATCTTCCTTTGATACTGCGATAGCGGTAGGACCTTCCAGATGTGCGCTTAAGCCTTCGAAATCTGTACCCTTGACTGCGAAATTCAGCATGGTATTTTTATATACCTTATAAGTCACACCGGCTTCTCTTAACTGCTTACGAAGTTCGGTATCCTGCTCTACGGTAAGACCGCGGTAATCTGCAAGAACAGCTGCCTTTGCACCGTCAAGCAATTCGCTGATTTCAGCAACAATAGGCTGTTTCAATTCTACTTTTGCCATATTTTCTGCCTCCTTTTATAATCGATGTCCAGACGGACAAATATGAGAGCCTACACTCTCTGCCGAATCGTGCAACCAGCGATTGTGCTGATTGCTTATAAGAAGCACTCCACATTATGCAGCCAACTTTATGTTGATGCCTAAAAAACTTCCGGCACGAAAGACCGGAAGTGTTATAATCGATAACTATAATACAATCGACAAGTGATTCACATTCCTCGGCAGGCGCATTGCGTTAGTTGGAAACAAAATTCCAAACCTGCTGTCTTCGGCAATGGTTTATTTTAAAACCTTTGATAAGATATCATAAAATTGATGACTTGTCAACTCTTTTTTGTGAATCTATAAATATTTTAAACATATCTCTAAAAATACATATAATAAAATTGTTTTCTTCTTCAAGTTCAATAATTTTTTTAATCGTATTTAAAAACACTATTAAAATATAAAGGAATTATCTATATTTATTCATGATATCAAAAAGGTCTTTCGTTATTCTTATTGCTTGATTATAATAACCAAATCCCTTTTGTATATGTATTCCAACACATTGATATTTTCCATCATCTTTATAAACAGGAGAACCACTTTGCCCACCAGTTGTATCAATATGATAATTTAATCGAAGTTTAGAACAACCAACTATTTTACCTGACATTGTCCACATTTGTGCATAATATTCTCCTGGATATCCTCGAAGCACCACTGAAGTACCTGATAAATCTGCACTACTATATGAAGCTCCAAAATATCCCGTTTTAGAACCAATATTTTGTGCAAATGTTAATATTCCCCAGTCATAATCATCACTTTCATTTTTTAAATATTGTTCATCTGTATAAAGCACTGTTGCTCGATATGAGCCATAAGGTACTTTACTCCCATTTCGGCCTGGATAGGCTTTTATCCATTCTGCCCAACCACCCAAACTTTTATCATATACACAATGTCCAGCTGTTACTGCCATATACTTACCATACATCCATGCTGTTCCAACATAAATTTTATCTGAATCAGGAAATTTCATTTCTAAATAACAAATTGCTGAATTAGGAAATTCTGTTGTTTGTGTAATACGAGTACGATTATCTTCACCTAAAATTTCCAATGGTTCTACTACATACTCACCTAGAGAATAAGCTATTTTAGATTGCATATCTTCAAAAATCGTTGTTTGCCTTTTGGTAGGAATATATGCTTGCGTTTCCATGGATTGTGTATATTTTTTGTTTAAATTTATTGATTGCAAATTATTACTATCTTTTTTCCAAGATTGTAAAATAGATTCTTTTTTGATTTCTCCTGTTATTGTATTTTTAGAAACAGGCTGATAAACAATTTTTTCTGTATCTTCTAAATCTTGTGCAAACAAAGTAGTCTTACATAAAAAACAATATATTATTATAAATACTAATACTTTTCTCGAATTTTTCATTTTTATACTCATTCCTTTTACTCTGCTCAAGCACAAAATAGCATAAAAAGATTGTTTTCTTGAGCTTATCCTTTTAATAATAATTTTTATAGAAATATTTAAACTTACTGTAAACTTCAAAAAAATACTTTTAATTCAATCTATCAGTTTATTTAGATTATTTAAAAATAGCTTATTTAATATATTTTGATTTGCCAGATTATCCCTATACGTTTCTATTGATTTTTTCTTATATTTTAACTACATATATAATTTTTCTTAATCTTCCAGGATATGTTTCTAATATCTCTCCATTATATATAACAATAACCGTATTCCCTTTTTTCACATTTGATTTTACATAACTTTTTGGTATGCTTAATACAAAATCATCATATGTGATATAAAAAATATCTTCTTCTATATCTGTCACTTTTCCAACTATTACAAAACATTTTATTACTAAAAAAACAAGAACTACTACAATAACACATATAACAATATTCCGTATTTTCTTCATATTTATATTCATTCTTTTCACTTCACTCAAATATGAATAACAAAAATGGTTTTGTTTCAGTGAGAAATGCAAATTTTCTAAAACTGACACCATTTATCCCACAATCTAAAAACCATGAGTTTTCTGGCTGATATTTTATAAAAATTCCGGAAAACATAAACATTTTCCGGAATTTTTTTATATCCTGATTCTACCCATGCACAACCTTAATTTCCCAATCTGGCTACATTTAACTTCACGCCTGGTCCCATTGTTGATGTAACCGTAACGCTTCTTAAATACTGTCCCTTCAGAGAAGAAGGTCTTGCCTTGTTGATAGCATCCATAAGTGTCTGGAAGTTGTCCGTAAGATCAGCCTCTGAGAAAGAAGCCTTTCCAATTGGCACATGAATAATATTTGTCTTATCAAGTCTGTATTCAATTTTACCAGCTTTAATATCATTAACAGCCTTTGTAACATCCATTGTTACTGTACCGGCCTTCGGGTTTGGCATTAAGCCCTTTGGTCCAAGTACACGTCCAAGACGTCCCACAACGCCCATCATATCCGGTGTTGCAACTACAACATCAAAATCAAACCAGCCCTCGTTCTGAATCTTAGGAATCAGCTCTTCAGCTCCTACATATTCAGCTCCTGCCGCTTCTGCCTCGGCAGCCTTGTCACCCTTGGCAAATACAAGAACCTTTACTGATTTTCCGGTACCATGTGGCAATACTACAGCGCCACGAATCTGCTGTTCTGCATGACGTCCGTCGCAGCCTGTTCTGATATGAACCTCAATTGTCTCATCAAATTTAGCAGTTGCAGTCTTTTTTACAAGCTCCATTGCCTGCTCTACATCGTAGGTTGCTGTTCTGTCGATTAACTTTGCAGCTTCTACGTATTTCTTTCCTCTTTTCATTTCAATAGCCTCCTAGTGGTAATATCGGGAGGAACCTTTCTGTTCCCCTCCCACGTTCTCTGTTTCCAATATCCGCCCAAAATATTTTTATATTTTAGACCTGCAATTCTTTTCTATTATTCCTATTCCTCGATTGCAATACCCATACTTCTTGCTGTTCCTGCAATCATGCTTACAGCAGCCTCAAGAGAGGCAGCGTTTAAATCCGGCATTTTTGTCTCGGCAATCTTCTGAAGGTCTGCCTTTGAAATAGTAGCTACCTTTGTCTTATTTGGAACTGCGGAGCCAGATTTAATCTTACATGCTTTTTTCAATAATACTGCAGCTGGCGGAGTTTTTGTAATAAAGCTAAAGCTTCTGTCTGCATATACAGTAATAACAACAGGAATAATCATGCCTTCCTGGTCTGCTGTTCTTGCATTAAACTCCTTTGTAAACTGAGCAATATTTACACCATGCTGACCAAGTGCCGGTCCAACAGGTGGTGCCGGTGTTGCCTTACCAGCAGCAATCTGTAATTTAATATATCCTTCTACTTTCTTTGCCATAATGGCACCTCCTAAATTTGATGAATCATACAACCAACCAGAGGTTGATTGCCCAACTAATAATCAATCTTCTTTACTTCTGTAAATCCAATTTCAACAGGGGTTTCCCTGCCAAACATATCAACAGTGATTGTAACACTCTGCTTATTTTCGTTAATGCTCTTAATAACACCGACAGTATTTTCCCATGCACCGCCTGTTACCGTCACATTATCACCCACTTTGAAGTCAACCACAATCTTCTGAACATCAATGCCCAGAGCCTTAATTTCCTCCTCTGTAAGTGAAACCGGATTTGAGCCCGGTCCTACAAAGCCCGTAACACCTCTTGTATTCCTGACTACATACCAGGTATCATCATTCATGAACATATGGATAAGCACATATCCTGGAAATAACTTTCTTTCAACCTGCTTTTTGGCTCCATTTTTCATCTCCACGGTGTCCTGCATAGGAACTGCGACCTCAAGAATCTGGTCCTGAAGCTTTCTGTTTTCAACTGTCTTTTCAATATCAGTCTTTACTTTGTTCTCATATCCTGAGTAGGTATGCACTACATACCATTTTGCTTCCTTATCCTGTTCCTTTTCTTCCATATAATCACCCATTCCTTACACAATTATAATAACAAATCAAGGACTGCCTGAATAAGCAGATCTGATACCTTTACAAGAACACTGGTAAAGACCGAAACTAAAACTACAGCAGTTGTACTTTTGATAAGTGTCTGCTTGTCAGGCCAGACCACCTTTTTAAATTCAGCCTTCATTCCCGCAAACCAACTCTTCTTTTTCGGAGAGTTTCCTGATTTTTTATCAGAAGGTTTTACAGTCTTGTCTGATTCTTTCTTTTCTGTCTTTTCTACTTCTGGAGTTGTATCTGTTGATACAGTTTCGCTCATATCCTTACCTCCATCTTATTACTTTGTTTCCTTGTGTAATGTGTGTGACTTACAGAATTTGCAGTATTTCTTTGTTTCCATTCTGTCCGGATGTGTTTTTTTATCCTTCGTCATGTTATAATTACGCTGCTTACACTCCGTACATGCCAATGTGATCTTTACGCGCACAGCTTCCACCTCCACTAAATTTTTTGTTTGTTTTTCTTTTGCACGAAAATGTGCAAAAAAAAAGGACTTCTTCCATCACCCGCTTACTATAACACAAGGGATATGGAAAGTCAATCCTTTTTAATAAATTTTCCGTTTTTCGGTATCTCATATAGGTTTTAACATAAACTTCTCATTTTTATTCTAATTATATAAACCCGTTAAACATCATCCCGCTGTACAGCGAAGAAACGTAAGGGTTCATAAAATTTCTCAATGGATTCGGATATGCAATCAATTTTTTATTTACATATTTCATCGGGTCCAGCGACATATCATTTGACTTATTCACCAGCGCTTTTTTCAAAGAATTGAGCTGTTCTAAGCCATCGTTCAGTGTTCCGTCTTCCGCAGACTGCACTAAAAGAGACTCATCCAATGCAATATATCCATTTTCCCTGACCATAAATCCTGAGGACTCCAGACCATCTTTATAATAATTCGCCACTCTCTGAATCTCATGCAGCAGCTTATCTGAGTTCTCCGAATCATCTGCATGAGACTTTGCCATATCAATCATGGAATTATATGCATCGATAAGCTCCGATACATTTTCAATCATCGCATCAAAATCCGGTTTCAAATCAATTCTCACCGGTTCAGATCCGCCACTCTCCCCATTTAATGTCACTCGGAAATTGTTTGATATAAACACATTTGCCGCAGTGGAATATTCCTCATTGTCTATTTCAAAAACTGCATTCTCCGGCATGATTTCTGTTCTGTCAAGGCCCATCATTTTTACAATATCACCGGCCTCACTTTTATCATTGTTTCGAATCTCAAATGTTTTTGCTGCATTTTTTTCCACAAGCCCTGTTGCATCAGAGACAATCTCAATCGCTGTATCTTTCAAAGAACTCTCCTTTATAGAAGCATGAATCCCGATATCCGCGCGGTTAATCAGATTTGTAATCTGCTTTTGAACATCCCTGTTCTTTCTGCCCTCTGTTACATCAAAAGAAAATTCATACGTATACTTGCCGATAGACAAATCAAAAGAATAACTTCCTTCTTTTATTGATACTTCAGAAGGATTCATAAAATTGCTGACATTCACCTGTGGTTTTGCCATGTTTTTCACATAAATGTCAAACCCTCTGCCGTCTCCTTCTTCTTCATTTCCTATATAAGCAGCCGAAACAATCTCTTCATTACTCGACTCCGCCTTTTTTTTCGAAAATGCGGCAATACTTCCATCCTGATTTGTAAGAGAAGCAGCAACATTCTTAAAAGCTCTTGCAGTTTCTTTAATATCAATGGCGTATTTCTGCACCTTTGGCATATTTGTAAACTTATAAAGCGGAGATTTGCGGTTGACCTTTACCATGGAATAATAAACGTCTCTCAGCTCGCTTTTTTTATGCGTATCATACTTTGAAACTTCTTTATTTGCATACGTAGACAAATAATAATTATATACACTGCTTACCATATAGTCACCTCCTTGTTTCACAGGAAATTGCCCGCAAAGTATACTATAAATATACTTTATTTTCCTGTAAGCTACAGAGAATCCATTCTCTGCATTCTGTTATTTCTAAT
>CAJUDQ010000036.1:12408-36181 GCA_910585215.1 uncultured Lachnospiraceae bacterium | reverse complement strand
ACACTTCGGCAGGTAGCTAGAATCCCCTACCCTTTAGGCATGGGGAGTGTCAATGATAGTTATTAAGCAAAGCTGCCAGTGCAGAACTGCTGCTGCTTTTTAGATACTGCACCGGAATACCACTTCTTTTTGCCTCTTTAGAAGCGGAATGAACCATTTTATGTGAAACTGTATTTGGGAAGCTTAATTTTTAATGAGTTCTCTATAAAGTGATAATATTCTTGTTTTTCTCACTTCTGTATTTGTCAATTTCTTCATCTATTTCATCCATTACCATCGGATTTATCTGCAAATATTATCTTTACTTCCTTTTCTTTATATTCTCCTTCTGGCGTAAACGCGTTTGAAAGCCCTTCTGTAATATATAGTTCTCTCTCCTCAGTTACAAAAATCGCTTCAAATCCGCCATATTTTTTCCAATATTCTATTGCACCATCAAGCCCCTTTACAAATAAAGCTGTAGACAATGCATCACATTCCCTTCCACTTTTTCCTATGATTGTTACGGAAATCAATCCCTGCTTTGCTGGATATCCTGTTGCCGGATTTAAAATATGCCAGTATATTTCCCCGTCATTTCCCTCAAAAAATCTCTCATATCCGCCTGAAGTTACCACCGCCTTGTCTCTTACCTGTAATATCCCCATATAACTCTCTGTATTATCTGGATTTTTGACTGCAATGTTCCATGCGCTGCCGTCAGGTTTACTGCCAAGCGCCTGTATATTTCCTCCAAGACTTAAAATAGCACTGTCTACTCCACATTCTTTTAATGCCTGTATGGCTTCGTCACCGGAATATCCCTTTGCAATTCCCCCAAAATCAATTTCCATTCCTTCCTGCAAGGTTAATTCATTTTTTGTACTGTCAATCTGCATTTTATCATACCCAGTATTTTTAAGCAGGTCTGTTATTTCCTGCTGTGAAGGTATCTGATAGTCGCTTGTAGTAAAACCCCATGCACAAAGAACGGGATAAATGGATATGTCGAACGTGCCCTCAGTAGTTTGGCTGATTTTAAATGTATATTCGAGCATATCCATCAATCTTTGAGAAATCTGCACAGTATTTTCTGTTCTGTGGTTGACTGCATAAACCTCACTGTCTTTATTTGTAACAGAAAATATCTTTTCAATTTCCTCCACTCTTTCAATTGCTTTTTCAAGTCCTTCTTCTGCATTTTTCCCATATGCGGTAAATTCCATGTAGGTATCCATCGCAAAAAAATCTTTTTTATATCTTGTATCATCTGATATATAGATACTTTTATTACAGCCTGCAGCAAAAAATACAATTATTATAAATATAGTTATTGTAATTGTTCTTTTAAATATTGTTGTTTTCTTTCGTTTCATTCTTTCTCCTGTTTCCTGTTTTTTATTTCTTATTTTTTGTTGTTCTTCTATTATTTTCTTCTGTTTCTGTCGCAAAATTTATCATTAAAAAATTTCTATCCAAGCGCCACATCCAGCGCCATCATAAGTACAAATCCCACAGCAAAGCTGATTGTTCCAATATTGGTATGTTCTCCTTCCACTGCTTCCGGTATCAGTTCTTCTACCACCACATAAATCATGGCTCCTGCTGCAAATGAAAGCAGATACGGCAGCAGAGGTATTAAAAATCCCGACAGCCAGATAGTAAGTACTGCTCCCGCAGGTTCTACCACGCCAGACAACATTCCATACATAAAAGCTTTTTTCTTGCTTAATCCCGCTGCACATACAGGCATTGAAATAATAGCCCCCTCTGGCAGGTTTTGTATGGCAATTCCAATGGAAAGCGCAAAGGCTCCCATAACTGTAATTAATTCGCTGTCTGCCAACATTCCGGCAAAAACCGCCCCTACTGCCATTCCTTCTGGAATATTGTGCAGAGTGACAGCCAGTATCAACATAGAAGATTTTTTCAATGAAGTTTTTGGTCCCTCCGGTTTTTCTTCGTTTACATGTAAATGCGGAATTAATCTATCCAAAAACAGCAAAAATGCAATTCCAAACATCATTCCCGCCGCTGCCGGCAGAAAAGCAAGCTTTCCCAGATTTCCTGCCATATCCATAGATGGAATCAGCAAAGACCAGACAGAAGCGGCAACCATTACACCTGCGGCAAATCCTGATAATATTTTCTGTAATGTTATATTCATGGCTTTCTGCATAAAAAATACGCAGGCAGCACCAAGTGTTGTTCCTATAAATGGTATCATAATTCCCAACCACATTTTTTATGCACCTCCATTACTTACATTATTATCATTATATGAAGAAGTATACCTTTTGTTCTGTAACAAAAGCAGAAATTATCAAATTGGAAACCAAATTTGTCATTGCAAATTTTTGATTTATACTATATGCTTATGATTATAACAATTATCATACAAAATTTTATTTCATTTTTCAACTGTATTATAAACAAGGTATTTGTGGCACTGAAAGTATTTGCCTGTGTTTTTTGTACTTTGTTCGTAAATTATACATTATAAACAGTAGTTTTTAAAGTAAAATTGTTTTTATAAAAAATGTATTTTTGGAAAAATTCAAATAATAATTTTTAATAAAAAAGAAAAGAGGTTTAATTATGAGTATCACACTTAAAAATCCAATTTTTTGGTCAGATGTTCCAGATGTGGATGTACTGCGGCATGGAAGTAATTTCTATATGGTCAGCACCACCATGCATGTACTCCCTGGCTGTCCGATTATGAAATCTACAGACCTTGTAAACTGGGAAATTCAGTCTTATATTTTTGACTGCGTAGATGACAATTCCATGTATCGGCTGGAAAATAAAAATTCAAATGGTGTTTATGGCAGAGGCCAGTGGGCAACAAGCTTAAGATTTCATGATGGTGTATTTTACGCCTGCTTTGTCTGCAATGAGATGAAAAAAACTTATATTTATTACACAAAAGATATTGAATCTGGTAATTGGGACAGACATATTTTAGATGGAATTTATCATGACCCTTCTCTGTTATTTGATGATGGACGGCTTTTTATCTTTTATAACTGTGGAGATGTAAAAATTACAGAGTTAAATCCGGATGCTTCAGGCGTAAAAGAAGGCGGCATAAACCAGCCTTTGTTTTCCACACCTAGGGTAAATATCGGACTTCGCTGTGAAGGATGTCATGCATATAAAATCAACGGGTATTATTATCTGATATTTATTGAATGGCCAAAAGACGGAAATAAGAGACGACGCGAAGTATGCTACCGTTCTAAAGAACTGCTCGGACCTTATGAGAGAAAAGTAGTGATGGATGATGATATGGGTTATCATAATAAGGGGGTTGCACAGGGCGCTATCTTTGATGATGAGAATGGAAACTGGTATTCCATGCTGTTTCAGGACCATGATGCTGTAGGACGTATTCCATGTATTATGCCTGTTACATGGGAAGACGGATGGCCGGTATTCGGTATTGATGGAAAAGTTCCTCTTGAATGGGAGGTTCCGTTTGAAGAATCTGGTCATTTTGATATGGTTATCAGCGATAGTTTTCATCATTCTGAAAACTCTCTTGCAAACCAGTGGCAGTGGAATCATGCACCGGATAACAAATTCTGGTCCTTTACAGAAAGGCCGGGATATTTAAGGCTGACTACTGGAAGTTTGAGAGATGATGTATTATTTGCAAGAAATACACTGACACAGAGAACAGAGGGTCCTTCCTGTCAGGCTACAGTAACGGCGGAGCTTTCCGGCATGAAAGACGGTGATTTCTGCGGATTAATAGCATTGCAGAGCAATTATGGAACGGTTGGAATCAAAGCGGAAAATGGCAAAAAATATATGATTATGACAACGAAAAACGGTGAACAGGAATGTCTGGAATTTGAAAATAATGTTGCATATCTGAGAATCCATTTTGATTATGAAGACAGCCGCGATATCGCAGAGTTTTTCTATTCCGTTGATGGAGTAAATTTTGCAAAGATTGGAGAAGAACTCAAGATGCTGTATACACTGGACCATTTTATGGGATATCGAATCGGTATTTTTAATTATGCTTCAAAAGAAACCGGCGGATATGTTGATTTTAAGAATTTTGAATATCAGAGATTTTAAAATTTTTATTGTCTGTGTGACAGCCCCATTTCATGTTTTATTAAATGGTAATAATTGAATATTTTGACTGCCTATAAATATTGTCAACTATTGGTTGAATTGGTTTATTAAATTCTCTTTTTGCGTTATTGTAATCTCTTTTTGATTATATTAATATTGAATTACACAACGCGGCGGGTGATAATAAAATTAAAACAGAACAAATACTGTTACAATACGTATTAACTGTATAATTCAGGAAAAGAGGATAGAATAAATGGAGAATTTAAAAATAGGTGAAATAATAAGTAAAAAACGCAAGGAAGCAGGTCTTACTCAAAATCAGCTTGCTAAACTGCTCAATATTTCATTTCAGGCAGTGTCAAAATGGGAAAACAGTACGACATGTCCTGATATTGTGATTCTTCCAAAGCTGGCAGCAGCACTTCATACAACAGTTGATGCACTGCTTGGTTATACCAGTGTGATTACAGATTATGACGAAAGATACAGAAATGAAGGGTATTACTGGGGACTTATGCCAAATCGTATCTGTTATGATATTATGAAAATTATCCCTCCAGTAAAACCATATCGTGTATTGGATATAGGCTGCGGCGAAGGCAAGGATGCTGTTTTTTTCGCCAAATGCGGATATGACATAACTGCATTTGATATATCTGAACAGGGAATTGAAAAAGCAAAAAGACTGGCTGAGCATAATAAAGTTGAAATCAATTTTTTTAAGGCTGATATCTTGGATTACCGCCTTGATACCGAGTTTGATATTATATTCAGCAGTGGAGTATTTCATTTTCTTCCAAATGATAAACGAAATGAAATTTGTTCCCTCCTGAAAGAACATACCAGAAAAAATGGAATAAATGCATTGAACGTGTTTGTCAAAAAGCCTTTTATTACCCGTACACCGGATAAAACAAGAGATGAGAGTAAAAGGCACCCCTGGTGTTCAGGGGAACTGTTTGAATATTATCATGACTGGATGTTTCATATATGCAAAGAAGAAATCTTTGATTGTAACAGTGGCGGCATACCACATAAACACTGTATGAATACGTTAATCGCACAGAAAATTGAATGAAAGTTCAATAAATCTGATACATTTTCTGGTAAAATTGGTAGAATATCAAAAAATATACCTGTGCCAATATAGAATAATATAATTATAATACCGGAAATGCAGTAGAATATTTAATATAATTTCATATTAAAAAACAAAAACTCTCAAATTCTGTATAATAAACAAAACCCTCTTGTCAATAATAATATTGCTGTTCATTCATTATTGACAAGAGGATTTTTATTAATATCAAACTTATTCTTCTATCTTTCTCCAAAAAGAAATAACTTTATACCATATCACTTCAAAAATCAAACAAATCAAAATTCCCCAAAAAGAAATTTTATCTTCTACAATCTTCATCACTCCAAAACAAATTACGGTACAAACCGGCACCAGTATCCAGCCTTTTTTATTCTTTACCGAGATTGCATAAAACGCTGAAATTCCCATTCCCGCCATAGGCCAGAATACAAATTCCAAAAATTCCGCTATGCCAAACCATCCCTCTCCCCCATCTTCAAACTGCATCAAAATCACAGGAATAACAAGAAAACATACCAGACATAACCCAGTCATAAAAATATTATTTTTTATCTTTTTTTTGATATGCTTTTTCATATTCTTTCCTCTGGTTACAGCCCATGCAGCCTGTACAGTTCATGCCGCATGAGCCGCAGCCCCTTCCTCTTTTTTTATACATAAAGAAAATCCCTGATACAAACCATATACCCAAAACAGCGATAATAAACATACTTAAAATATCCATATCATCCTCTAAAAATAGTTTAACTGCCTGTCAGATAACTTCAAACAATATGCTGACTATACATTAAACAAATCCAAACAACATTCCAGCCAATCGAAAAATAAATGCAATTCCCCATGCAATGACACACTGAAATACAGCCAGTGCTATGGCGTTTTTTGTTCCGATTTCCCTTTTTACCGCAGCTACCGCAGCTACGCACGGCGTATATAAGAGGGAAAATACCAGAAATGTAAACGCACTGAAAGGGGTAAAAAATTTCGAAATTTCTGCCGTCTTTCCAAGCAGTACCGTCAAAGTGCTCACTACACTTTCCTTTGCTGTAAATCCTGTAATTAACGCGGTAGACATTCTCCAGTCTCCAAATCCCAATGGTACAAATATCGGTGCAATTAAACTTCCAATCAATGCAAGCATGCTTTTCGACGAATCTGTTACCACATTAAACCTGATATCAAAGGTCTGCAAAAACCATATAATTACCGTTGCCACAAAAATAACCGTAAACGCTCTTGTTACAAAATCCTTTGCCTTATCCCAAATCAGTCTTCCTACATTTTTTGCTCCCGGCATGCGGTAATTTGGAAGTTCCATAACAAATGGTACAGGTTCACCTTTAAATATGGTTCTCTTTAATATCAATGCCACCAAAATTCCAACTGCCATTCCAATCACATACAAAGAAATCATAATAAGCGCTGCATATTTTGGAAAAAATACTGCTGCAAACAGCGAATAAATCGGAAGCTTTGCGGAACAGCTCATAAATGGCGTCAAAAGTATTGTCATTTTTCTGTCTCTGTCAGAAGGCAGTGTGCGTGTCGCCATAATCGCGGGAACCGAACATCCAAATCCAATCAGCATTGGCACAAAACTTCTTCCAGACAGTCCGACCTTTCGAAGCGCTTTGTCCATTACAAACGCTACCCGCGCCATATAACCACTGTCTTCCAGTATGGACAGAAAGAAAAACAGTGTCACAATTGTAGGCAGAAAGCTCAACACACTTCCCACTCCTGCAAATACTCCGTCAATCACAAGCGAATGAACCACAGAATTAATTCCATAAGCCGTAAGCCCCTTATCACAAATATCTGTCAGCCACCCGATTCCCAATTCCATAAGGTTTGACAGTGCACTTCCGACAACCCCAAAGGTCAGCCAGAACACCAGTCCCATAATTCCAAGAAATGCCGGTATGGCAGTATATTTTCCTGTCAGTACGGTATCTATCTTCTGACTTCGAATATGCTCCCTGCTCATGGACGGTTTTACAACAGTTTCTGCACACAGTGCTTCAATAAAATGAAATCTCATATCTGCAAGAGCTGCCTCTCTGTCTTTTCCACTTTCCTCCTCCATTTGCGTAATCACATGTTCCAGTGTTTCCACTTCGTTTTCATCAAGCTTCAGGGCTGCCAAAATCAACTGGTCCCCTTCCACAAGTTTTGTGGCTGCAAATCTTACAGGAATATGCGCCCGCTTTGCATGGTCTTCAATCAGATGAATAATCGCATGAATACAGCGATGCACTGCTCCGTCATCTTCGCCGTCTGCATCACAGAAATCCAGTCTTCCCGGACATTCTCTATATCTCGCCACATGGATTATATGGTCTATCAATTCTCCAATACCTTCATTTTTAGCAGCAGAAATTGGAATAACAGGAACTCCCAGATGTGCCTCGAGTGCATTAATATTAATCGTTCCTCCATTTTGCCGCACTTCGTCCATCATATTCAGAGCCAGCACAATCGGAATATCCAGCTCGATAAGCTGCATGGTCAGATACAGATTTCTTTCTATATTTGTCGCATCCAATATATTAATAATTCCGCTTGGTTTTTCCTTAATTAAAAATTCCCTTGTAACTATTTCCTCACTGGTATACGGTGAAAGCGAATAAATTCCCGGAAGGTCTGTCACCTTCACCTCCGAATGATTTTTGATTATTCCGTCTTTTCTGTCTACTGTCACTCCCGGAAAATTTCCGACATGCTGATTGGAGCCTGTAAGCTGATTAAACAGCGTTGTTTTTCCGCAGTTCTGATTTCCTGCCAGTGCAAGGGTAATCGCTTCTCCTTCTGGAATTTCTGGTCCTTTCTTTTTTGTCTTATATAAATGCTCTTCTCCCATACGTGGATGTTCTACAGGCTTGTATTTTTTACTTTTCGGCATATATGCATGCGCTTCATGAATATCTTTGATATCAATATGAGCAGCATCTTCTTTTCGAAGTGTCAGTTCATACCCTCTTACTCTCAGTTCAATGGGGTCTCCCATTGGCGCAATTTTTACCAGTGTTACTTCAGTTCCAGGTGTCAGACCCATATCAAGAATATGTTTTCTTAAAGACGGTTTCTGACAATTTACAGTCTGAATGATGGCATCTTTGCCTGTTTCTAATTTATCTAATGTCATTATGTACCTCTTGTCCTGAAAAAATTTGCATTTTTTCTCATGTTTTGCTGATGTACATTCTACACCGTTAAAATCGAGATGTAAAGAGTTATAGAAAAAATTTTTATTTATTGCTTTTGATTATCTGATACAGGTAATGATTGAATTACTTTTCTAATTATGATAAACTATGTATAATTTCAGAACTATAAATCAAAATGGAGGAATTTATCATGTCAGAACAAAGAAATCTTGGAACTATCTGTATACAGGGCGGCTATCAGCCAAAAAACGGAGAAGCGAGAATATTGCCTATTTGTCAGAGCACTACTTTTAAATATGAATCGAGTGACGCAATGGGCAGACTTTTTGACCTTGAAGATGCCGGATATTTTTATACAAGGCTGCAAAATCCGACAAATGATGCGGTCGCTGCAAAAATCTGTGAGCTTGAAGGCGGTACTGCTGCTATGCTTACCTCATCAGGACAGGCAGCAAATTTTTATGCTATCTTTAATATTTGTGAAAAAGGTGGTCATGTTGTATGTTCAGCTCCTATTTATGGTGGTACTTTCAATTTATTTAATGTTACACTCCGAAAACTTGGACTTGATTTTACTTTTGTAGATCCGGATGCACCGGAAGAAGAACTTGCAAAGGCATTTCAGCCAAATACAAAAGCGGTGTTTGCTGAAACCATTTCGAATCCGTCTCTTGTTGTACTGGATATTGAAAAATTCGTGCGTCTTGCACATTCTCACGGAGTACCTCTTATCCTTGACAATACTTTTGCAACTCCAATAAACTGCAGACCGTTTGAATGGGGTGCCGATATCGTAACTCACTCTACTACCAAGTATATGGACGGACATGCAATGACCGTAGGCGGCTGTATTGTAGACAGCGGAAATTTTGACTGGATGGCACACGCAGAAAAATTTCCTGGACTTACGACACCGGATGAATCTTATCATGGAATTGTATACGCAAAAAGATTTGGAAAGCTTGCCTATATAGAAAAGGCGACCGCACAGCTTATGAGAGACCTTGGTTCTATTCAGTCGCCACATAATGCATTTTTGCTGAATATCGGTCTGGAAACACTGCATTTGAGAATGAAAAAACACTGTGAAAATGCTCTTGCCGTAGCAGAATATCTTGCCGGAAATGATAAAGTTGCATGGGTAAATTACAGTGGATTAAAAGATAATAAATATTATGAGCTGGCAAAAAAATATATGCCAAATGGAAGCTGCGGGGTTATTTCATTTGGTTTAAAAGGAGGCAGAGATATTGCAATAAAGTTTATGGACCATTTAAAGCTTGCTGCTATCGTTACACATGTAGCTGACGCACGCACCTCTGTTCTTCATCCTGCAAGCCATACACACAGACAGCTTTCAGAAGAACAGCTTATCGAATCAGGTGTTCAACCGGATTTAATCAGATTCTCTGTGGGTATTGAAGATGCAGAAGATATTATTGCCGATATAGAACAGGCTTTAAATTTTTAAGATAATCTGAAAATAAAAAATCCTTCACTTTATAAATTTTTCAGCAGTGAGGGATTTTTTATTTTATGCTTTTTTATACTATCCTTTTTTATTTTATGCTTTTGTATATAAAATAAAATATTTTATAGATAAAATATCCGATTACTCCACCCAGAGTATTGTTCAGCAAATCTACCAGCTCAAACAGCCCTGTATGTGTATACAACTGAGTAGTTTCAATAAAAAGTGATGCAAGAAAAGAAACTAATATTATTTTAAATAGTCCTCTGATTCTTTGATAACAAATCGGTACAAGGATTCCAAAGGGAATAAACATAATTACATTTCCGATAAGCTGTGTCATAAAAACAGAATTTCCTGAAAAAGCAATCCGGTATACATCTATCATATTTAAATCATATCTTGCTTCTTCTGTGATTGTTCTGTTCAAAAGGGTAACTCCGATTACCTGAGATACATAGAAAGAAAATAACAACCCTGAAATCATAACATATCTGGTTATTTTTCTTTTTAATCCCGTAACAAACGCACAGCCGAAAAAATAAAGAAAAGCAACAGCGGCCATAACAATTGCCGATTCATAAATTGGAAAATTATAAATCTGTCCCAGATAATGAATCATATTTTTTAGTATCTCTGTCATTCCCTTCTCCCTTCAAATCAACAATAGAATATTTTCTCAACCAATACTAAACTGCATCATATTTGCATTATTTTGCAAACTGGCTGTTATACAGATTTGCATAAAATCCATTTTTCTTTAACAGTGTTTCATGATTCCCCTGTTCAATAATAGTCCCATCTTTCATTACCAGAATCATATCAGCTTCTTTAATGGTAGACAGTCTGTGTGCCACAATAAAGCTTGTTCTTCCCTCCATAAGCTTTGCAAATGCCTGTTGTATTTTCAGTTCCGTTCTGGTATCAATCGATGAAGTGGCTTCATCCAATATCAGCATAGGCGGAAGACACAACATAATTCTTGCAATACATAAAAGCTGTTTCTGCCCTTGTGACAGACTTCCTCCATCCTCACGGATAAAAGTATTATATCCATCCGGCATTCTTTTGATAAATCCATGTGCATGAACAGCCTTTGCTGCTTGAATAATTTCCTCTTCTGTCGCATCCGGTTTTCCAAATGCAATATTTTCTCGAATTGTTCCTGATTTCAGCCATGTTTCCTGTAGAACCATTCCATAGTGCTTTCGCAGAGAATGTCTGGTAATTTCTTTGATATCCATTTCGTCTACCAGAATACTTCCTGAGTTTACATCATAAAATCTCATCAGCAGATTTATCAGAGTCGTTTTTCCACAACCGGTAGGTCCTACAATAGCAACTCTCTGCCCTGGTTTTATAAACAGGTTTAAATTTTCAATTAATTTTTTATCAGGGATATAAGAAAAATTTACATTTTTTAAAGCAATTTCTCCTTTTACATTTTTCAATACTACTGCATTTTCCGGTTCCGGCGTCTGTGGTTCTTCTTCGATTAAATGAAAAATTCTTGCAGCGCAGGCAAATGCATTCTGTAATTCTGTAAGTACACCTGATATTTCATTAAACGGTTTTGTATATTGATTGGCATAATTTAAAAAGCTTGAAAGCTGTCCTACCGTCATACCTGTATGAATAACCGCAAGAGCTCCTGTCAGTCCCACTCCTGCATACACCACATTATTTACAAAACGGGTGGAGGGATTTGTAATGGAGGAGAAAAAGGTTGCCTTTAAAGATGCCTTTTCCAGCCGGTGATTAATTTCTGTAAATTTCTCCATATTTTCTTTTTCATGTCCATATGCCTTTACCAGCTTTAAATTACTCAGCATTTCGTCAATAAATGCTGTCTGCTCTGCCCGTGTTTCTGACTGTTTACGAAACATCTGATACGTATTTTTTGCTACATATTTTGCCACAAATAATGACAGTGGGGTAATAACTACCACAACAAATGTAATTTTTGGTTGAATAGACAGCATAAATATCAAAGTTCCAAGGATGGTAACCACCCCTGTAAAAAGCTGCGTAAATCCCATTAACAAGCCGTCTGCAAACTGGTCAACGTCTGAAATAACCTGACTGACAATTTCTCCCTGAGAATGACTGTCCACATATTTTAACGGTAATATTTCAATTTTTCTGAATGCATCTTTTCGAATATCATTTACTACCTGATAAGTGATTTTATTATTACAGATATTCATCAGCCATTGACATACAGAAGTAATGACAACAGCAGTGATTATCTGAAGAAACAGGCTGATAATTCTGTCAAAATCCACATTGTCGGGACCAACAATACAGTCAATGGCATGTCCTATAAGAATTGGAACATATAAAGTCAGTGCGACGGAGATTGCTGCAAACACAAGCGACAGAACCAGAAACAGATTGTATTTTTTTATATAACAAAAAATTTTTTTTAAAGTTCCATCCTTTTTTATTGTTTTCATGATGCCGCCTCCTTTTTAAACTGGGAATCGTATATTTCTTTATATACCAGACAGTTTTTCAGCAATTCTTCATGAGTTCCGATTCCTTCTATATGTCCGTCATCCAATACAATAATTTTATCTGCATGCATAATAGAAGACGTCCTCTGAGAAACAATAAATACTGTCGGATGATAATCAAGTGTCTGAAGTGCTTTTCGAAGTGCGGCATCTGTTGCATAATCAAGTGCAGATGCACTGTCATCAAAAATCAATATCTCGGGTTTTCTTACCAAAGCTCTTGCGATACTTAAACGCTGCCTTTGTCCGCCGGATAAATTTCTTCCTCCCTGCTCTATCCATTCGTCCAGTCCCTTTTCTTTTTTTCGCAAAATATCTCCTGCCTGTGCAGTTTCGATTGCCTCTAATATTTCACTGTCACTGGCAGATTTATTTCCCCAAAGTATATTTTCACGGATTGTTCCCTGAAACAGAACTGATTTTTGCATAACAATTCCGACTTTTTCTCTTAATTTTTCTTCTTTATAATCCTGAACGTTTTTTCCATCTACAAATACAGAACCATTTCCAGCAGGATAAAAAGCCGGAATCAAATGTACCAGAGAGGTTTTTCCTGAACCTGTTCCTCCTATAATTCCAATTGTTTCTCCTTTTTTTACTTTAAAATCAATGTTTGTTAATGCATATTCTCCGGCATTTTCATAAGAAAATGACACATTCTCAAAAACTACCTTATATTCATTCGGCAAAGTTTGTTTCGTCTTCTCTGATTTTGAAATTTCAGTTTGGTTTTCTGCCATTTCAAAAATTCCTGCGATTCTCTGTGCACTTGCCATTGATTTTGTCATAGTGATAATCAAATTTGCCAGTTTAATTAATTCAATAAGAATCTGTGACATATAATTATATAATGCCACAACAGCACCCTGTGTTAAAATGCCGGATTCTACCCGCAATGCTCCAATATAAATTAATGCAAGAATACCTGCATTTATGACAATATAAGTGACAGGATTCATAAGAGCTGATATTTTTCCTACATATTGTTGAAACTTTGTCAGACTGTTATTTCTTTCATCAAATTCCTGTATTTCTTCCGCTTCTTTTCCAAAGGCACGAATAACTCGAATTCCTGTAAGGCTTTCTCTTGTTTTTTCCAATACATTATCCAGCTGTTTTTGAACCTTTTTATACAGTGGAATCGTAAGCATCATAATTCCAAAAACAATAATGGAGAGGACAGGAATAACCGCCACAAAAATAAGCGCAGCTTTTACATCAATGGTAAATGCCATAATCATTGCACCAAACACAATAAAAGGAGAACGCAAAAACAGTCTTAATACCATATTTACACCTGTCTGAACCTGATTGACATCTGTAGTCATACGGTTAATCATGGTCGATGCACCTGCTCTGTCTATCTGTGTATATGACATGCTCTGCATTCTGTCAAACAGAACTTCTTTTATTTTAGCAGCAAATCCACAGGCTGCTTTTGCAGAAAAATATTGTGCAGTAATAGAACAAACCAGCCCTATTAAGCCCAGTGCAATCAGCACTCCGGACATAGAAAAAATATATGTTTCATCTTTTTGTGCAATACCTGTGTCAATAATCGCTGCCATTACTAATGGAACAAACAGTTCAAAGGTTGCTTCTAGCATTTTAAACAATGGAGCCAATATTGCTTCTTTTTTATAATTTTTTAAATAAATAAATAGATTTTTCACAATAACCTCCTGCCTTCTGCGGTCAAAGACAGCAGAAAAAAAGACCAAGGTTTCCCCGGCCTTTTTCTGCTGTTAATTTTCCAAATCTACATAGCCAGCAGACTTATCGTTTACCACATAATATGCTTTTTTATCGCTAGGCTTTACATAAATATCAATTGACTTTATTTTTGTTTTATTTTCTGCTTTGTATGCTTGTTTACATTTTTCCACAAGGTCTTTTGATACAAACTCGCCAAAATCAAACTGAAGGATAATATTTGCCTCGGCTTCCTTCGGTGCTGCTTCTTTCACTTCATCTTTTTCAGCAACAGGCTTTCTGCCTCTCTTTTTTGGAGTTTCCTTTGGCTCAGCTTTTGCAGTATTCGGTTTTCTGCCTCTCTTTTTTGGAGCAGCTTTTTCTTCTTCCTGTACAGAAACTTCTGTCTCTGCAGTCTCTTCTTTTACTTCCTCTGTTTTTGCTGCTTCAGCTTCTTCTGCAACAACACTTTCAGTTGTTTCTTCTGTAACGATAATATCTGCCTTATTTTCTTCTGTGGCTTTTGCCTTTCTTCCTCTTGGCATAAATATAATCTCCTTCCATATCAGCTATAATATTTGAATTATATTTTATTTAACGGAAAATTGCTTTGCGAATTTATATAAAATATAATTGATACTGATAAAATACCATAAGTGTAATTTATTTTCAAGTCTTTTATTTAAATTTAAGTAAATATTTTTATTTTATTGCCTGATTTCGCATCTGAATTAATTTATTTCTATCCCATAAAGTAACTACTTCATTATCTTCGGCAAGTATTTCTGCCTGATTTGTAAAATAATTATTTGTAATTACAATTGCTTCTTCACAGTCATAATGTTTCATTGCAGAAATCACCTCCTGAACTGCCTTTACTCCAACTGGATGACTGTATCTTTTACACTGAACTGCAATTCTTATCTGAGCAAAGCTTACAATAATATCGGCTCCATAATCGCCTGTCGTTTTTGTTAGTTCTTCGATAATAAAACCACAACCCTTCAGTACAGCCGCAGTAAATAATTCAAATTCTTCTCCGGTCATTTTATCAATTTCATCAATTGTCCGGTCTGCTTCCTTTGGTTTTAATTTCATAATTTTCAGCATCCAGCGACAAAATAAATATGCGGCAAATAAAATAATAATTCCAATCATAATCTTGCCATCTTTCATTTTGACATATCCTTTATTTTTTCTTTTATTGGCCGGTTTCAGATATTTTTATTTAATACTTTTTTTAAAGCCTGTATTCCCAGAATAACGACTCCGCCTGCTGCAAAATATACAATATGAAATGTATCAAAAGAAAGCGCCGGTTTTGGTGTATCAAGACTTTTTGGTCCCATTACAATTGCGTAAAAGGAGCCTATCATCATGCCAATAATAAAATACATCATGGCAGAACGATGTTTTGACAGCAGATATTTCAATCCCTTTACAGAGGAACAAATACCAGCAATACAGCCAAATCCAAAAATACACAATCCCAGAAAATATTTAAATTCCATATGAAGAAATCCTGCAATTGCCGTCATAATTGCCTGATAAAATCCAAATACCAGCATAAGTGTAGAACCCGATATACCAGGAAGTACCATTGCTGAAATTGCACACATTCCACAGATAAATAATAAAATTCCACCCAGTATGCCAAATTCTCCAAATGCCAGACTGGCACCATCGCCTGTAATATAATCAGAAAGATATGTAATTACACATACCAATGCAACGCCCAGAACAGTAAAAAGAATATTTTTATAATTTCCCAGAAAAGAATCTTTTTCCTCTGAAATAATAACCGGAATTGCAAATAAAACAAACCCAAGAAAAAGAGAGCTTATCTGATAGATATTTTTTTCAAATACTGCGTTAATAAAAAGTGCCGCCATTGCCATACCGACAATCCATCCGCTTCCCATTTTAATAAGAAAGCGAATTGCAGCCATTCTTTTGTCTTTGTCACGGGAAACAATATTATTTAACGAAGTAATAAACTCGTCATAAATTCCTATAATAAATGCAACTGTCCCTCCTGACACTCCCGGTACACTGTCCGCCAGCGCCATTAAAAATCCTCCAAATATTTTAATTAACATGCTGCCTCCTTATAATTTTTTATTTCTCCAATCAATCGTTCCATCTCCTCCTCTGTGCCAATGGTAATTCTTATGTAATCTTTGATTTGAGGATTATCCCAATGTCTGACATAAATATTTCTGCTTCTTAAATATTCAAATAAGTCTGTGATATCAAGCGCCTTATGAGTTGCAAAAATAAAATTCGCCTTGGAATCAGGAAAATCAAATCCAAGTTCTGAAAGTCTTTTTTTTGTTTTTTCTCTTGTAGCTATTATTTTTTTTCTTACCAAATCAAAATAATCCCGATTTTTTACCGATGCCATGCCGGACAGAATTGCTGTGCGGTTCATGGTATAGGAATTGATAGAATATTTTACATCTTTCATTGCACGTATCAGATTTTTGTTTCCAACGGCAAAGCCAATGCGCATTCCTGCCATGGAACGTGATTTTGAAAAGGTCTGGATAACCAGAAGATTTTCATATTTTGAAATAAATTTCAATGCAGATTCCCCGCCAAAATCAATATATGCTTCGTCTATCATTACAACAGATTTCTGATTATGCTTTAAAATATCTTCAATTACATCCAATTCTTCATACAGGCCGGTTGGAGCATTTGGATTTGGAAAAATAATTCCTCCATTTTCCATATAATAATCTTCTTTTTTTATTCTGAAATTTTTATCCAAAGCGAGAGTTTTATATTTTATTTTATAAAGTTCTGCCCATACCGGATAAAATGAATAGGTAATATCCGGAAAAAGAATCGGTTTTTCTGAATTAAAAAAGGTAAGGAAAGCATTTGCAATGACATCATCTGAACCTACGCCCACAAAAATCATATCCTGTTCTACCTGATAAAATTGTGCCAGTGCTTCTGTCAGTTCGGAAGCTTCGGGGTCTGGATACAGACGGAATTTATCAATTTCCGTTTCTTTTATGATTTTTTCAACTTCTGGTGCAGGTGGATATGGACATTCATTTGTATTTAATTTTACCATATCCGGTTTATCCGGCTGTTCTCCAGCTACATAGGGAACTGTTTTTCTGATATTTTTTTCCCATTCACGCATAATAGTTCTCCTCTTATTTTATCTTATTTTTTGACAGTTTTCTGCAAGCGTTTCCCATGCCTTTTGTGAACGAAGAATGGTTTCATAGGATACACAATATGCAATTCTTACATATCCTGGACATTGAAAAGAAGAACCAGGAACAAGTATAAGATGAAGTTTTTTTGCCATTTCACAAAATTCATTTTCTTGTTTTGTAGGTGTTTTCATCCACAGATAAAATGCACCCTCCGGTTTTACACATTCAAAACCAAGTCCGGTCAGCATATGATACAATGTTTTTCTGTTCCGGTCATAATAGAAAATATCTGTCTGTTCATCAATGGCCTTTGCAACCGCCCGCTGCATAAGAGAAGGCGCATTGACATAACCAAGAATCCTTGTTGCAATCGCTGCTGCACCATATACTCTTTCAAAATCCGAAATTTCAGAAGGAATTACAAGATATCCGATTCTTTCTCCGGGCAGAGATAAAGATTTACTGAAAGAATATCCCACAATTGTATTTTTATAATAGTTTGTCAGATACGGCACTTCTGCATTGTCATATACAAGCTCTCTGTATGGCTCATCTGAAACCAGATAAATATCCGTTCCAAATTCTTTTTCTTTGCTTTCAAGTACTTCTGCAATTTTCTTTATTACCTCAACAGGATATACAACACCTGTAGGATTATTTGGATTATTGATAATAACGGCTTTTGTTTTTTTTGTTATTGCCTTTGAAAGCTTCTCTGCACTTGGCAGAAATTCAGGCGTATCACATGGAACCTCTACAAGAATACCATCATAATTTGTTACATATGCATTGTATTCCAAAAAATAAGGTGAAAATGCAATTACTTCATCTCCCGGGTTTAACAATGTTTTAAATACAACATTTAATCCACCTGCAGCGCCAACTGTCATAATCAGATTTTGCGCCTGAAAATTTGTCTGAAATCTTTTATTTAATGATTCGGCAATCATTTGTCTTACATCCTCATAGCCTGTATTGCTCATATATCCATGTACCAAAAGGCTGTCTTCTGTGTCTAAAATATCCTTAATTGCCTGATTTACCGCTTCTGGCGCCGGCACATTCGGATTTCCAAGACTGAAATCATATACATTTTCTGCTCCATAAAGAGCAGCCATTTTTTTTCCTTCTTCAAACATTGCGCGAATTGCAGAATTGTTTTGTAAAAATCCTTCCATTTTCTGTGATATCATTTTTTTCCTCCATTCTCTGTTTTTCTGAAATTTTTGAATTTGTATATCAAATATATGACAAATGCTCCTGCCATTCCTCCACAGGTATCTATGAAAATGTCAGAAATCTGACCGCTTCTTCCTCCAACAAATAATTGATGAAATTCATCTGTGGCAGCATACAGCATTACCAAAAATACGGCCGACCATATTTTTTTCCACTCAGCTTCAAAAGCATGATACAGTCGAAGCTGTATGGATATTAATACTCCAAGAACTGCATACTCTGCCATATGCGCACATTTACGTAAAATATGTTCTAAAAAATCAACCGTATCTTCATTTATATTTTCCGGTAAAAACCATAAAATAAAATTTCTCAAAAATCCTCTGCTCAATCTGGAAGAATCCTCACTGTTTTGTGAAGAAAAAAGAAAAATTATTGTCATCCAGAGAATAATAAGAATCCAGAGGATTATTTTTTTTGAAGAATAAACATTTATATTTGTTGTGTGATTTTCATTCTGTTCTTTCATTTTCTTTCTGTCTGTTTTAGAGTCCTTTCAAATCTATATAAAAGGATTACCGACCCTCATATACTCAGTAATCCTTTTATCACGAAACTTTATATTATTTCCTTTAGCGGTTTAAATTTATTTTATCCCAAGATGCTTTTTCTTATCAAAGAAATCTTTGGTTTCTTTTACAACCACACCGCTCAGTGCAAATAATGCAATCATATTTGGCAGAGCCATCAGACCATTGAAAATATCTGCAATGGTCCACACTGCGGAGACTGTCATATATGGTCCGATAAATACTGCAAGAATATATATCCACCGGTATACTTTTACAGTTTTCATTTTACCACCAGTAAAATATTCCAGACATCTTTCTGAATAATAATCCCATCCAAGAATGGTGGTAAATGCAAAAAATACAAGACATATCATAAGAATAAATGCTGAAAATTTTGCCGGAAATGGAAGTCCATTTTGAAATGCATAGGTAGTTATCTGAACACCCTCAAGACCTTCAACATTCCATGCACCTGTGACAACAATGGAAAGTCCTGTCATGGTACAAATGACAATAGTATCAATAAAGGTTCCCGTCATGGATACCAGACCCTGACGGACAGGCTCTTTTGTCTTTGCTGCTGCAGCGGCAATCGGAGCAGAACCAAGACCTGCTTCATTTGAAAAAATTCCTCTTGCCACACCTTTTTGCATGGCAATCAGCATTGTACCAGTGAACCCTCCGGCAACTGCCTTTGGATGAAACGCGGCTTCTACTACCTGTACAATCGCATTTGGAACCTTTGTAATATTACATAAAATCAAAATCAGACAAAACAGAATATAAATACCTGCCATAAATGGCACAATTACCTGAGAAACACTGGCAATTCTTTTAATTCCTCCAATTAATACAAGTGCAACAAAAAATGCCAGAATTAGAGAAGCGATGACTACAACCCATGAATATGTACCAATACCAGGAATTTCTACTACATTTGCCTTGTCTGGGTCAAAAAAATTCTGCACTGCTGAGGCAATACCATTTACCTGTGTAAAAGTTCCGATTCCAAACAGGCCGACACAAATACCAAAAAAGGCAAAAAATTTTGCAAGCCATTTCCAGTTTTTTCCCATTCCCTGCTCAATATAATAGAATGGACCGCCAAGCACATGGTCTCCGTCTACAACACGGTACTTAACTGCCAGAAGACCTTCCGCATATTTGGTAGCCATTCCGAAAAAAGCAGCTACTACCATCCAGAACAATGCGCCCGGACCACCTTCCAGTACTCCTACCGCAGTTGCCACACCAACAATATTACCAGTACCTATCGTTGCAGACAATGCCGTACAAAGAGCACCAAATGAGGATACTTCTCCCTTCCCGCCTTCTTCGTTTTTGACCATCCATTTTAAGGCCAATGGAAGGCGTTTTACCTGTAACAGACCAAGTCTTGCTGTGAGCAGAATACCACCTGCCAGAATGAGGACCATAAGGGGAACACCCCATACAAAATCATCAATGGCAACAAGACAATTGTTAATTGTTTCCCACATTTGTAAATTCTCCTTTTTTTATTAGGCAATCAACGCAAGCGTTGGTTACATCATTTCAGCTTATTTTACATAATTTACCGCAGAAAGTCAAGAAAAAAACAGGATTCTACGACAAATCGCCGTAAAACCCCGTTGTTTTTTTGTGCTGTTTTTTTATTTATAATTGACAATTTTTCCAAAATCTGCCTTCAGGGAAGCTCCGCCTACCAGTCCGCCGTCAATATCCGACTGTGCAAAAAGGTCTGCTGCATTTGAAGCAGAAACGCTTCCTCCATAAAGAATACGGATTTCCTCTGCCACCTCGCTGCCATAAAGCTCAGCAAGGCAGTCTCTTATGCCTTTGCATACCTCCTGCGCCTGTTCTGTGCTTGCCGTCACACCGGTTCCAATTGCCCAGATTGGTTCATATGCAACTACTGCTTTCTTTGCGTTTTCTGCATCCACACTGCCAAAAGCAATCTTTATCTGCATACGGATTAAATCAAGGGTAATTCCCTGCTGTCTCTGTTCAAGACTTTCGCCGCAGCAAATAATTGGAGTAAGCCCGTGTTCAAACGCTTTTAATACTTTTTTATTGACTGTCTCGTCAGTTTCTGCAAAATATCCTCTTCTCTCAGAATGTCCGAGAATCACATATTCCACGCCTGTACTTGTCAGCATATCCGGAGCGATTTCTCCTGTAAAAGCGCCTTTTTCCTCAAAGTACATATTTTGAGCTCCAATTTTAATATTGGTATTCTGCACAGCATCTACGCATGGAATAATATCAATTGCAGGTACACACAGTGCTACATCTGATTCCTCTGTCTGTACCAGCGGAATTAATTCTTTTATTAATGCAACTGCCGCTTCTCTGGTCATATTCATTTTCCAGTTACCGGCAATCAGCTTTCTTCTAGCCATTACAAAGCCCTCCTGTCAATCCTTCTATTTATCATTGGCAGCTGCCACACCTGGCAGTTCCTTGCCCTCTAAAAATTCAAGAGAAGCGCCGCCGCCTGTGGAAATATGGCTCATCTTATCACCAAATCCAAGTGTATTTACTGCTGCTGCAGAATCACCACCACCGATAATGGTAGTTGCATCTGTCTCTGCCAGTGACTTTGCTACTGCAATGGTTCCCTTTGCAAGAATCGGGTTTTCAAACACACCCATAGGTCCATTCCATACAACAGTCTTTGCTGATTTTACTTCAGAAGCGAAAAGCTCTGCTGTCTTTGGTCCAATATCAAGTCCCATTTTGTCAGCAGGAATTGCATTCGAAGGAACACTCTCCACTTCAATTTCTGCATCAATCGGGCTAGGAAATGCTGCTGCAATTGTAGAATCAACCGGAAGAAGAAGCTTTTTGCCAAGCTTTTCTGCTTTTTCCATCATTTCCTTGCAGTAATCAATCTTTTCATCATCTACCAGCGACTGTCCCACTTCATACCCCTTTGCCTTTAAGAAGGTATAAGCCATACCGCCGCCGATAATCAATGTATCGCATTTTTCAAGCAGATTATTGATAACAGACAATTTATCTGCAACTTTTGCTCCTCCAAGAATTGCCACAAATGGTCTTTCCGGATTTTCTACTGCATTTCCAAGGAAGTCGATTTCCTTCTGCATTAAATATCCAACGACTGCTGTATCAACCAGTGAAGATACGCCTACATTGGAGCAGTGAGCTCTGTGTGCTGTAC
Source organism: uncultured Lachnospiraceae bacterium (assembly GCA_910585215.1). Classification (GTDB taxonomy): domain Bacteria; phylum Bacillota; class Clostridia; order Lachnospirales; family Lachnospiraceae; genus CAG-303. The sequence continues at coordinate 14,048 of CAJUDQ010000036.1, read as the reverse complement.
CAAACGCATCATTTACAAAGATATCACAAAGAGATGCCAGATCTTTTGAAAATTCTTCGCCATTTTTTGTCTCTTCTTTGCGATAACGTGTATTTTCAAGCAGAACAACCTCTCCGTCTTTCATAGCTTCAACTGCTGCCTTTGCATTTGGTCCCACTACTTCAGCATCCGCAGCAAACTTTACTTCCTGTCCCAAAAGCTCTGTCAGACGTGCCGCTACAGGTGCAAGGGACAGTTCAGGCTTTGGCTCTCCCTTTGGCTTGCCCAGATGTGAGCAGAGAATTACTTTTGCACCGTCTGCAATCAGCTTCTTAATTGTAGGAAGAGCTGCTACCAGACGATTTTCGTCTGTAATCTTTCCGTCTTTTAAAGGTACATTAAAGTCGCAGCGAACCAATACTCTTTTTCCTGCTGCCTGAATGTCATCTACTGATTTTTTATTTAACATTTTATCATTACCTTTCTATATTTTATAATTTTTTTGCAGAACTTGCAGTATCATATTTCTGCAAGTTCTGCGTAAGAAAAAGAGGTCCGGTCCTGTTAAGACCGGACCTGTGCAGGTCTAAATCATGCAATCGATACTTATGCCGATTTATCAGATTACTCAATCATGCAATCAACATAAGCTTGTCAGCTATGATTAAGCCAATTCTGAGAAATACTTGATTGTTCTTACCATCTGGCTTGTATATGAATTTTCATTGTCATACCATGAAACAACCTGTACCTCATATAAATCATCTGAAATCTTTGAAACCATTGTCTGAGTTGCATCAAACAGTGAACCGAATCTCATTCCGATAACGTCTGAAGATACGATTTCATCTTCATTATAGCCGAAGGATTCATTTGCTGCAGCCTTCATAGCAGCATTGATTCCGTCTACAGTTACATCAGCCTTCTTTACAACAGCAGTAAGAATCGTTGTAGAACCTGTAGGAGTAGGAACTCTCTGAGCAGAACCGATTAACTTGCCGTTCAGTTCTGGAATAACAAGACCGATAGCCTTTGCAGCTCCTGTTGAATTAGGAACAATATTTACTGCAGCAGCACGTGATCTTCTCAAATCGCCTTTTCTCTGAGGTCCGTCAAGAGTCATCTGGTCGCCTGTATAAGCATGAATTGTTACCATGATACCAGACTGAATTTCAGCATATTTGTTTAATGCATCTGCCATAGGAGCAAGGCAGTTTGTTGTACAGGAAGCTGCTGAAATAATGGTATCTTCCGGCTTTAATGTTGTGTGGTTTGTGTTGTAAACGATTGTAGGAAGGTCATTTCCAGCAGGAGCTGAGATAACAACCTTGCGCGCACCGGCATTGATATGAGCCTGAGCCTTTGCCTTTGAGGTATAGAAGCCTGAGCACTCTAATACTACATCTACGCCAAGTTCACCCCATGGGCAGTTGTTTGCATCTGGAAATGCATAAATCTTGATTTCCTTGCCATCAACTGTGATAGAGTCTTCTCCGGCAGAAACAGTATCAGCTTTCTCATACTTACCCTGTGAGCTGTCATATTTTAATAAGTGAGCCAACATCTTTGGGCTTGTCAAATCATTGATAGCCACTACCTCATATCCTTCTGCTCCGAACATAGATCGGAAGAGCACACGTCTGAACTCCAGTCCCTCCGGA
>CAJUDQ010000036.1:0-12398 GCA_910585215.1 uncultured Lachnospiraceae bacterium | reverse complement strand
ACATCTGTCTGAATGCAAGACGTCCGATACGTCCAAAACCGTTAATTGCAACTTTTACTGACATTTTTTTATTTCCTCCTATAAAAAAAGTATTTTTGTAAATATCTTGTATGACCAAGCTATCCAACTGTGTTATATTTTACCTAATTTGCGAAAAAATATCAAGACTATTTTGGTAAATTATGAAAAAAGTTTTTGATATGAAAATAGTTCACTTTTTTATAACATGTATACAAGACAGTTGAAAAATTTCCTGCAATATGTTAGACTTTCACTGAATTATATCTGATATACATTACAAAAGTAATAAGTGAAAAAATAATATATTACTTAATAAGGAGGCGCCTATGCTTTGTGATTTTCATATACATACCTGTATGTCTGCTGATTCAAAAGCAGATATTGACAGGGTGATTCAAACTGCCATTCAGCTTGGCATGACATATCTGTGCATTACAGACCATCACGATATTGACTATAAAGACGGAGAACTGAACTTTCTGTTAGACTCCCGACAATACTATCAGACATTGTTAAAATATCAGGAAAAATACAGAAAAGAAATCAATCTTTTGATTGGAGTGGAACTGGGGCTTCAACCTCATATCAAAAAAGAAGCAGATGAATTTCTTTCTTCTGTTCCTTTTGATTTTGTAATTGGTTCTTCGCATGTCATTAATGGAATAGACCCATATTATGAACCTATCTGGAAAAAATACAGTACAGAACAGGTGATGCAGATGTATTTTGAAAATATTGCTTCCAACCTTGAGGTACATAATAATTTTGATGTATACGGACATCTTGATTACACCATACAATACGCCAGAGAAAAGGATAAAGAATATTCTTATACAAAATATAAAGATATCATAGACAATATTTTGAAAAAAATTATAAAAATGGGAAAAGGGATTGAAATAAATTCTTCAGGATTGAGAAAAGGACTCCGGTCTACTCTTCCATGCTTTGAGATTATAAAACAATATCATAAGATGGGGGGAGAAATCATTACTGTCGGCTCTGATGCACACATTCCAGAGGATGTGGGAGCAGATTTTGAAAAGGTCAAGGAATTGCTTATAGAAGCGGGATTCCGGCATTATAATATATTTAGAAAAAGAAAACCTGTGGATATTCTGTTAAGCTAGTGCATTGAAACCAGACAGATTTTCAAATGAATTAAGCATAATAATTTTCAAATGAATCACATTTTTTACAATAATGGTTTCGCTTGAAAATTATTATGCTTTTTGTCTTGTGAACTCTCTTTTATTTGCTGAAACTGTAAATTTTATTCATCCTCTTCTTCTGGCATATCCCAGTTATGATATACTGCCTGAACATCATCATCTTCGTCAAGCAAATCCAGAATCCTTGTTATTTTTTTTATATCATCTTCAGAAGTCAGTTCTACATAATTTTGAGGTATCATTGTTATTTCAGCTTCTGCCATAGATACACTTGAAGCTTCAAGTGCCTCTCTTACAGCAGAAAAATCCTCCGGTGCAGTAAGGATTTCATAGCTGTCCTCCTCCTCGGAAAAATCTTCGGCTCCTGAATCCAGTGACAGCATCATAAGCTCATCGGAATCCATGTCACACTCTTCTTTATCTATTACAATCTGTCCTTTTTTGTCAAACATATAGGATACACAGCCCTGTGTGCCGACATTTCCACTTCCCTTGGTAAATGCATTTCTTACATTTGCAGCAGTACGGTTTTTGTTGTCTGTCAATGCATCTACGATAATCGCTGTTCCATTTGGACCATAGCCTTCATATGTAACAGTTTCATAATTTACGCTGTTTGCATCTCCCGCTGCCTTTTTAATCCCTCTGTCAATTGTGTCATTCGGCATATTATTTGCTTTTGCCTTTGCAATCACATCACGAAGCCTGCTGTTATTTGCAGGGTCTGCGCCGCCTTCCTTTACGGCAACTGCAAGCTCTCTTCCAATAATCGTAAATATTTTTCCCTTTGCAGCATCGTTTTTTTCTTTCTTATGTTTTATATTTGCAAATTTTGAATGTCCTGACATTTTTTATCTCCTTTTTCGATTTATTCCAAAATTTCTTTTTCTTCGTCTTCTTGTGTTTTGTTTTTTACGATTTCAAGCAGTGAAATAATCTTTCCGTCTACCTCACGTACCCGAAAAGTACAGCCACAGGCAGTAATTTCCGGTCGTTCTCCCTTGGCAGGGATTCTGTCCAGCTTGGATATGATAAAACCGTTCATGGTGTCAAATTCCTCTTCATCAAACGAAATACCAAGCTCATCTTCGATTTCCTCCAGAGGTGTCAGACCTTTGACAAGATATGTATCTTCTGTCTGCTTTATAATATTGTACTGTTCTTCATCATGCTCGTCCATAATGTTGCCCACAATTTCTTCCAGAATATCTTCCATAGCCACAAGTCCTGCGGTCTGACCATATTCGTCCACAACAATTTCCATATGGTTTTTATTTGTCTGCATTTCCTTAAACAGGTCGTCCAGATTTCTTGTTTCCGGAATAAATTCGGGCTTCCTCAGCAAATCTCCGATATCTCTGACTGCCATATCGTTGTATGTACTTTTATGGTAGTAAAACAGAACATCTTTGATATGAAGAAGACCAATAATATTATCAATATCGTCCAGATAAACAGGATATCTTGAATTATTTTCTTCTGCAATAAAATCTACGGTTTCCTTTAAGGTCCAATTTCCGTCTATTGCCACAATATTTTTTCGGTGAACCATAATATCCCCGACTGTCTTATCATCGAGTTCCATGATATTTGATATCATCTCGGCTTCCCGTTCTTCCAGTACGCCCTGTTCATGTCCTTCATTGACAATATTGATAATTTCTTCCTCTGTCACATTCAATGCTGTTTCATTTGGGTCAATTCCGATAATCCGCAGAATGAGATTTGAAAAAAACGTAATAAACGCCGTAAACGGAGTAAAAACGGCTACCAGAAGATTAATCAGGCCTACGAAGGCGTAGGCAATCTGACTGCTATATTTCACACCAAGTCTTTTCGGAACATAAATACCGATAGAAAGTAAAATCAGCATAAGATAAAGCGACACCAACAGATAAGCAATAAAATACATTGGTATATCAGACAGATAAAAGCCTGCTCCAATTCCAATAAAAAATCTTCTCACTCTTTCCGCATAAATTCCAAGCTGAAAGTATCCTACCACAACAGCCATAAATCCTGTCATAAGCTGTATGGTATTTATAAATTTTGTGGGATTTTGCAGATATTTCAGCAGTTTTTTATCCTTTCCAGAGCCTTCCAGAGCCTTTTTCTCTATTTCCGAGCCATTCAGATTCTGAACTGCCGAAGCAAAGGAATACATAACTGCATTCACTACTACAAATCCAATAAAAAGAAACAATGCATATAAGGGACTCCCATCGTCCATGTAACTATCTCCTCAACTTTCATCTATAAGTTTTATCTGCCAATCCCGCAGACTATATAAATATATCACAACTCTCCCGTATTCGTCAATAATTATGTAGAAAGTTCTAAACTAATCAACAATGCCCGGTCTACTTTTTCGATAATTTCCTTATCCACATGACATACCTTGTCTTTTAACCGTTTCTTGTCAATTGTCCGAAGCTGTTCCAATAATATTACTGAATCTTTGACAATATCACATTTATTGCTGTCCAGTTCTACATGTGTCGGAAGCTTTGCTTTGTTCATCCTGCTTGTAATTGCTGCACAGATGACGGTGGGGCTGTGTCTGTTCCCCATATCATTTTGAATAATAATAACCGGCCGGATTCCGCCCTGTTCAGAGCCGACCACCGGCCTTAAATCCGCATAATAAATATCTCCTCTTTTTATAACCACTGATATCCACTCCTAAATTATTTTTAATGTGAGTTCTCTCATAATTTAGTATTTACAAAATTTAGCGGTATATTCAAACGATTCATCTATCTTTTTACAATTCCAGCAAAAATTTGTGAGAAACAAAGTGCAGGAAAGGTTTTCACAAGTTTATGGTGCTGCAGGTACTTTGTTCTTTCACAATAAAATATCATAATGGTCCTCAAAATAATCTTTTTTACAGACCAGTTTTTTGTCTTTATAATAAACTCTTGGAATACGTTTTCCCAAATCACAGACAATTTCATAATGAAATCCTTTGCCAGTCTCTGCAAGCTCTTCCACTGTAATACAGTCTTCTTTGTCTCTGCCAATCAATGTGACCTCATCGCCTTCGCATACTTCTTCTATATCTGTCACATCTGCCATAAACTGGTCCATACATATCCTTCCGAGTATTCTTGCCCGTTTTCCGTGAATCAGTACAAAGCCCCGATTTGAAAGATTTCTCGGATAACCGTCTCCATAGCCGACAGGAATGGTTGCTATCAATGTTTTTCTTGTGGTTACAAAGGTCGAGCCATAACTTACACTCTGCCCTACATCAACCTCTTTAAGATATATTATGTGGCTTTTCATAGAAAGTGCAGGTCTAAGCGGTACTGTTTTTTTATTTACTTCATTTGAAGGATACATTCCATACAGCGCAATTCCTGCCCGAACCATGTCAAGAGAAGTATTTGGAAAATCAATAATGCCCGCGCTGTTGTTACAGTGTTTTATTTTAATTTTTATACCCTCCTGTTCCAAACGGTGAATAAGCCAGCAAAAACTCTGATACTGCTCCTCTGTCATGGTCTTATCGCCAGAATCCGCACAGGCAAAATGAGTAAACAGACCTTCAATTTCAATATTCGGAAGTTTGGAAATTTCCTTTATCATCTGTACAGATACTTCATTGACTGGAAATCCGATTCTTCTCATTCCAGTGTCTGTCTTTAAGTGAATCTTTGCTGTTTTTCCAAGCTCTGCTGCTTTTTTGCTTATCTTTTGTGCCATTTCATATTCAAATACTGCCGGCCGGATTTCATATTCAATCACATCATCGATTCTGTTTTCCGGCAAAAATCCTAGAATGTAAATATCATTTTTTATTTCATGTTTGCGAAGATTTATAGCTTCTTCCACTGTAGCCACTGCAAATGCTTCCACTATATTTTTGAGCGCATGGGCGATGGGAACTGCCCCGTGACCATAACCATCCGTTTTTATCACAGCCGCTACAGAAGTTCCTTCCTTCAGATTTTTTTTCATGGCAAGAATATTTTCTGTAATACAGTCCAAATCAATCTTTATATAAGCTCTGTAATACATACCCAATACCTGTTTTTCTTGAAAGTTTGTAGTTTCAAATTCCATATTCACAATTTATTACCTCTTTGTTCTATTTTCTGTTGATAGCTTCGATTATCATTTATACCAGCTTTTTTGTTCCTATAAAGGACAGTTTATTTATCATATCATTTGCAGTCATTCCATATTCTCCATATTTTTTTGCCGTTAAATCACCTGCTTTTCCATGAATAAAAACGCCCAGTGCCATTACCTGTTGAACAGGCAGCTTCCATATGGCAGCAGAGGCAAGAATCCCTGTTAAAACATCTCCGCTTCCAGCAGTAGCCATTCCTGAATTTCCTGAGAGATTATAAAATAACTCTTTTCCGTCTGTGCTGATTGTCACAGCATCCTTCAATACAATATTACAGTGATACTGATTGGCAAAATCCATTGCCGTCTCTTCCGGATATTCTCTGATTTCGTTTAAATTTTTTCCTGTAAGCCTTGCCATTTCCATCAGATGAGGAGTTAAAATCATTGTCGGCGAAAGTTTATCTTTCAATGATTCATTCTGTGAAAGGAGATTAAGTGCATCTGCATCCAGAATCACTCTTTTTCCATTATAATGATTCAGAATGCATTCAAGAAGTTCTTTTGCTTTTTTGCTTTGGGATAATCCTGGTCCCACAGCTATGACATCGGCCCATTGTATACTGTTTTCCAGTTCCTCTTGAAAGTCTTTCTCTTCCTCTCCATAAAACAGCGACAATGCCTCTGGAACAGCTCTTCCAAATATGGGTTTATTTTCTTTATGTGTCACCAGCTTTACCATGCCGGCACCTGTTCGATATGCCGCTTTACAGGACAATATTGCAGCGCCGGAATACTTTTCTGAACCGGCAATCATCAGAATTTTGCCAAAGGTTCCTTTATTACCGCTGCTGTCACGTTTTGGAATATTTTTCAGGTCTTCATCCGTACAATATTTTCTCTGAAATTCCAAGAGCTCACAAATCTGATTTGAATATCCAATGTCGCTGACCAGAAGATGTCCACAGTATTTTTTTCCCGGATAACGTACGGTTCCTGTTTTTCGATATCCAAAAGTAACTGTACGGTCCGCCTTTACAGCACAGCCACAGACTTCCCCTGTATCAGAACTGATTCCAGAGGGTATATCCACCGCATAAATATAAGCGTTTGCAGCATTAATTTTTTGAATGGTGGTTGCAAAAATTCCTGTAACAGTTCTTGAAAGCCCTACTCCAAAAAGAGCATCCACTATCGCATCGTATCTTTCAAACTCACATTCTTTTAATAACTCAAAGGATAAGTGTTCCAGAATCTTTTTTTGTATACAAAATTCCTCTGTTGCCTTCTTCTCATCTCCCACAATCATACAATCGCATGAAACTCCCTGAATTTTTAAAATACGATAAATACACAAGCCGTCAGCCCCATTATTTCCTACTCCACATACAATCAATATTTTTCGAAAAAGCTTTTTATCTGTAATATATTGTACGACGGACCTTGCAGCATTTTCCATCAAAACAAGAGAAGGAATTCCTATTTTTTCGATAGTATATCTGTCAAGCGCTTTCATATCCTTCCCTGTTAATATATATTCCATTTACTGCTCCTTTCGCTGTTTTTGCTAATCCTCATCCTCATCATCTTCCACCCCGTTTATGTAATTTACATACATATGTGTAATATCTGGTCCCAAAAGATTATCAAAATAAGAAGTAATATTTTTTGTCTTTCGAACCTTTTCATCATACAGGCGAATCCGTTGCTTTAATTCTTCCCTTGTTGCTTTAATCCATTGCTCCAGCTCGGTGATTTCCTCCAAATCCTCCGCAATGCCGTCATAAAACAACTCCATGGTTTCAAACGCCAGCTCGGCATTTTTTTCTCTCAATTTTATTGGAATATCCAGTTCATCATTTTCCAGAAGAATCAGTTTATCATTGATTTCCTCAATTAAATCTCTGCTTTTTTCCATTACCCGAAATTTTGTTGATTCCTCCGGTGCATTCATATTTCCGACAATCTGCTGCATAAGCTGATGCTTTAAATGGTTTAGTTTCTTTTTTTCTTCTTTTATTCTTGCTTGATTTTTCAGTGTTTCATTCAAATCTTTTTCAATTCCCTGAATCGTTTTTGGTTTTTCGCCGTTAAAAAGCAAATGCCACTTTCTGTCCAGGGTAAGAAGTGGTAGCCGAAGATTTTGAATCCTCAGCAGTATTCTTTCATACCTGCTTTCATTTTCATCTCTGTTTCTTGACATGATATTCCCTTCCTAATAATAAATTTCTGATAATAAGTTTCCAATCATAATAAGCTCTATTTTTCCAAATTTGACAAACTGTATGAAAGTCTCATAAGACTGTCGGAAAGGTGTACACTTTCCACAATGACATGTTCTGGAACCTTTAAATCTACATGTGCAAAATTCCAGAAAGCGTTTACTCCAAACTTTACCATCCTGTCAGCAAGCCCTGCTGCAACAGCTTTTGGCACTGTAAGCGCAGCAATATCAACTTTGTTCCTTTTTAGAAATGTTTCCAGCTCATCTATATGAGAAACAGATACATTCCGAATAATTTCACCTTTTAAATCCGGATTGATGTCAAAGATACCTGTAATTACAAATCCGCTTTTTTCAAAGTTTGTATAATTGGCAAGCGCTCTTCCAAGATTACCAGCACCTACAATAATTACATGATACTTTTTATTTAATCCAAGAATATTCCCGATAATTGTATGCAAGGATTCTACATTATATCCATACCCCTGTTGTCCAAAACCTCCAAAATGATTCAAATCCTGTCGAATCTGTGAGGCGGTCACATTCATTCTTTCACTCAATTCGCCCGAAGAAATCCTCTCTACTCCCGATTCCTTAAGCTCTCCCAAATGCCTGTAATACATGGGAAGTCTTTTTACGACTGCATTTGGTATATTCTCCATATTGCTCACCTCAATCTTAATTGATATATTGTTTCTTTGTAAGTATAGTATTATTTTTACAGATTGTCAAATTTCAAACAAATGATTTTTCGATTTATTTTATTTAACAAAATGTGCCGAAAATTTTCAAATCTTTATAAGTGGTAAGACGAATCGGCGCCAACTACAAGTTGCCGTAATCTGAATTTTATGATATGATGTTTATCGTGAAAGCCATAAAAAATTGATAATAATGAGGTAAATATATTATGATATTGTCATGTAATAATATTGAAAAATCCTTTGACGGAAACACAATTCTTTCAAAGTGTTCTTTTATTGCAAATGAACACGAAAAAATCGCTGTAGTAGGTATAAATGGAGCTGGAAAATCCACTCTTTTAAAAATTATTATGAAGGAGCTGCCGGCGGACAGTGGAGAAGTTATTATAGCAAAAGATGCCAGCATCGGCTATCTTGCACAGCATCAGGATGTTTCTTCTGAAAACAGTATTTATGAAGAACTTCTGACAGTAAAAAAAGAAATTCTTGATATGGAACGAAAAATGAGAAGTCTGGAACTTCAGATGAAGACATTAAACGGTGAAGAGCTGGAAAATACTCTGAAAACCTATACTAATCTCACCCACCAGTTTGAGCTTCAAAACGGTTATGCCTGTAAAAGTGAAATTACAGGAGTACTAAAAGGGCTTGGATTTACAGAAGAAGAATTTCAGAAATCTATTTCTACTCTTTCCGGTGGTCAAAAAACCAGAGTTTCCCTTGGAAAGCTTCTGTTGTCCAAACCGGATATTATTCTTCTTGACGAGCCTACGAATCATCTGGATATCGGTTCTATTACATGGCTCGAAAACTATCTTTCCAACTATAATGGAACAGTTATTATTGTAGCGCATGACCGTTATTTTCTGGATAAAGTAGTTTCAAAGGTTGTTGAGATTGATAAAAGCAAAGTAACCGTTTTTTTGGGAAACTATACAGATTATGCAAATAAAAAAGCTCTGCTTCGCGATGAAGAGCTGAAGCACTATATCAATCAGCAGAGAGAAATCCGGCATCAGGAGGAGGTGATTACAAAGCTGCGCTCCTTTAATCGTGAAAAATCCATAAAACGGGCAGAAAGCAGACAGAAAATGCTGGATAAAATAGAGGTATTGGACAAGCCGGCCGGTCCTGATAAAACTATGCGTTTTTGTCTTGAACCAAAGGTTTTAAGCGGAAATGATGTGCTTACGGTAGAAGGACTTTCCAAAGCATTTGGTTCGAAAATGCTTTTTAAAAATCTTGATTTTCAGATAAAACGGGGAGAAAAAGTTGCGATTATTGGAAATAATGGAACTGGAAAAACCACAATTTTAAAAATTATCAACCATTTGATTTTGCCGGATTCCGGTGAAATTTTTCTTGGCAGTAAAGTGAATATCGGCTATTATGACCAGGAACATCATGTGCTTGATATGGATAAAACTATTTTTGATGAAATTTCCGATGCTTATCCGAATTTGACCAATACAGAAATAAGAAATGTGCTTGCTGCTTTTCTTTTTACCGGTGAAGATGTTTTTAAACTGATTGGAGATTTAAGCGGTGGTGAACGGGGCAGAGTTTCTCTGGCGAAACTTATGCTGTCCAATGCAAATTTTATTATTCTTGATGAACCTACAAATCATCTGGATATCCAGTCAAAAGAGATTCTTGAGGATGCTTTGAATGACTATACCGGAACTGTCTTATATGTGTCTCATGACAGGTACTTTATTAATCGTACTGCTACCAGAATCCTTGATTTGGAAGAACAGACTCTTACCTCTTATCTGGGAAACTATGACTATTATCTTGAAAAACATGAACAGCTTTTGGAACGTACAGCACCGATTCTCAAAAACGAAACAGGCAGCAGTTCTGCTTCAAAGGAAGACTGGAAATCTCAGAAAGAAGAACAGGCAAGAAAAAGAAAGCTGGAAAATGATATAAAAAGGACAGAAGAAAAAATTACAGAAACCGAGCAGAAAATAGAAGAATTAAATGAAATGCTCACAAAGGAAGAGGTGTATACTGTACCGGAAAAATGTATGGAGGTACAAAAAAATTTAGAGACGGTCTCAGAAGTTTTAAGCGGGCTTTATGAAAGCTGGGAACAGATGCTGCTTACAGCAAACAAATAAAGTGTGTGCCGATTGTCGATAAAATCATTTTAAATATTGAAAAAATGTTGATTATAAGTTATACTCTAACCAATACAAATTTATTGTGAAAGGATTACACCAGAATGAAAAATAATATAATTACAGTTGCCCTCGGCAGAAATGCTTTTGGCGATACGTTTCCCGAGCAGCATGAAAGAGTAAAAATTGCTGCCAGAGCTATTGCAGACCTTGCAGAGGCAAAATATGAAATCGTTATTACCCACAGCAATGGTCCTCAGGTTGGCACTATTCAGACTGCCATGGCAGAATTCAGCCGTCTTGATACCAGTCAGACAGTTGCTCCAATGTCTGTATGCGGCGCTATGAGTCAGGGTTATATAGGCTATGACCTGCAAAATGCAATTCGCTCTGAATTATTAAACAGAGGTATTTATAAACCTGTAGCTACCATTATTACGCAGGTACGTGTAGACCCGTTTGATTCCGCGTTTCATAATCCTACCAAGGTCATTGGCCGAAGAATGTCCAAAGAGGAGGCAGAACTTGAAGAAAAGAAAGGAAACTATGTGATAGAGGAAGACGGGGCTTATCGAAGAATTATTGCATCTCCAAAACCTATTGACATTTATGAAATAGATTCTGTAAAGGCATTGTTAGATGTCGGTCATATTGTAATCGCAGCAGGCGGCGGCGGTATTCCGGTTCTTGACCAGAGAACCCGTCTAAAAGGAGCAAGTGCCATTATTGAAAAAGACTATACAGCCGCAAAGCTGGCAGATATGGTGGATGCCTCTACTCTGCTGATTCTTACAGACCATGATTATATGATTATCAACAAGGGAGAGGAAAATCAACGGGAGTTAATGGAAATCACAATTGAAGAAGCAAATGCTCTGATTGAAGAAAACAAATTTAAAACACTTACAAAGCTTCCAAAAATTGAAGCGGCAATTAACTTTGTTGAATCCGGTAAAAATCGAACTGCTGTCATTACGAATATTACAAAAGCAAAAGAAGGCGCTCTTGGAAAATTTGGAACAATCATCAAATCAAAATAAAATATATTCAAAGAGGGTATCTTAAAATCATCAAAACAAATGATTTTAAGATACCCTCTTTTTGATTAGAAATAATACATATTATTCCATAGTTTTTATTAAATTTACCATTTCAATTGCACCAAGTGCACAGTCATATCCTTTGTTTCCAGCCTTTGTACCGGCTCTCTCAATCGCCTGCTCGATATTTTCTGTTGTCACTACTCCAAACAGTACTGGAATTCCGCTGTTAAGCCCTACACTTGCAATTCCCTTTGACACTTCATTGCACACATAATCATAATGAGATGTTGCACCGCGAATGACTGCCCCCAGACAAATAACTGCATCGTACTTTTTACTGTCAGCCATTTTCTTTGCCACTAATGGAATTTCAAACGCTCCCGGTACCCATGCCAGTTCAATATCTTCTTCCTCAACCTCATGACGTTTTAATCCGTCTAATGCGCCTGATACCAGCTTTGATGTAATAAATTCATTAAAACGTGCTGCTACAATTCCTACCTTTATCCCTTTTCCGGTATAATTTCCTTCCAAAACCTTCATTTGAAAACCTCTTTTCTATTGATTTTTAATTAATAAACTTATTTATAATCCAGATAATGTCCCATTTTATTCTGTTTTGTCTTTAAATAAAATAAATCCTGTGTAGTTGCTTCCATCTGGATTGGAACCCGTTCAATAATCTCCATCCCATAATCTGCCAGCTCATATACCTTGTGGGGATTGTTAGTGAGCAACCTTAAAGTCTTTACCCCCATATCCTTTAATATCTGCGCTCCGATAAAATATTCTCTCATATCTCCCGGAAAACCAAGTGCAAGATTTGCTTCCAGAGTATCCATTCCTTTATCCTGCAGGGCATATGCTTTTAATTTATTAATCAGTCCGATGCCTCTGCCCTCCTGTCGCATATACAAAAGGATGCCTCTTCCTTCTTTGTTAATCTGTGTCATGGCGGAAGCGAACTGCTGTCCACAGTCACACTTTAGATCGGAAGAGCACACGTCTGAACTCCAGTCACTCCGGAGAATCTC
>CAJUDQ010000035.1 GCA_910585215.1 uncultured Lachnospiraceae bacterium | reverse complement strand
GATTTATATAATCCTGATTTTCATAGCTCTTTTATTTCTCTATCCTGTAAAATCCTGCCGACTGCGCCGGAACATTTATTGTTGTTCCATCAGCAGAAATCTTTCCTCCAAAATCATAAATACATTCCGCCGGCAAATACTTACAATCAAAATTTTTCTCTTCTGCCGCTGGATTAACCACTACAAGTATCGTTTCCTCTTTTCCGCTTCTTAAATATGCAAGAGGATAACCAACATTTACAAATTCTATTTCACCCTTGCTCTGTAAAGCTTCATGGGACATACGTATAGAAATCAACCGTTTAATTTCGTGATAAAGGGAATTTTCATCTTTCATCTGCTCTTCTGCCGTTGGTCTGTCAGAGCTTTCGTCCATTGGAATATACAGCCTGTCTTTCGCTGCGCTGCTAAAGCCCAGATTCAGCGAATTATCCCACTGCATAGGTGAACGTGAACCTGTTCTGTTGTATCCTCCCTCGACAGACGTAAGGTTTTCCACATATCTCATTCCAATCTCATCACCATAATAGATAAACGGAGCGCCAGGCATGGAAAGCAAAAATGCAAATGCTATTTTCAGCTCATCGCCATGAAGACGCCTTGCCAGCCGGTCCATATCATGATTCCCTGACGGAATACAAATGAGTCCCTTTCTTTCACTCTTTTCATAACTTTCCTTATATTTATTTACAAAATCCAAAATAGTTCCTTCACCCTTCGATGAAAAATAAGGCTTGTCACACCGGAATAAATCATTGTAATGAGACGGACCAAAATGCAGAGTAAAATCCATATGAAAACCTCCCTGCAGGGATTTATCCGGCTCGCCCCATTCGGAAACCATAGCAGCATTTGGAAATTCGCTGTCCAGAAAGGCCCTTACATTCTGCCAAAGCCGGATAGTTCCTTTTCCTTCCTCATCATGTTTCACAAGCGAACCTGCCATATCTACACGGAAGCCATCTGCTCCCATATTCAGCCAGAAACGCATGATATTTTTCAGCTCCTTTAGCGTAGCTTTTGGACCTTCATCATCCATAGACTGCTGCCAAGGGCGGTCCGGTTTGTAGAATCCATAATTAAGCGCTGGCTGATGTGAAAAAAAGTTTACTGCACAGGAACCGTCTCTGTCAGAAATCCCCCGCAGTGAACCCATTCCCCACACTTCCTCCCATATACTATCTGTCCAGACATACCGGTCTGTATACTCATTTTTTTCCGCTTTCATGGACTCCTGAAACCATTTATGGTCAATGGAAGTATGCCCTGGCACAAGGTCAAGAAGAATATGCATATCACGTTTATGGACCTCTTCAAACAGACGTTTTAAATCCTCATTTGTTCCATATCTCATTGCGGTTTTATAATAATCAGAAACATCATAGCCCGCATCTCCAAACGGCGATTCAAAGCATGGATTCATCCAGATTGCTGTACAGCCAAGCTCTTTAATATAATCAAGCTTTTCAATAATCCCCTGAAAATCTCCGATGCCATCAGCATTGGAATCCTTAAAAGACTGAGGATAAATTTCATAAAATACGGCATTATCAAGCCATTTTGGTTGTGTACTCATAATAATAAATTCCTTTCTAAAAAATAAAAACTGCTTTAAATATGGATTTATTGTATCATTTTCACAGCAATTTTGCAATATAGTATTTGAATCATGCAAACGCTATATAAAAGCCTGTTTTAATCAGGCGATTTGTCTTTTTGGCCAAAAATATAAATTGACCAAATGCCACCACTTTGTTATAATAAACAAAATCTGCAAATAATATATAAAGTTGTAAAAATTGTAAAGTATTTTGGTTTAAAGTAAACATTAAGTTTTAAAAGGAATACTGCAATATTTTTATATTGTAATTTTAATTGTGTTTAAAATAAACATTTTATCAAATAAATAAAAGAATAGCATAAAAAGCTGCTGCAAAAATAGATAAATTATCTGTTCAGACAGCAGCTTTTCCTTTTTTATTATTAATTTTCAATATTCCAATCTAAAAATATGCCTGTCACTGCATCGATTTTCAATTCATATTCTATCCTCTGATAATGAGCAAAGCCCTTATAAATTACTCTTCTGTCATTGTTTTTTATATTAACTATTAAAACTACTCAAAATCATATTCTATAATTGTTCCTGACACGGCGTCTATTATATATTCATATTGTATTTTTCCATAGTAAAACTCAATCTCATATACAGTTCTTCCGTCATCATTTTCCAGCTTTGCTTTTGAAAAAACAATCTCACTCTCAGAAATTTCTGCATGCGCTGCCGCAATGCTTTTTGCTTGGTCCACTCCAATATATTTATCCGAATTTTGGGAATTATTAGAATCAATATGATATGGTTTTGTTTCCATACCTACAATCTCGCCGTTTGTGGCATTAATTTCATATTCATATTCTGCCTGTGTGGAATAAAATTCAATTTCATAAATTAATATGCCATCATCTCTGTCAAGCTTTGTTTTTGTAAATGTTATCTCTGTTTCTGATAATCCTGCGCTTTGTAAAGCTTTCTCCTTTGCCAAATCAAGAGAGATTGTATTGTTATCTTCTAAAGGCTGTGTCTGTTGAGTATTCTGCAATTCCTGATGTTGCGACGGATTTTCTACGGATTTATGATAATCCGCATCCTTGGAAATAATTTCTCCACTCTTTCCATCTATTGTATATTCATACTCATTTCCTTTTGAATAAAATTCAACTTCATATTCAAAGTTTCCATGGTCAAAGTCTAAATCAATCGAAATCCTCGATACATTGTCAGCAGAAATTCCCGCATCTGCCAAAGCTATTTTCTTTGCTTCCTTTTTCCCTATAAGAACTTGATTTAAAATTGCGCTGGTGGCAAAAAACACAATGCCACATAGAACGAAAAGTACAATAACAGAAAGAATTACTTTCTTTGGAGTATTAAAATATTCTTTTATTTTTTTCATATAAATGCTCCTTTCTTGTAGCTGCCAAAAGGCTGTTTTGTGGTTTACATCTGTATTATATTGTACAAAAATTAAAGAAACATTAGAAGAAAAAATTTTTTTGTTTTTAATGATTTTTTGCAATAAAGTGCAGAATATATTATCTGACGGCTTCTTCTACTACACATCAACGTAGGTCATATCTGACCTGCTGTTTTCTTTTATCTGACATGAAATTTTATATATTTTTCAAAATAGGTAAACTAATTGTAAACACACTCCCCTTTTCAAGCTCAGAAGAAACCTCTATTTTTCCTCCATAAAACTGTACAATCTCCCTCACCATTGCCAGTCCCAGTCCGCTTCCTTCCAAAGTACGCGAGGCATCTGCCCGATAAAAACGCTCAAATATTTTTTCCTGCTGCTCTCTGGAAATACCGATTCCATTATCTTTTACAGTAACAAAAATTTTTTCTTTTTGATTTAGCGTAACAAAAATATTTCCATTTTGCTTTCCATAACGATAAGCATTGCTGATTAAATTTATCAAAAGTCTTGTGATTAAAAGACGATTTCCTTCAAAAAAAATATCCGGCTCAAGCTCCCATGTCAGTATAATTTGTTTCTCCTTCAAAAGAACCATATCCTGACATATATCTTCTATAAGCTCTGACAGATTAAGATATTCTTTCGGATAGCTTTCATTTCTTTGCTCCATTCGAGTAAAGACAAGCATATCATCTATCAATCTTGACATTTTCCTTCCCTGCCTTTGTATCACATAAAACGCTTCCTCATATTCCTCCACACTTCTTGTTTCATTTAAAATATATTCACATTGAGCCATAATCACAGCCATAGGCGTGCGAAGCTCATGAGATGCATCCGAAGTAAAACGTCTTTCTGTCTCAAAAGCCTCCTCCAATCGTGCAAACATATCATCAAATACCGCTGCGAGCTGATGAAGTTCATCTCCTCCTCTGCCAAGTGCAATCCTTTTTTTTAAATCACTTCCCTGACTAATTTGTGTCGCTGCTTCCGTAATTTGATTTACTGGCCGTAACATTCTTTTTGCCACCGAATATCCGCCAAATACTGCCAGAACAAACAATACCGGAAGTGCAATAAATGAAATATGCACAACTGTGGTAACTCTTTCCATATCTTCATTTTCTGAAACAATTCCACGAAGCCAGAGCCCGTCTAATTTTCTTCCCTGCAGTTTACGGTCAAAAATATAATAACCTGCTCCTTCATAAGAAATTTTCTGCAATTTTTCATCCTCAAAGTGTATTTTCGATGTTTTCTTTATCAGTCGATTTTCTCCATAAAGCAAGGCTCCATTTTCAGAATATAATGCCGTAATTATCCCGTTCACCTTATCCAAAAAATCATCATCTATTTCCAGAAGCCCATCTTTATAGGAAATGTAAATATCTCCGTCATAATCTATAGAATCTTTATTCAAACTGTCAAAAAATTCCACTTCATCTACATTATCCTCTACTGTTTTGATTAAATTATCTTTTATATTTTTCTGCATGACAGAACGGTTAATCCAAAAAATTGTGGTAAATGTAATCCCAATAACCAAAACCAGTATTGCAGAAAACCATATTGTAATTTTCAGCCTGATAGATAAATTTTTCATGACTTTTCCCTCAATACATACCCGATGCCCCGAATAGTATGAATCAGTTTATTTTCAAAACCACTGTCTATTTTCTTTCTGAGATAACTGATATAGACATCCACCACATTTGTCCCTCCTTCATATTCAAAATTCCAGATATGATTTTCTATTTTTTCCCGTGATAAAACAATTCCGTGGTTCCTCATAAGATATTCCAAAAGATGATATTCTTTTGCTGACAGTATAATTTCTCTGTCTCCCCGTTTGACAGTATGTGAGGCGGTATCAATTACTAAATCTGCAACTGTCAGAAAATTATCTGTCATACCGAATTTTTTTCTTGTCATCGCCCGCAGCCTTGCCCCAAGCTCTTCAAAGGAAAATGGCTTGATTAAATAATCATCTGCGCCGCTGTCTAACCCTTTTACACGGTCAGAAACAGCATCGCGCGCTGTTAAAAACAACACCGGCGTATTCTTTTTCTGCTGCCTCAGATGACGAAGAACACCAAATCCATCAACCTTTGGCATCATAATATCCAGTATTACAGCATCATAATCCGCCGAATCCAGATATTCCACAGCTTCTTCACCATCAAAACAGCTGTCCACAGAATAGCCGTCTGCTGACAGCTTCTGAGTAATAATTTTATTTAAGTCTTTCTCATCCTCTGCCAATAAAATACGCATAATTATTTACTCCTTTTATTTATAAGTATTTTTCTTATAGCTGTATTTGATTTGCTGCTTTAAATTAAAACAATAAAAATATGCCCAAAATACAATACAAAAAGTGATATGATTATATTGACATTCCAAAATAATCATATCACTATTCTGATAAATTTTAAATACCTATATAAAAAATCTTTATAAATTTTCCTTATAAATAGTATCTACCAGCCATTTTTCTGCACTTTCAGCCAGCTCTTCTGCCGTAAGCTCGGAACATTTTCTCAATTCACGTTCCATAAATTCAATCAGCTTTATCAAATGAATCATTGTATTTCCTCTGCCAACAAAATATTTTAAAACCTCCAGAAGCAAACTGTAGGATATTTTTTCCGGTATAACATTTTCAATCTGTGCCGGATATGCAATTTTTAAATTATCAATCAGTATTTTTACAATCTGAGCATTTAAAACATGCGCATAATTTTCCCGTATTACACTTCCAAACTTTTCTATAATTTCTTTTCCGGTATTTTCTGTAATCTCTGTTATAATTTCTTTATAAAGAACTCTATGATAAGAAACAATCTGTATTTCATTTTTTTCCAATCTTAACTGGTCCATCACTCTCACTGTCGGAAGCAGAAATCCTTCCTCTGCAAGACGTTTTCGCTGTTCTGCAACATATTCTTTCCATGTGTTTTGCATAAAAAGCTCTAAAAGTCCTTCTCCAAACTGCAGACTGACCGGCTCATCGCAATGTCTTAGAATCTCCATAACCTGCTGACATACCCTTGTATCATAATTTTCCGACACCTGCCCGCTTTCAATATTTAACAGATAATCTGCGCTGATATTTAAGATTCTGCATATATCCTGAAATACAGTAATATCTGGCATACTCTGGTTTCTTTCCCAACGGGAAACTGCCTGCGGGGTTACGCAAAGTTTTGCTGCAAACTCCTCCTGTGTCAAATTTTGATTTTGACGGCATTTGGATATCTTTTCTCCAAAATCTGAAATGTTCATAATCTTTTTCTCCTTTTATGAATATTTATTTGTAAACCTAACGCCATTTATCATATGGTCTTTAGACCATGGATTTTCCGGCTGATATGTTATAAAATTATTTTAATCGAAAACCGGATAGTTGTAAAACAATCTGTAATTGAATGTTTTCTCAATCTTAACAAAAAAATCAGACAGAAAAATTGTTATTCTGCCTGATTGTCCAAAATTATTTACAAATTTTAATCATTTATGGATTTCAACAATTAATTTTCATTCCATTTTTTACACTGCTCAATTCTTAACCCGTTATCTCCCTGCTCCTTGTCATAAGCAAAGCTATGTAATACAGAACAGACAAAATCCTTACATTCGCCGCAATGATTTTTCTTTTTTTCCTCGCAGCAGGATTTTACAGTACAACTGTCTCCCCAGAACGGCTTGTCTATATTTACACATCCTTTACAGCCCATAGTTTCACGATACTCACATTCATTGCACAATATTCCACATCTTGATTCAACCATAATCTAAAAACCTCCTGATTTTGTTTCTATTATCCCATTTATACTGTTTCGATAGAATCATAGATAGATTAACACAGGAAACATGACATCTGTATGTCGTGTTTTTATTTTACAGAAAATTACTTTTTCTTCAGGAAAAATCATCTTTTATTCGTCTTATTTCAGCAATACAGCCATTTTATCAACCATATTATTAATAATATTCTCCTGCTATATTTGTTTTATTGTATCATCTCTGCTCTTCATCAGCAGAATATTCTCTGCCTGCTGTTTTCTGTCTTCAAAAAGCTGAACCGGCTCAATCACAGACACCTTATCTCCAAAGCTGAATATCCAAGCTCTCATATTTTCATAACTTACAAAATCACGTTCCAAAAGAAGCTGCCCTGTATCTGTTATTTGATAACTGTCAATCCCATATTCTTCAATCAGACGATATTTTTCACTTGATGAAAACAGTGCCTTGAGATGAATAGAATTTGATGAAAAATAATGATCAAACTGCAATTCCTTTTCTGGTATTTTGCGGGGCGTAAAACCTTCTCCTAAAAAACAGATATTCCATAAACGGTTTAATTTAAAAAGCCGATATGCCTCTCTGTCAAGGCAATATCCGAAAACATACCACGAGGACCACTTGAATATCAGATGATATGGCTCAATCTTCCTTATACCCTCTCCTTTTTGATAGAAGTATTGAAATGAAATACATTGCCTGTTTTGAATAGCGGTTTTTATAAATTCTATTTTCTGAGTCAGAGGCTTCTGATAGTGAGAGGCAAGGTCTATGATAATGGTATTATCTATCTCAACAGGATTCTTCTTACTTGATAATTTCTCAACCATTTTTGTCAGATAGGAGTTTTCTGATATACTGTCAATACCTTTCAAACCTGAAAAAACAGCCTGCAATTCATCATAATTGAAAAGAGCCTTATCTATTTTATAACTGTCACAAATAGAAATACCTCCATTACTTCCCTGTACAGTAATAACCGGAATACCTGCCTTGCAGATATCATCAATATCTCTGTGAATCGTGCGTCTTGATACTTCAAAACGTTCTGCCAGTTCGGGAGCTGTGACTTTATCCTTTTGTAATAATATCATTATAATACCAATTAATCGGTCTATTTTCATATCTGTCGTCCTTTTTGTAAACACCCTTCACTACATCTGCCTTACTCAAAAATGGATGATTCTTTTTTTGGTGCTTATATAAATATACTTTTTATTCTGAATATATGATAACATATAAATTGCATTATGACAACTTATGGTTCTATTGCAATATAGATATCCATATGCCAGCCGTCTTTGTCGTATTCCCTTTCAAAACACGACAAAATTCCTTTTTCTCTCTTTTCTTTCATTCCATTTACTTCGATATAATATTGAAGTGTTTTATATGCATTTGGAATTACTACAAATGCGTCTTTTGGAGATTCTCCGACAGTAATAGCCGCATATATTTGTTTCTTCTGCGTACAGATTTCCATATCTGTTTTGTCAAAGTCCTCTGGCAAAATACACGCAGCTTCATATCCGTGCATATGAAATACATTTACCTGTTCCTGTGATAAATATGGAAAATCCCACCCTATGATTTGCGGTTTACTAATTCCAGAAGATACAGCCCATTCCTGCATATGACGGATGGCATCCTCCTCCGGTTCCCTGCTGAATACAGCATATTTTACATATCGCAACGGTCCGACTTCCTCAACTCTGATATTGCTGTATGCCTCGTCGTCGTAATAATCCATATCCTTCTGCATTAAATCATCCAAAGAACAGGAAAATAATTTACAGAGCTGCAATGCTTTTTCCATTTCTGGAAAAGCTGTCTCCAATTCCCATTTTGATATCGTCTGTCTGGAAACATTCATTTTCTCCGCCAGCTCTTCCTGTGTGATTTTTCCATACAGTTTTCTTAAAAACTGTATATTTTTTCCAAATCCCATATTTTTTACCTCCTTTTTGATTTCAAACAGAGTATAACAGATATGAAAAATAAAATACACCATTTCAGAGTTGCTCTTTAAAAAGTTTTCGCAACTTTAAGTTGCTGATATTCAAAAGATATATATTCTAAACTTATTCCGTATAATACTGCGCCTGTGCCTGCCACAATTCATAATATTTTCCATTCTTATCTTCTACCAGTTCTTTATGACTTCCTTTTTGTACAATTTCTCCATTCTCAAACACAGCAATTTCATCACAAAACTGGCAGGAAGACAGCCTGTGGCTGATATATATCACAGTTTTATCCTCTGCCACCTCATTAAACCTTGTATACATATCTGCCTCGGCAACAGGGTCCAATGCCGCTGTCGGCTCATCTAATATAATAAACGGCGAATCCTTATACAGTGAACGGGCAAGTGCGATTTTCTGAGCTTCCCCGCCGGAAATATCTACTCCCTTTTCGCTGAACTCCTTATACAGATAAGTTTCCAGTCCATCCGGCATATCAGAAAGCCTTTCTCCAAATCCTGCCTTCTGCAGACTGTTCTCTACTCTTTCCTTATCATAAGAACTCTTTGCAGCAACATTCTGTCCCAAAGGAAATGCAAATAATTTAAAATCCTGAAATACGACAGAAAAAACGGACATATAATCCAGATAATTGTATTTTCGAATATTAATTCCGTTTAAAAGAATTTCCCCTTCTGTCGGGTCATACAAACGGCAGAGCAGCTTGATAAAAGTAGTCTTTCCGCTTCCATTCCTTCCTACAACCGCAAGACGTTCTCCAATACGGAACTTGATATTGACATTTTTAAGCGCATAATCCACGCTTCCCGGATATTGGAAAGAAACATTGCGAAATTCCACCTCATAATCTCTGTCCCTTCTTTTTTCTACGGTTAAGCTTCCCTGATACATTAAATTCGGAATATCCAGATACTCAAAAGTCTTTTCCAGAAACGGGGCATTAATTTTCATAGTCCCTGCTGTTTCAATCAACTCGGACAAGCCGGAGGCTGCTTTTGTAACAGACGCAATATACTGTGTCACAGAACCGATTCCAAAAGCTCCCGCCCATGCCTTTAGGCAGACAAACAAATAAATCACTCCGGTAAACAAAACAGATACCGCCGCTGACATTGCATTATAAAATCCCATTGGTCCCTTTGCATACCCTGCAAACAGTCCCTTGGATTCAAAAACTCCCGTTTTATCAGATATCCAATTATCTAACATTGAATCCTGATGATAGATGCGCACATCAGCCGCAATCTCCCGATGATAGCCAAAAGATGCATAAAAATCAAACAGACGGTTTCCCAGAGTATATTGATTCTGATTCATTGTCCAATACCGACCGGCTTTTGTTGCCAGCACAGGTGACAGCCATGTAATAACAAGCAGAACAAAAAGAATCAACAGTACAAAAAACGGATGATTCAATATCTGATAGTTTCCTGCACTTCTTGGCACTGTTTCTGCAAAAAGCGAGACTGTCAATGCAAGACCTCCCAAAAATGTAAATATAGAGGAAAGCATCGTTTCATAACATCCAAGAACAGCCACAAGGCCCCGGCCTCCTCCGTTGTGATTTTCTTCTATGGCGGAAAGCATTTTATGTGTTTCTATATTATCAATATCCACAAAATCCATATCCAACAGTTTTTTTGTCCATATTCGCTTGATATTATGATACATGCCGGCGCTTTCTGAATTTTTCCATTTTAATAAAAGCGCTGATAAAAAAGCAATCACTGCTTCTGTAATCAGAGTAAAACATACAAGTCCTGTAAGCCTTTTCGTGTCTTTTTCTCCTGCAAGTTCTCCAATAATAAGCGCTGAAAGATAAATTCCTACATATGGTGTAAGGGCTGTCCATATAATAGAAAAAAAATGTGAAAGTACCATTTTCGGATAATGCCTATAAATCAGTTTAATTGCACGATAATTTATTTTATATGTGCTGCTCCATGAAATCATTTCTTTCTCTTTCTTCATCGTAACAGCCTCCTTTCTGATAATATTTGCTTTGAACTATAAACAGCTCTGAATATCGCCCTCCACGCTCCAACAATTCTTTATGTGTGCCAGTTTCCGCAATTTTGGCATTTTCAATCAATATAATACAGTCGCAAAACCGCGTAGAAGCCAGCCTGTGTGAAATATAAACAGACAGTTTTCCTTTTGTCATTTCACTGTATTTTTCATATATATCAGCCTCTGCAATAGAATCAAGCGCCGCTGTCGGTTCATCCAGTACAATAACCGGAGCATCCTTATACAAAGCTCTCGCCAGCATCAAACGCTGTGTTTCTCCTCCTGACAGCATAATAGCGTCTTCAAAGACTTCCCTGTTTAAAAGGGTTTCGTATTTTTTCGGCAAGGATTCAATTTTTGAATAAATGCCGGCTTTTTCTGCACACTCCTTTACTTTTAGTATATCTATCTCTGTTTCAGACTGTGCGATATTTACAGCAATTGAGGCAGGAAGCAGGGAAAAATTCTGAAAAACTGCAGAAAACATACAATAATAATCTCTGCGGTTATATTCCCTGATATCTTTGCCATCCAGTAAAATCCTCCCTTCTGTCGGGTCCAAAAGGCCGCAGAGCAATTTTACAAATGTTGTTTTTCCGGCTCCGTTTAAACCTACTACTGCAAGCTTTTCTCCCGAATGAAGTGTAAGATTGATATTCGACAATGTATCATGGTCTGCTTCGGGATAACGAAAAGAAACATTTTCAAACCGGATTTCACAGTTTTTATGCTTATGGCATGACAAAGGTTCGCCCTCCTCAAAACAAAAAGGCTCTGGATACTCCAGATATTCCCGTACAATGGAAATATCCAGACTTTGGCGGTGCAGCGTAATAAGATTGTCAATCATTCCAGTCACCCATGCAGTAAATCCATTTACTGCGGTAAAATATAATAAAAATTCCGATGCTGTCAGACCATTTTTAAGAACAAGGCTGATTAAATACAGATATGCTATGCCATTGCGAA
The DNA here is from genome assembly GCA_910585215.1 of uncultured Lachnospiraceae bacterium. Lineage (GTDB taxonomy): Bacteria > Bacillota > Clostridia > Lachnospirales > Lachnospiraceae > CAG-303. The sequence continues at coordinate 24,557 of CAJUDQ010000035.1, read as the reverse complement.
GAAAGGCAAGTAAAAGGTCTGTAATTCTGGCCCACATGTAAACACTTTCTGCTTTGTGATAAAAAGATGCATAAGAATTCATAGCTTTTTCATAAAGCTCTTCCAGCCATGAACGTATACCAAAAATACGAATATCTTTTGCTGCACTGTAATTGTTTGCCTGTTCTCTGATATAATATAATCTGTTTTCATAGTCTGCAATTTCATCACGATGACGATATTCATAGCTATTTACATATTTACTCACAAAATAGCCAGTAATTGTAGTCGCAAGAATGACTGCTATCATAAATAAATCGACAGATGACAACAGAAAAACATAAATAAGAAATCCTGCACAGTTTTGCAACAGCCAAGTAAGAGTATTCCATATTGCTTCTCCTGCTGCAGAATTGCCGTTTATACAGTCATGTGATTTTGTACTCATTCGGATACACTCCTGACTGTTTACATTAGGATAAGAAGTAACAGCGGCCTTTTTATTTAATTTACGTGCAAGAATCGTACGAACAGTAATACGCCCAAATAGCGCATTTGTATGGATATAAAAAAGAACAGCGGAACAAAACATATTAGCTGCCAGAAAACACAAAATGGTAATAAGCAGCCTTGATATAGATTTCCTCTGTTCCACAACTCCCAATATTACAGGGGGTATATAAAGGTTTAAAAGATTGTTGATAACAGTAAATCCTGCCAGAAGCAGACAGAGTATCGGCACCTTTTTCTCTTTTTCCTTCCATGCCAATGTAATAAAATAGCAGGTGTTTTGGAACATATTATATTTTGGTTTTTTCGATTTTCTTGTATTATTTTTGTCTGAGTTCAAATTTAGCACCTTCCTGAAAATTATATTTTGTTATAACTCAAAGTTGTTATAGGCCAGCTTGTTTTACAATTATACCTATAATATCATTTTTTACTGGATAATATATTATAACGAAATATGTCTATACTCTTCGCTTGATGATATGATACAAAAAATTATGATATGATTGCTTGAGCATCTGCAAATGTCTAAGCAATTATATCATAATTTTTTGGAGTTTTATTTTTGGGGGACGAACTGTTCAAAACAGGGGATAAACAGAGAGACTATTTCTGCGGAAGAAGAATTTCTGTTGTAAAAGCACCCTCCTCGCTGTTACGGGATAAATATCCGCCGTATCGTTCTATAATATCATCGATTCTTACAAGTCCGAAACCATGTCCCATACCTTTATTTGTACAAAAAATATTGCCTTTCTTTTTTAATTTTCCTGTGGCGGTAAAATTTGTAAAAGACATATAGAGCTGTGTGTTTTTCATATCCATATATACTCGTATCATGCGCTTATCCTCCGGCAGAGCAAGGCTCGCTTCTATGGCATTGTCAAACAGGTTCCCAATAATAATGCATAAATCAATTTCGGATATTGTCAGCGAAACGGGGATATGGGCATCGGCTTTTACATTGATATTTTTTGCCCTTGCAAGAGAAATTTTGCTGTTAATAATTGCGTCTGTCATTTTGTTTCCTGTTTTTAGTACCATGTCTACCGTTGAAAGGTCTGTGTCAAGTTTATCAAGATATTCACTAATTGCCTGCAGGTCTCCTGCTGCGGCATATGCTTTCATAGTCTGAATATGGTCGCGGTAATCGTGCCGCCAGCCGCGCATTTTGCGATACATATTTTCTACCTCTGCATAATGTGTTTCTATTAATTCATGCTGGTATGCGCCGATGCATTTATTGATATATTTTGAAAAAAGTGACATATTATTTCTCCTGAAATGATTCTTTCAATATAGCTGTGAAAAACAATTATTTTTTGTATATCAAAATTAAAAGTAATCGATAAACGCGCGATTTAGTTTTTCATAATATCCTCTGGAAATCGGAACCTTTGTTTCATCTTTTAAAATCACATCTTTTTTTGTAATTTTTCGTATATATTCCATATTGATAATATAAGAACGCCCGACCCGGAAAAAACTGCCATCAAGCTTTTTTTCCAGACTGGATAAGGTAGTTTTTATTGTGATTTCTTCTTCCCCATAAACGGTTACATAATTTGCGCGGACTTCTATATAGCGGATTTCATAGAAAGGTATTCTTGCCATACCGTCAGGCAGTTCGAGAAAAAGCGCTGCTTCTCTCCCTTTCAGCCGTTCACATGCACGGAAAAGCACTTCATACAGCTTTTCTTTCTGCACAGGCTTTAAAATATAATGAAGCGCCTCCACATCATACCCGTCAGAAATATAATCGTTATATCCCGTAATAAAAATAATTTGTACTTCTTTATTTTTTGCGCGAATTTTCTTTGCAAGCTCTACACCGTTCATTTTCCCCATTTCAATATCAAGCAGTAGGATATGCCAAGTTTTATCTTCCTCGTAGTGAAACAAAAACTCCTCCGCTGATAAAAACAGCTTGATTTTTATTGTATATTTAGAATCTGCCGCCCATTTTTCTACCAAGCGGCAAAGATATTCTGTATCTATTTTTTCATCATCGCAAATCGCTATTTTATATATCATTTTCATCTCCGCTAATGAAATAATTTTTATCTTTCATATTCCACTTCTCCAAGCTGTATTGGCTGTGTATTCTGTGATACCCATTTTACAGCTAATTCCATTAATCTCTCCGGCTCATCATCTGCTTCTCCAGAATGCGAAATCAGTTTTCCCATACGCTGTGCCTCATCTAATTCCGGTTTTGTCAATGCATTTCCCAACGAAAAACAGTTTAAAAGATATTTTAACATTTTTCTATAATCATTATCCCAGTTGATTCCTCCATTATCCATTACTTCATGAGCAACTTTTCCAGAAATACGGATTACTTCTCCTTGTATTGTATCTGCATGTCCCCTTCCCGGAACTAAAAGCTCCCAAAGAGCATTGTGCTGTTTTGGCCATGCAGCGTTTATCACTGTAATTTTGGAAATTCCATCGTGGCGCTTTAACGGTGACACTGGAGGGACTGAAAATAATTGATATAATTTATTTAATCCCTGTTCCGCCTCCTCCACATAATCAGAATTAAAATCAGCTTTGTAAAACTCAAATTTTCTTCCAATCCGCTGGACTTGTTCTTTCATTTTATCGCTGATTTTCATTCCATTGCTTAAAAATATTTCCGCAATCTCGACAGCCTTCTCAATATACATATTAGGGCAGGAACACAGCATTTCTTCCAGAGGATTATTTTTTTTCCAGTTTTTGACATTCATCCTTGCACCATACGAAATCAATGTTTGTACTGCATCTGCATGATATCCGTACGCTGCTGCATGGAGAGGAGTTTGTTTGTCGGTTGCTGTTACTGCGTTTATGTCAGCGCCCAACTCAATAAATAATTTCAAATTTTTACTTCCATATTCTGCCTGATGATATAATGCTGTCGTTCCATATTTGTCCTGATGATTAATTTTTACTCCCTTTTCCTGTGTTAAATAACGCACCAGTTCATCAGGAATATTCGGAAAAAATAATGCCGTCTTTTTGCTGTATCCACTGTAAGCATATAATTCGCATTTATCTAAAACAGCCTTTAATTCATCTATATCACCCTGATTTAATAATTCCTCAAAATTCTTTGGTAATGTTTTTCTGAGTTTTGCCACATTTTTTCACCTCTGTCTTTCTGTCAATTTGTATTGCTTATATTTCCAAAACAAAAACTATTTTATCAAATTTATTATTTATAGAATGAGATATCCACAAGCTCCGGCTTTGTACCTTCTCTTTTTCTGATAAGCAGTTGTTTTTTTCCAAACGGCACCTTTAATTCAAATGTTTTTATATTCTCTGGTATATGCGGATTCCAGAAAAATCCCTGAGGTGCTTCTGGTTCTGGCTTTATCCCTGCCATTTCTTCTATAATAACACTAATCGGCGCCGTTGCCCAAGGGTGGCACAGACTGGTATTCCATTTCTGTTCCTTTCCCCATGCCTCGAAACAAGTGGTCGCATTTTCTCGAAGCATATTTATCCAGCCATGCTCGCTTTGGTTCACAATAAGCTGATATATGTCTTCATATCTTCCTGCCCGCGCTAAAGCCTTCAGCATATAATAACTTAACATCACTCCGCAGCAGAACCCTTTTTTCACAAGAAAATCCGCCGTTGTTTCCACATATTCTTCTGGAACCAATCCAAAATACAATGGATAAATATTGGAATGTACCGAGGCATGATAACTTTTTTCACTGTCTGCAAATACGCCTAGTTCCTTCCTGAAAAACATTTCGCAGTATGCATCCTGAAGCGCTGTCCAGTCTCTTGTTGGATACCCCAATATTTCCTCTATATGGGAAATCGTTTTTACCGCGCCCACGTATAACGCATTTATTACATTATGATATCCCGAATCTACAATCGGGCGTGTCAGTGAAAAATCATAGTTATCTCTCAGATTTTCCGGCCAGTCTACCAGATTCCATTTTTCAGCTACCTGATTCAACAATCCGTTTTTTCCCGCATATTTCCTGAAATAATTTAAGATTCCTTCTGCGACGGGATAATACTGTTCAAGAAATTTTTTGTCGCCAGTAAATAAATAATCTGTCATTAAAAGCTCTGGCCATAAAAGAGAAAAATCTGCAATTTCCTGCATGACAGAGCCGGGAGCCACCGCTAATAATCCAGGACATATCATAGAGGTTTGTGCAAACTGGTCGATACATTTACGAAGCATCTCGGTACTTCCGGTAAGCCATACCTGCGACCTTGCTGTAATCACTGCGTCTCCTAAATACTGCCCCTTTTCTCTGGTTGGACAGTCAAGATAAGCCTCTTGTGTTCCATATTTTACTGTATTTTTGCACATGAGAAAAATTTTGTCCAGCCAGCTATCGTCAGTTTTTAAGATGCACAAAGATTCATCCAGAGGATAATGACGGAGGATTAACTGTATTTCCTTGAATGTAACTTCATCTTCTGTTTCCAGTGAGGCATAACGAAAGCCCTTGTAATCAAAAGGCTCAAGCTCACATTCCCCATCTGTAAGCGTCCATATTTCCTTATATTTACAGCCGCATCTCATGTCATACCGCACTTTTCCTTCTTCTGTAAGCTCTTCTCCAAACAAAATCTTTATTTTTTGTCCAGTCTTTCCCTCTGCCCGAAGATATAAACCGCCAGTTACTTCCTCTCCGGCATCTATAAACCAGCTCTTATCTGCCAGCTGTTTTAGGACTGCTGGTCTTCTTTTATAAACCAAAAGCTGCTTTGTTGGCTGAGGCACCACATGATAATTTGCCCAAACAGCTCTTTTCATAGGCTTCCAGTCCTCATAACGGTTATCTTCTTCGTTTATCTGTATTTGATTCCAGTTTTTATCCCATAAACGACTGTCAAAATCTTCAAGAAACTGTGTATCATAACCAATTCTGTCCCCTGTATAAGCTTCTGACTTTTTATAACTCCATACAAGAGGAGTACATAATATTTGCTTATGTAATATTTCGTTATATAATAGTTCACCTTGTAAGTTTTGTTCTTGTAATTCCTGCGAAATTTCTGCCGCCAGTGCTAATCTTCCCTCACCGCTGTTCCATACACGATTGACAAGGCCCTGATAATAAAGATGAACTGCTATGATATTTGGAGCATTACCAGTGTGTAATTCTTTCGTAATATCATAGGTATTATAATAATATTTTTCCGGATAAGCAGGCGCAGGTCCCTGACCGATATATTTTCCATTTACATATACTTTATAATAATCATCTGCTGTAATTCTCAAAATATATTTTTGTTTTTTGTGTTCTTCTGATAAAATAAAATACTCTGACCTCGCTAAAATATGAAGATTTGATATCTGGCTGCCAGAAAGCGAATCGGGTTCATATTCTTTATGATAAGGCTGTCGTGGCAGTTGTTCTGCAAACTCTGGTATAGTATACCAATGCGGCTGAAAGGGATATTCCTTTTCATTCATTTTTATTTTATGTTGTAAGCGATAATTTATCTTACAGCTAATATCCTTTCTATAATTCTTGCATCCTTCTATGTATTATATCTTTAAATTTATTAATTATGTATTATAATTTTTAAATTTACCTTTTTAAATTCAGAGTTTAAATCTCTTTCCTCTGTCATTTCCAGATATGGATATCCATTTGCCGCCCAGTGTACCCTGCGTATACCCATATGACGCCCTAATGTTTTTCCATTCTCATCATGTGGCACTGCATGATAAATAAGAAGGTCGTCTCCGCTGTCAGGGTCTTTAATAAAGCTATTATGCCCAGGTCCATACTCTCCGGCGACACTTTCCTTTGTCAAAATTGGATATGGCAACCAATCCCAGCTCTCTGGCAATAGCAAATTGTCTCCCTGTTTTGCATGAAGCAGTCCAAGACAATAAAGGTCTGCCAAACCAGTACTTGAACCTGAGATAGTTACAAACAAATCTTCGCCATGTTGAAGCAGATATGGCCCTTCATCTACCTCAGTTTCATAACGGTCCCACCCATACATCGGACGCAGAATACATACTGGATTGGAGGTAAGCTGCCACGGTCTATCTGGGTCAATTGTTGCAATATAAATATCGGCTGAATCCGCAATCACGCGTTTTTTGGAACGCTCTGCAAATTTGCGGTCTGACCACATCACATAATGAATTTCATTAATACAAAAATATGTCATATCCAACGAAATTCCCTCCGGCTGAAGCTCTGTACCATCTGGTCTGACCACCAACCGCGGAACTTCCCAGTCGTCAGGATTTTCAGGATTTCCATTACAGCGGAGAATATGGCTTCTCACTGTATACCATTCTCTTTCTCCTACTGTTGTAAATACATAGGGAACACCATGAATTACGTGCATTTCCTGCGCCCACATATTTGCATGTATTTTATCCGTTTCAGGCATAGTATAAACATTGATTGGCTTTGCATCTGCAAGCCCCTCAAGCGTATCGCTGATACGAAAAGAGACGCTTCTCTGCCCTGATGCAGAGAGGAAAAATTTGCCCTGATACTGACAGATACAAGGGTCTGACATGCCTGCTTTTAAAAAAGGAAATGGATAATGCTTTTGGCAGATTTCCCCACTGATTTCATATTCTCCCGATTTTGTAAAATCAATTTTTTCAAATTGCTCTTTGTTCCAGCAGACTGATTTCTCATGAACAGAGCCGTCATTATAAAGACATATTGCTTTTGGAAGAGTTTCAAATTCCGGCTTTTGTCCTGCTAGGACGCTTATCTGCATATCTTTTACGCTGATATTCTTAATCTCTCCAAGATACATTTCTATTTTCTTTGCTTCTTCCTCGCTTATTTGCAGAATATTTCCAAAATCAGCCTCCTTTATGCAGTCTATTTCTGCCGCTTTCAATAAAGCTTCTCTGCATATCTGCACGCTTTCCATATTTCCAAAATCCTTTGTATAACCGCTGTATGTTTTCAGGCAAGTTTCCCATTCCATATAATAGCTGTTTTTTTGCACATTCCACTGGCAGCGAGGATGTCTTATTTCTTCATCTGAAAGCTTTAAAAAACCGGCTTCGCGAAAACGTATCAAATCTTCTGATTGAAACAGCATTGCATAACCTGTTGTTTGTGGGTCTGGTTCATTTTGATTCCACCTAATTGCACAAATACCAAAACTTCCATCTGGATATCGAAATACCCAAGGGTCGCGCAGAGTTTTTGTGATTCCTCCGATTCTTTTTTGCAGAGTTGTCTGTAAAGTTTCTTTGGAATCTTGTGAAATTTCTTCTGAAAACTCCGCTTTTGGAAATAAAATTCCTGTGTTATTTCGCATAGGAGTAAAAGAAACTCCGTCATAACTTAACGCTAAATGCATCGCATGAAATACATCACAGTTTTTTGCGATAAGCCCCTTATAATTTTCACTGTTCCCACTGTTATAATATTCTTCACCTGTTCTGGTGTACACTATTACATATGCCATAATATGCCCTCCTGTAAACTTTTATCTTATTTCAAGTATACAAAACAGATATCTTTTTTTCAAGGTATTATCAAACTTAATTTTGATTCTGCTCTGTTTTTTGCTGTTTTTGCTCTGCCATTGCTATAATTGCCTGAATTTCCTGTGGCGATTCTTTCATTCCCTGTCGAAGCCATTCATCTATCCAGCCAAAAATAGCTCCTGCGACAGAAGATTTTAAATACCGTTCCACATTGTTCTGCGATTCCTCTAATTTAGTAGCCTGACGGATATTTTCATAAATCAGGGAAGAAAGCCCCTGACGGTTTAGCAGCAAATAAAAATCTTTATATTTATAAAAATGCAACAATAGACTTTCAGAGAAATACGCTGCATCATTTTTTTCTTCAAACTCTTTCCCCCATTCCTGAATCAGTTTCATCAAATGTTTTTCCAGAACATCCTGTTTGCTCTCAAAATTCCGATAAAAGGATACCCTGCTTACTCCTGCTGTTTTTACCAGCTCAGTAACTGAAATTTTATCCAAAGACTGTGTTTCCATTTGTTTTATCAATGCTGTTGTAATACAGTCTTTAATAAAAGCATTTAGTTCCTGTTTTTTATTCATGATACAATTTCCCTCCTTTGTTTCTCAACATAAAAACCCTATTGATAAACTTTAAACAATATGATACACTTGTTTCACTTTTATATGATACATTTGTTTCACATAAAAGTCAAGAATGGTCTATAATTCATTTTTTATGAATTACGTAAATTGTATGAATTGTTTCATCAACAACTAAAACAAATCTGCAAAGCAATGAAAATATTTATTTTGAAAGGAGCATTTATGAGTTATATTATTGAAACACATGAGCTTTGCAAGCGTTATGGAGAAAAGCTTGCAGTAAACAAAATGTCTATCCATGTCAAAAAAGGCGATATCTATGGACTGATTGGAAAAAACGGAGCAGGAAAAACAAGCCTTATGAAATTACTGCTTGGTCTTACCATTCCCAATTCCGGCAAAATCTCGCTGTTTGGAAGCGAAGAATTGAATCATGGAAGGCGAAAAACAGGCTCTCTGATTGAATCTCCGGGGCTTTACAAAAATGAGACTGCTTTTGAAAATATGAAACGCTTTTCCATGCTTGCCAAAACGCCGGATAAAGAAATTTTACATATTTTAGAGCTTGTAGGACTGAAAAATACAGGAAAGAAAAAAGCAGGTTCCTTTTCACTTGGTATGCGGCAGCGTCTTGGTATTGCCATTGCTCTGCTTGGAAATCCCGCGCTTTTAATTCTTGACGAACCAATTAATGGACTTGACCCTGCCGGAATTAAGGAAATACGAGATACAATTGTAGAGCTGAACCGCCATGGTGTTACATTTATTATTTCCAGTCATTTGCTGGATGAGCTTGGAAAAATCGCTACAAATTATGGAATTGTAAACAATGGAGTGCTGGTGGAGGAAATTACCGCCAAAGAATTGCAGGAAAAATGCCGTACTTCGCTGCGCATTACCGTAAATAATGGAGAAAAGGCAAAATCTATTCTCCAAAAAACGTTTCCGTCTCTTCAGATAGAATATACAGATGAGGCCTCTGCGGATAATACAAATCAGACACTTTCTATTTTATCAGCAGTAGACGATTCTTCGGAATTAAACCGTATTTTATGGAATGCAGGAGTGCGCGTATATGAACTGAAAAATGAAAGTATTGGATTTGAAGACTTCTTTATTGAAAGGATAGGTAATTAATTATGAACAATCTTTTAAAACTGGAATTTCGAAAACTGAAAAAACAAAAGAGCTTTTATATATGTACAGTGATTATGATTGTGCTGCTGTTTTTCTCAGCAGTTACTACAAAGATGTTAGCAAACGCAGACGCAGATTTTGCAGCGCAGACTACCATGTCCGGTATTGCCTCTGCTGTGTCCGCAGTATCTGGCTGCTCATTTCTTTTGATAGCGGGTATCTTTGCCGCGCTCTTTGTATGCGATGACTATGAGCAACAGACAATTAAAAATTTTTATTCCAGAGGCTACACAAAAACACAGGTTTATTTTTCAAAATTTATCTCTATATGGATTGCCTGTTCTATTATGTTTGTGCTTGTTGTACTTTTTGGGTTTTTGTTTGGAAAAACTTATTTTGGTACAGGGAGTATAAGCGGAACAGATTTTATAGCTGTGCTTTTGGTACAATATATTACCTGTATGGCAAATATCAGTCTCTTTTCTGCACTTAGTTTTATACTCCGAAAAAATGGTTCTTCCATTGCCGCTGTGATTGTTGCTCCAATGCTTGTAAATATGGTTTTGGGAATGGCAGATTCGTTTTTAAAACTGGAAGATACATCTCTTACTAATCTGTGGGTATCTTCTTTTATGAACGACCTCTCGGCTTTAACGGTCGAGCACAGCCGGCTAATGGTATGTTTTATAGCTTCTGTTATTTACAGTATTATTTTTATAATTGCAGGGTCGTTTCTGCATAAGAAAATTGAGCTTTAACTAATATATCAAATTTTACAGCCAAAAATGTCATGGGCTATGTCTGCTTAACGCGCCAGCCCATGACATTTCTGTTCTTTTTATTTTGATAAATCAGAAGAAACTACTCTCTGTCTTTCTGATACAGAGTATTTCCATTCTCCCTCTTCTTTTCATAATATCCCAGTTTTTTATAAAAACTATTTGTTCGTATATTCCATATCGGAGTATCTAACATCCATGTGGAAACATCAGGATACATTCTTTCTATCTCTTCCATTATGGCAATTCCATATCCCTTTCTAAATTCCGAAGGTTCAACAAAAATTCTGCCGATATACATAAATGAAGGATTATCCATAAAAATAATGATTCCGCCCACAATTTTATCATTATGAAATGCGGTGAATAAATGATTTTCCTTCATCATTTCAATATGCCAGTCCTCATTGTCGTATTCCGGCGGACCACCAGTCTCATCTGCTCCAACCAGCACATCACTGTCAAATGCCTCTTTTGATATTCTGACTAACTCTTTTATATCCTCTTTTTTTGTTTTAACCAGCTTCACTCAATTTCCTCCATATTAACTTTTATTTAACTGTTCAAAATACTGTCAAATTTAATTTTCATTCCCGCCTGCTATTCCTGCGGTTAGTTTGTGATATCCAAAATCTCCTGCAATTTCTGTAAAAACTTTTCCACTGCCTTTGTAAATACCTGATACTTTTTCCACAAAATACTCATATTTGATTCCGTTTTTGGTTCAAGCGGCCGAAAGCATAAATGACTGTTTCCGGAAACATTAATAATTTTATCAAAACTTATCGCATATCCGATTCCCTCATCTACCATCAATGAACCATTAAACAGCAGATTATAGGTCGCAACAATATTCAATTTATCCTGTCCACATGAAAAAAACTCACGTAATTCATGATTGTAAAACGCCTGTCTGGAAATAATCAGAGGCTTATCTATCAAATCCTCTGCTGTAATTGTTTCCTTTTTGGCAAGTGGAGAATCCTGACGCATAATCACACCCCATGTATCTTTATAGGGAACCTGTATACACTCATATTTTGAAGTTTCAATATCTCCAAAAACAAGACCAAAATCAATTAATCCTCTGTCAAGCTGTTCTATAATCGCTGCCTTATCTCCACTCACAATATGCAGATGTATCAATGGATAACGCCTTTGAAGCTCTTTTACAGCCTTCGCCAGAAAACGCACACCATCTGTTTCACCTGTTCCAACAGTAATATCTCCAGCTATAATATCATCTGATAAAGAAATTTCATCCTCCGCTTTTTTTACAAGCTCCATAATCTCTTCTGCACGCTTTCTAAGAATCATTCCCTCTTCTGTCAGCGTAATGCGTCTGTTTCCCCGAATCATAAGTTCTTTGCCAAGTTCCTCTTCCAAATCTTTTAACTGCCTTGAAAGAGTAGGCTGTGACAAATGCAGCGACTGGGCAGCACCCGAAATACTCTGTTCCCTTGTAACTGCAAGAAAATATTGTAAAACTCTAAGCTCCATAAAAATTCCTCCTTACTAACATGATAAAACGTCATCAAATTTCGTTTATTCTCCTGCTCTCTATTAAGATATCACAGGCAGATATAATTGTAAAGCATAATTATCTATCAACTATAAGTATTTGCTATCTTTATAAATACCTGATATACTTTCAATAAATAAAAGCAGTTTATAAATATTTTTTATCACACAGCTTTTACAGCATAATTATTATAAACCTGATACATAAAAGATTCTGACAAACTTATATTATATCACTTCGTCAGAATGTAAAAAAATATTATAAAGGAGATTTTCAAAATGAAAAAGAAAATATATCTATTTTTATTCTTAATACTTACATTTCTCTTTCTTCTAACCGGATGCCGGAAGAAAGAAGAAAATAAAGACACCCAAACTGAAAACAGCCATCAGGAAACCGACAAAGCTTCACAGAAAAATATTGATAAAAATGACAACTATCTGACATTAACTTCCGAAGTTACAAAGCTCGCAGACGGTTTGTCCGCAGTAAAATATGAAGGTGATTATGGATTTGATAAATTTCTAATGCAGGGAGGTGCATCCTCTGACACAGAAGTTGTTTCTTATGACAAAAGGTATTGTTTTTCTCTCAGGCAATAAAAAAGTTGGTTATTTTGATTTTACAGAGGAATTTCAAAATGCAGTTGAAAATAACCCTGTACTTACGGGCTGGAGAAATAAAATCGTACTGATTAACAGCGTTGATTAAAACAGCCTGCCGCATTTGCCTATATTGAAAACAGGCGGGCAAAACAAATTATCAAAATAAAAAAATGAAAAAACAGAAAAAGGAAATGGAATAATGAAAAATGAAAATGAAGAAAACCGTATTATTCAAAATTTAAAGGATGCAGGCTGTGACAATGATACTATTACAGCTTTTGTAGAAGATGTAAGAAAACAAAACATTACTCAGGGATTGCAGCTTTTGTCAATACACAGACAAACACTTCTGGATAATCTTCATAAAGAACAAAAACAGATTGATTGTCTGGATTATCTGATTTATAAAATAAAAAAGCAAACCGGAAACAGATAAAATGTAAATATAAAAAATACAACTGTGCAGCTTAAATGGCAGATTGAATTTTTATGAAAGGAGATTATTATGACTATAATTACAAATAAAACATTTGATGAAGAAAGAACACTTTATAATGCAAAAAATCTTACAGTAAAGGACTGTGCTTTTGATGGTCCGGCTGATGGAGAAAGTGCTTTTAAGGAGGGAACCGGTCTTGCAGTGGAAAATTGTTTTTTTAACCTCCGCTATCCGTTCTGGCATGACAATGAGCTTAAAATAACCGGTTCAGAAATGACAGAGCTTTGCAGAGCAGCTTTGTGGTATTCAGATAATATTACTATCACCGATACGAAACTTCATGGAATTAAAGCACTTCGTGAGTGCAGTCATGTGACAATGCAGGACTGTGATGTACTATCTCCTGAATTTGGCTGGTCAGTACGTGGAATTACAATGGAAAACTGTACGGTTGAAAGCGAATATTTTATGATGCGCTCTGAACATTTAAACTTCCAAAATGTACGTATGAAAGGAAAATATTCTTTTCAGTATATCACAGATTCTGTATTTGAAAATTGTGTGTTTGATACCAAGGATGCTTTTTGGCATGGAAAAAATATTACAGTGAAAAACAGTGTAGTCAAGGGTGAATATCTGGCATGGTACAGCGAAAATATTACTTTTGAAAATTGTAAAATTATCGGCACGCAGCCGCTTTGCTACTGCAAAAATCTCCGTTTGATTGACTGTGAAATGATTGATACTGATTTAAGTTTTGAACGTTCTGAAGTGGAAGCAGTTCTTACAGCTCCGATTGTCAGTATTAAAAATCCTCTGTCTGGTCATATTTATGTACCGAAAGTCGGAGAAATTATTATGGATATTGATGCAGCAAAGGGAGAAATCATTACAGCAGACCACTGCTGCTGTGCCTGAAATTTGATAACAGGAATTTTAAAATGGAAAGCTATCTAATCAAGGGGATTTTAATCGGGCTGGTTTTTGGTATGCCGATAGGCGCAGTAGGCACAATGACTATACAGAGAACCTTTCATTATGGTTTTCAGGCCGAACTTCTGACAGAACTGGGTTCCTCCGCTGCCGATTGTCTGTATGCATGTGTTGGAGTATTTGGACTGACATTTATTTCGGATTTTCTGCTTCGATATCAGACAATGATTCATATTTTGGGCGGCACATTTGTTTTAATTATGGGAATCCGCCTAATATCCGGCGGGAAAAAAATAAGTATACCACAAATCACAACTGTATATGGAATAAAAATGTTTCTTTCTTCCTTTGTGGTAGGTATTACAAATCCAGCGGCGGTTCTGACATTTTTATTCGCTTTTTCCTAGCAAGCGTTGGTTGCATCATTTACCAGCTATTTTACAGCTTTCAACACTGTTTTTTTATAAATAATTAAAGCTGCCACAGCAGTGATTCCTTCTGCTACCCAAAATGCATGCCATACACCCACAGCGCCAAATATTCTGCTTAACAGAAACGCAGCCGGAATAATAATTACTATATATCTCATCAGTGAAATTGTCAAAGACGGAAGTCCTTTTCCAAGCCCTTCCAAAGCCCCGCAGGAAATTACTGATACAGAGGAAACAATAAATCCCAGGCTGATAATTCTGAGCGCTGTCTGACCAGTCTGTATGGTATCCCTGTTCTCTGTAAATAATGCCATTAAATGATTTGCAGAGGTGAAACAAATCACTGTGCCAACCGCCATTACAACACCTGTGCATGCGAGTGCCGCCTGAAATATCTTTCGAACTCTTCCATATTCTCCTGCACCATAATTATATCCGATAATTGGGCGTATTCCCTGTACAATTCCATTTGCAGTCAGATAAATAAATGTCTGAAGCTTAAAATAAATTCCAAGTACAAGTACATATACCTGTGAAAAAGATGCAAGTATTCCATTTAAAACGGTAATCAGAACAGACGGAAGCGCCATATTAAAAGCAGCGGGAATCCCGACTGCATATATCTGTCTGCACAGCTTGCCATCCATCATCTTCCTTCTAAATTTCAGCTTTAACGGAAGAGGCTTTTTAAAATAAATCACAAGATAAATAATAAGCGAAACCACCTGACCAATTCCCGTGGCAATGGCAGCTCCCTTTATTCCCATTGCCGGAATAAATCCGGCTCCAAATATCATGACGGGGTCCAGAATAATATTTATCATACATCCACATAACATACTTATCATGGACACGGTCATCTGGCCCTCTGCCTGAAATATCTTTTCAAATGTAATTCCTATCATAAGAGGAAGTGAAAATAAAAACACAATATAAGAATAATCTCTGCCATACCCAATAATTGTCTCATTTTCAGTAAACACAGACAAAAAATGAGAAATTCCCGCAAGACATAAAACAGTCAGCAAAGCTCCATGCAGAATACTAAACAAAAATCCCAGTGATACTGCATTGTCGGCTTTGTCCTTTTCCTGTGCACCCAGATAATAAGCAGCAACAGCATTGATTCCTATTCCAAATCCAACAGCTACCGAATTGACCAGAATTTGAACCGGATAGACAAGAGAAAGTGCGGTCATTGCCTCCTCGCTGATTTTGGCAATAAAATAACTGTCTACAATATTGTATAATGAATTGACCAGCATAGATAAAACCATCGGCAAAGACATACTTAAAACCAATGGAAAAACCGGCTTTTCTTTCATAAAATTCTGATTCATATAAATCATGTATTCCTTTCGTTTCATTCAGGCATAATCAGCAGTAAAAAATTTTAGTTTTACACGAAGTTTTAGTTTATTATTTGAACCAAGACATCACATATAGCTGAACCTGTACCTGTGCTGAATTATTATACCGTCTGCAATCCCTTAAATCAATAACATTATCAGAAAATTTGATGTTTTGGTTGTCATAGCATCTATTTTTTGTTATACTTTTTGTATAAAAAGTGGTAAATAGAATGATAAGGAGGCGCAGATATGCCAGTTTATGAACCAAAAGACTATGAAAAAGTAATAAAACGGATACAGCAAAAAATAATTGCAAATAACATCAAAATGGGCGAATGTCTTTCAGAGGAAGCAATTACAGAATTTGAAAAGTATTGTAATATTCGTCTTCCAGAAGCATATCGCATGTTTTTAAAAAGAGTTGGCAACGGCTGTGATGACTGTTGTCTCAACCGGCTGGAAGATATTGAACGAAAAGACTTATCTCATCCTTTTATGCTTCAAGACTTCTGGCTCTGGGAAGAAGATGACAGAGAGGCAGATATTATTGAGCAGGAAATGGAAACAAATGTTTATCAAGGAGAAATCGAACTGGCAAATATGGGATGCGGTATGAGTTATAATTTAATTGTATCTGGAAAATGCCGGGGAGAAGTGTGGGACTTTACAGATGTAGGCGTTCAGCCCTGTTGTGAACGTCAGGACTTTTTCGGGTGGTTTGAATTGTGGCTTGATGAGGGAGAGGATGCTGACTATTTTAAAGATTATGTATATGAATAAACATGTTTTTCTTTAAATATAGTAAAAAATCTGTTTTTCTTACCATAAAAATAAAGGCTGTTGCAAAGATAACTTCAGACAGAATTTATATGCTGTAATTTCCTGCTTGTAAACAGCATATTTTATCTGACTGCTGTTTTGCAACAGCCTTATTTTTACCTGAATACATTTCTGTTTTTCATTCCTTGCAAAATTAATTTAAAAACCGCCAGATTATCCCCGCGGCAGCCTTTTTTTTATATCTTCCATGCAAAAACCATTTCCAACAAATAAAATAATTTCATGATGATTGCAGGTAATCATCCACTGATATTTTTTATCCACAATATAATAATCCTGAAGAAAAAATTCCTCATAAATCATTTCGCTAATCCGTTCAAGAGTTCCCTCAAATATCCAGAATTTAGTTCCTTCTTCCACAAGATAATAAGCCTGCTTTTCTGCATTTTCTACAAATTCCCGAAGATTTAATATCCATTCCCAGTTATCTCGGCTGTCATAAGAATATTGAATTTTCTTTTCTTTATGAAAACAGTAGTCAATATTCAGCCAGTGAAGTCCCTGTTTATAAGAATTTGTTTTATCCACAAATTCATCTATTATTTTGTTATAAATATCTTCCCACTGATAAATAGAAACTGGTCGAAATTCACCTTCCTTGATATTTTTTTCTTCACAATATTTTAAAATATCCTCTCTGACTGCTCCTTTAAAGGTATTAAATACCCCTTTTTTCTTCATATTATTTCTCCTGTCATATTTTTTATGCAATTTTGCTTTTCGACTGATTTTTCTATTATAAATAATCTAGCAAATTACAAAGCTGTTTTCACTACCTTTATCGCAGTATTTACAGCGGACCTCATAATCCTGTCGTCCTTGTATTTTTCCTGCAGCCACATATAAGTGTCAAAAAGTTTTTGTGGTTTTATTTTTGTATGCATAACAATATCCAGCGCTCCAATCGCTACTCTATAAGAATTTCCTCTCATAATCTGTATCAGCTCTTCCACAAAATCAAATTTGTCATCCGACGCCTTCACAGCCCACAAAGCTATATACCTGTCCTCTTCATCCTGTTTCTCATCCATTGCAAAATTTATAATATCACGTGTTCTCAACAAACTGCAGCTCATAAGATAATAAATAATTGTATGTTTATCACATTGTTTTTCCCTATACAGCAGCTTTAGCATCCTTTCATAATATTTATCTCTTTGTTCTTTTGGTACCAGACGCGCACATTCCAATGCCGCCGATGTATTTTTTCCAGCCAGCAGCTTCTCAAATAAAATCAAGCCTCTGTCAGAATCAAAATCGAAAAGTAACTCTGTTCTTATTTCATCCAGTCTTTTATCTTTTATTTGTTCAAAAAAATTCAATGTTTCTTCTTCCACTCTTTTAAATTTATAAAAGCCTTTCATAAGCTCTTTCTTTTCTTTCAGGCTTAAATTTGGTTTGTAGGAATTTCTAAGCTCCTCTTCTGATTTCAGACTATAATAACCATAGGCCCCTACGTCATGGTCCGCAATAATTTCTCTAAAATATGATTCATACCACTCCAAAAATCCCATTCCAGTAAAATATGGAAACACTTCAAACTCGAAAGCCCAATTAAAATACACAATTTTTCCCTGCTCACTTCCCTTGCACATTAAGACATTATCACTAACCTCTCTCTGTGTTCCAATAATCAGCAGTCCTTCCCTCATATCATTCATTAAATTTTCATTCGTATCCACTTCTACTGACATGATATCCCATGCATCTTTTGTTAAATTTTTATCAATAAAAGCAGGAACCCCTTCCCTGCAAATATTTTTATTATTATGTAATTTCATTTCATCCAAAGAATACATTCCATAATCAGGACCTGCACCGCCATTTCCAACTTTTGTCAGAAAAAATATATATTCCTCTGGCAGTTCTACATGATATTCCTCTTCAAATTGCTGTACTTCCTTCAATGATACAACCGGATTTAACTGATATTGATGTTGAAAAGCTCCCAGAACATTACGATGCAGGTCTGCCATTCCCGCCTGTTTCACTAAATCTCGAATATATTCTGCATGTTCCTCTGAAAGATAATTAAATTTTGTATTTATTTCACATCACCCTTTCATTTTTTTGTTATTTTTGATTTTTGTAAATATCATTTTTTTACTTCAGCTTCATTTTTACAATCTTTACTTTTTATTTTAAAATAAAAAACATTATAGATATTCATAAGGATTCTGACCAGCAATAATTTTATTAAAAAATAATTCATACCATTCCAGAAATTTCATTCCAGTTAAGCATGGATAAAGTTCGGGGTCCAGATTCCAGTCAATATAAACCAGTTTTCCCTGCTCGCTTCCCTTACACATTAATAAAGTTTCAAAGGTGCACCCTTGTGTTCCAATCGACAGTGTGCCTTCAATTACATCCTTCATCAAAGCATCATATTTTTCACTATCTTCCATTTCATCCATCATTGCATCCCATGCTTCTTTTGTCAAATTTTTATCCAGAAAAGCAGGCACACCCTCCCGGCAAATCACATCACCATTATAAGTCTTTGGTATAACCAGAGAATATATTCCGTAATAAGGACCTGCTCCACCATTTCCGACCTTTGTCAAAAAAAATACATATTCCTCTGGAAGCTTTACAGAATACTCCTTTTCAAACCGGCGGACTTCTTTTTCGGGCATAACCTTATTTAATTGGTATTTATGCTTGGAGGCGCCAAAAATCTCACAATTTTTATCTGCTATTGCCGCTTTTTTTACCAAATCCCGAATATATTCCGCATGTTCCTCTGAAAGATATTCAAATCCCATTTTTTCCCGATATTCTTTCTTCTTTTTTTCAATTTCCATTCCTGTCTAATTCCCTTCATCATTTTTCGCAAATTACATGCGTTAAATCCCATTCAATCTTCTTTTTCAATCCTTCCGGTATTTTATTTCCCATAATTTCAAAGGCGTGACGGATTTCTTTTGCCTGCTGTCTGCTGACCTTTGCGTACATATTACGGTCTGATATTTTTTCATAAATTCTATATTCCATAACCGGATTTTCTGTTTCGCTGTCAAAAAGCAGAAGCAGAAAAGGAAGTCTTGACCATGAGGGTTCCTTTAACAAAAGATTTAACAGATATTTTCTCTCGTCAAACTCTCTGTTTTTCTGATATTCCTCATATAATCTGGCAGCACCGTAATGAATGTCCAGCTTATCAACGATTAGATATGCATGTCTTGCAACTCCCGGCCGCCTGTCAGATAAATATTT
Source organism: uncultured Lachnospiraceae bacterium (assembly GCA_910585215.1). Classification (GTDB taxonomy): domain Bacteria; phylum Bacillota; class Clostridia; order Lachnospirales; family Lachnospiraceae; genus CAG-303. The sequence goes on along the minus strand of CAJUDQ010000035.1, from coordinate 4,770 downwards.
CCAATACAGTTCTTCATTTTCTGCACCGATAAGATATCCACAGGATACCAAAGCCGCCTTTGTCATCCTTGCGTCACCAGATTCCAAAAAGGGCAGAAGAATCTCGCTCTCTTTTATCGTTCCATGCTCTCCCACTCCAAGAATTGGAATCACCGCTGGTTCTGTCTCTAATTTTTGAAGATAAAATTCCAGAATATTGAAATCTGTATGTTTTTCTATGATATAGCTTGCATTTTCTCTTATTTTTTTTGATTTGTCAAGCAAAAGCTCCTCTATTCCCTGCCATGCATTCTGTAATTTGCCATAAAACTTTTCCAGCGCGCATCTTCTTACAATCACACTTTTGTTATGCAGATACTTTTTCAACTGATTATCACTACATTCATAATTTTTTAAAATTCCCTGTATCAGTACACGTTTTCCATAACTGTCTTTTGAACTGTCCACCAATTTCTCTATTTTATCCAGTTCAAGAACTGCGGTTTTACTTATATACCGGTAAATAGAATTTCTCACAAAAATTTCATATTGATTTATTTTTTCAATATTTATCTGACGGATTGTTTTTTCAAGAAATTGTTCTATTTGTTTTTCAAGGAACATTATATATTCTGTTTTTCTCCTCTGAGAATTTTGAACCTTTCCAAGACAGGGGAGAGATAAAATGATTTCCTCTGGCGGACATTGTTTTAATCTGTCTTGTACCAGAAAAAATGCTTTTTCCCGAATAATCTCCACCCAGTCGTTAAGCCGGAGCATTAAAAACGGCAGAGAGCCTTCATATTCTGCCACAGCTTTTAGACATTTTTCACGGAAATAACCGTTATAATGAAAGGTTCCAAGTTTTAAAACGGCGGCATATTCCTCTATGCTTAAATGTTTAAAATGCTTTCTTGAAATATCTATATTTGTCCAGTCAATATAAAAGCTTACTTCAAAGCTGTAAGGGAAGTTCCATTCAATATTTTCTGACAGGCGGATAAGCTGTTTGACTGTAATGGCACGAAGTACCTCTGCCAGCTTTTTTGCTGCTTCCCGCTGATAGTGCTCGTTATTTTCAACAACAAATATTGTATACAATGGACCAATACCAGATAATTTATCGATTGAAAATTCGGGAAGAACAACTGTGGAAAGATAATTTAAATAATAAATTTGTTCAGATGAAAATTTTTGTAACTTGGACATTCTTATCTCCTTATATATAAAAATTAGGTTTTAAGCTTTCCATTCTAAACTAAATTTTTGCAAATAAACATGCCATATTCCTTTGATATATTCAAATTATCGGCTGTTTTATTTTGATTTTGAATAACTTTTTGTGAATTTATTAATTCCATAAATAATTTCCTTTCTATTTTCCTATTATTTTCTTAACTATCCAATAAATAAAAATTATATTTCCGGATAAACCTGTCTGCACTCCTTTGCTTCTGCATTTTCCTTTTCCGAAATAACAATTTCTGCCGTCTGCGATAAATCATTCTTTAAAAATTTCTCTTTTTTTATCAGTTCAATTACCTCTTTTGCCCCTTCTTCTGCAATATCTGTCTCCAGCCATATTCCAAGAACAGTGTCACTCAGATAATCATAACCATTATCCATAATTCTTTTCTTTGTCACCTCTTCGATTCTGTCCGGCAGTTTATATCGAATATCCAAATCCGGATTTTCCATTTTCCGCGCATCTAATTTTATAATAATTGTCTGTTTACTCATTTTTTGCACTCCTTTCTTAATCTGCTCCTATTCTATTTTTGTTCCGTCGGGCAGTATAATATCGCCAATACTTCCGCTGACATCAAAAAATCCAACTTCATGCTTTTTGGCCAGTTCTCTCATCTTCTGATAAGCCTCTTCCGCGACTGACCATGCAAAGCCCGCATAAATCATATCATATCCAATGGAATACTCTGTCAGATAACTTTCCAAATTTTCATTTTCTGAAAAGGTAATGTCATCTGGTGCAAATTCTCCGTTCATTGGCGGAAATGTCTTTATTATTTCAAGAAAAAACTTCTTTAAAGCCGGAGATGTCACATCTACGCTCTGATAATTATGTTCTTCTTCCCACATTGTCCGTTTCTCATACCATTCCATAAATTCTTTTTTTGTCCTTGGCGCTTTTGTTTTTTCAAAAACCATTAAGTCATAGCTCATTTTCTATACCTCTCATTTTCTATTTCTTTTTTATGAAACAATTTTGATAATTTGCTTATATACTAACATATAGTTTTCTGATAATTGCATATCATCATGATAATGTCCAAAAAACCATTTCTGAAAACTTACTTTCTCTGCAATTTGATTAAAATACTCTGTTAAAATATCCGGCGGATAATTTCTTTCAGACAAACTATGTTCCTTCTGCAACAAATTCAATTCTATTTTCCGTGGACAACAGTGAGAAATAATATAATCTGCCTGATAATTGTTTTTTTCCAGATTTCTCCATCCATGTTCCAACTCACTTTTCGTTGGAAGTTCCCTGTCCCACCATGTCAAATCTTTCACACGATAATTATTTTTTCCCGCCCGTTTATATTGTTTTTCTATTTGTTTCCATTTTCCCTCTTTATCCATAATAATAATTCCATCTCCAATATCATGAGAGGATGCGCCGCCAAAGGTAAAAAATTTTTTCCCGTTTAATAAAAACATCTCTCCCCGCATAAGATGAAGCACCGAGGGCCTTAGCTTATGTACCTGCCCTCCGTTCCATTCCTGCTCTGAAAATTGATATAAACGCTCAAAATTTTCATGATTTCCGTCTACAAAAAGCGTGGTATAGCTTTTTTTCTCTAGCCAATCCAGCCAGTATTCCTCTTTGTTATGATATTCTGAAACTTCTGGATACCAGACTCCTCCAAAATCTCCACAGATAATTACATAATCATCTTTTGTCATTTTCTTCTGTTTCGGAAAGTTTTTAGAAGAAAATTTCCCAAAATCAGAGTGACAATCTCCTGTAACAAAAACCATTTAATCGCCTCTTTTCTCAAGCTTCTCCCAGATTTTTGGAAATTTTTTCTGTACAAATTTTGCATAAGAACATTCCGGTGTGTTTTGCATTTCTTTTTCTTTCATATAATTATAGATTTGACAATGCCACCTCTCTAATTCCTGCTGGGATTTATCCTCATAATGGCAGATTTGAAATATGCCTTTGGATTCCTGTTCTAACAGCCATTTGTAACAATCATTTATTTCTTTACAATCTTCTACCTGCATAGGCGCTGTTCCAAGTCTTGCGCATGGGATATCACAATTTCCAATGTTGTCAAATATATGTATGGCCTGTCATGGTCTGCCAGTCTTGGTTCTAAAATTTTTATATTTCCTGTGTTGCTTCCATGATACAAAATCATATTTTATCCTTTCTCTATACAATTATAATGTGAATTACATAGGTTGCTTCTTTTCACTACTAAATTTAGAAACAGTAATAAAATTATTTTAATATGGTTTTAATTTATTAAATTTGCACAACTTTGACTTTAAATCTGTTATCTTTCAATCTCATATTTCTTTTCAAACTCTCTCAACACTCTTATTAAACCACTGTCCAAAAATCGAAGACCATTGTAATAAAGTTCCTCTGGTATTCTTTTATAATATGCCTGTGCAACTCCTCCCGTGATACATGCAATGGTATCGCTGTCTCCACCGATAGAAACCGCCTTTCGTATGGCATCCTCATAAGAAACAGATTCAAAAAATGCTTCTAAAGCTGGTGGTACAGAGCCACTGCTACGGATAATATCGTAATTTCTTCATGCTTTTATTTTGATTTATTATATCATAATGAAACACGCATATATGTGCACAGGTCATCAAACTTCGTTTGACGACATTATATCATGCCATAAAAATTACTACAAGACACATTTTAAAATTAATATCGTTTAAATCTTTTAAATATAAACTAATCTTGAAAAAATCTGCAAATACATATCCATTTTCACCAGCTCATATTTTTTTCTATAAAAATTTAAGGTATCTATTCGCTTTGATATTTGTTAAACTAAAAACAAAATTATTAAAAAAGGAGGCCTAATCTATGACTACACCTTTTTATTTTGCATAGCACGGCTATTGCAAATAAAATAAATAAGTACATGTAATAGCCCGTGCATCAAACGAAAGTAAGAGGAGATGCAGATGAGCTATTTAAAGAAAATAGAGTATGAAATTATTGTAAAGGAATCTTTTTTTGTAATTCGAAGCTGCGCGGGATGCGGCAGAAAAACACATTTTAAAAATACAAAAAAGTTTCGTGTCAATGCCAATGGTAACAGGCTGGATATCTGGCTGATTTATCAATGCGAACAATGTAAACATACCTTTAATCTTTCGATTTATGAAAGGGAAAAAAGTTCTTCCATAACAAAAGAAGAATATATACATTTTTTAAATAATGATGAAAAACTTGCAGAAACATATGGCAAAAATATACAGTTATTTAGAAAAAATAAAGCAGTGATTGATTTTGAAAGGACAAATTATGATTTAATTAAATTACATGAATCAATAGAAAAAAACAATAATTTAAAAGAACAGATTATGATTAAAATATATAATCCTTATGAACTCAAAATTCGTGCTGAAAAACAAATCGCCGAGGTTTTGGGATTGTCAAGAAGCCAAATAAAAAAAATGATACAGCAGGAAGAAATCAAACTGGAAAATGTTTCACCGCAGTTTACTTCTGCTTATTTGACACTCCCCATGCCTAAAGGGTAGGGGATTCTAGCTACCTGCCGAAGTGTA
>CAJUDQ010000034.1 GCA_910585215.1 uncultured Lachnospiraceae bacterium | reverse complement strand
TTCTCATAATAAAATTTCTCATGTTCCCCGTTGTAAAAAACCATGTGTGTGTTGTTGGCGCTCTGCGCCCCTGCTCTTAACGCTGTGTTGTTCATCATTTCTACCTCCAATTTTATTTTTTTGACCATAACAAAAGGACACTCCCAAATTCTCACTTGGAAAGTGTCCTTGAAGTACAAAATATTAAAATTAGATGTCGCACAAAACGTATTATCAAGTATTATTCCGTATTATGCGTAGCAAATTTGTAGTAAATTTGTAGTAAATCGCAACTCAAAATCGCTGAAACCCTTGATTTTACTGGTTTTCTTTACCCAAAGTTTTCATCGTCGGGAACAACAACACATCCCTTATTGCCGCTGAATCCGTCATCAGCATAACCATTCTGTCAATCCCAAATCCAATTCCCCCAGTTGGTGGCATCCCTATTTCCAGCGCATTCATAAAATCTTCATCCGTTGTATTCGCTTCCTCATCTCCTTGTGCCAAAAGCGCTTCCTGAGCCTTAAATCTTTCCCTCTGATCAATAGGGTCATTCAGCTCTGAATAAGCATTCGCCATTTCCCATCCATTCATAAAAAACTCAAATCTTTCCACATACTCTGGATTTTCTGGCTTCCTCTTAGTCAACGGCGATATCTCTACCGGATGGTCCATCAAAAATGTCGGTTGAACCAAATGCTCCTCCACAAACTCTTCAAAAAACAAATTCAGAATATCCCCTTTCTTATGCCGTTCTTCATATTCTACATGATGCTCCTTGGCTGCATCTCTCGCCTCTTCTAGGGTGTGGATTTCATTAAAATCAACTCCCGCATATTTTTTCACCGCTTCCACCATCGTAATTCTTTCAAACGGCTTTCCCAAATCCATCTCAATTCCATTATACACAATCTTTGTGGTGCCAAGCACTTGTTGTGCCACATGCCGATAAAGCTTTTCTGTCAAATCCATCATTCCCTCATAATCCGTATATGCCTGATAAAGCTCCATCAATGTAAATTCAGGATTATGTCTTGTATCAACCCCCTCATTTCGAAACACTCTTCCGATTTCATATACCTTTTCCAATCCCCCTACAATCAGTCTTTTTAAGTACAATTCCAGTGAAATACGAAGCTTAATATCCTCATCCAATGCATTATAATGCGTCATAAACGGTCTTGCTGCAGCTCCTCCGGCATTTCCTACCAGCATAGGCGTTTCCACCTCCATAAATCCCTGTGCATCCAGATATTTTCTGATTTCACTGATAATCCTTGACCTCTTTATAAATGTTTCCTTTACATCCTGATTCATAATCAAATCTGTATATCTCTGTCTATATCTAAGGTCTGTATTTGTAAGTCCGTGATATTTTTCTGGAAGAATCTGCAAACTCTTTGAAAGCAATGTAACTTCATTTGCATGAATGGAAATTTCTCCTTTCTGTGTACGAAATACCTCACCTTTTACTCCCACAATATCTCCAATATCAAACTTTTTAAAATCCTTATAAGGCTCCTCTCCTATGGAATCTCTTGCCACATAAACCTGAATATTTCCCTTTAAATCCTGCACATTGCAAAAAGATGCTTTCCCCATCACTCTCTTTTGCATAACACGTCCTGCTACGGATACTGTCTGTCCCTCAAGTGTATCGAAATCATTCTTAATATCCATACTGTGACATGTTATGTCATATTTCATAATTTGAAACGGGTCCTTTCCATTTGCCTGCAAATCTGCAAGCTTTTCCCGTCTGACCTTTAAAAGCTGATTAATATCCTGTGTTTGATTCTGTTCTGCCATTCCTTTTATTCCTCCACATTCTGATTTATTTGACTCAGTCTCTTGTAATATCCAATATTTCAAACTGCGAGCTGCCATAAGCACTTTCTAATGTTACCACTTCACCAACATTTTTACCCATAAGCTCTCTGCCAAGTGGCGATTCATTTGAAATTTTATTATTCAGGCTGTCTGTTTCTGTAGAACCGACAAGCGTATATTCCACCTCTTCTTCAAATTCCTTATCCCAAAGCTTTACCGTACAGCCAATATTTACCTTTGCAGTATCAACATCATCTTCATCTACTACTTCAACATTTTTCAGAATTTCCTTAATTTCTTCAATTCTGGAAACAATATCCCTCTGTTCCTCCCTCGCTGCATCGTATTCAGCATTCTCTGACAAATCCCCCTGCTCTCTTGCCTCTTTAATCTTCTGAGCAACCTCTTTTAACTGTACTACCTCAAGGTCCTGCAATTCATCCTGAAGCTTCTTAAGACCTTCTCCTGTGAGCATACTTTTCTTTTCTGTCATTTCAATATCCTTCCTTCTATAAATCTTTTGATATATTTATAATGAATAACATTATATACCAACATTTTATTCACTATCCTTTTGGACAGTGTCATAGGAAATTCGAAGTATTTCCTAACCAAAAAAAGCCTGACAAAAAATCAGTCAGGACTGCTCCTGACCGATTTTAAATTTTTTAAACAATCAACCATTATGTAATCAGCCGCAAAAGCTGACTGTGTTAATTGTATGGTTCACACTTCCTTATCAATCCTTTGCGATTTCCACCAGTGATTTTACAGAACCTGCAAGCCCTTGTATATCTGATGGAATAATAATTTTTGTCGCTTTTCCGTCGGCCGCCTTTGCAAACGCTTCCAGACTCTTTAACTGAATTACAGTGTCATCTGCTCCTGCTTCCTTAATAAACCGAATACCATCCGCATTTGCCTGCTGAATTGCAAGAATAGCCTGCGCCTGTCCTTCAGCCTCACGGATAGTTGCTTCTTTTTTCGCTTCGGCACGCAGTATCTGTGCCTGTTTATCTGCCTCGGCATCCAGAATGGCGGATGCCTTCTTACCTTCTGCAACAAGAATTGTAGACTTCTTCTCACCTTCTGCAATCAGAATTGCTTCTCTTCGCTCTCGCTCCGCCTTCATCTGCTTCTCCATCGCATCCTGAATAGCAGCAGGTGGTATAATATTTTTCAGCTCTACACGGTTTACCTTAATTCCCCACGGGTCTGTCGCCATATCAAGAGACGCTCTCATTTTAGTATTAATCGTTTCTCTTGAAGTAAGCGTTTCATCAAGCTCCAAATCACCTATAATATTTCTAAGTGTTGTCGCTGTCAGATTTTCAATCGCCATAATTGGATTTTCCACGCCATAAGAAAAAAGTTTCGGGTCAGTTATCTGAAAAAATACTACCGTATCAATTCTCATAGTTACATTATCCTTTGTAATAACCGGCTGAGGAGGAAAATCCACTACCTGCTCCTTTAAAATCACCCGTTTTGCCACCTTGTCAATCAACGGCATCTTTAAATGAAGCCCTACTGACCACGTTTCCTTATAACCTCCAAGTCTCTCGATTACAAATGCCTGAGCCTGCGGCACAATTTTTACACAACGTGCAAGAACTATAATGATTACAGCAAAAATAACTGTAATTGTCAGAACTCCTACATTCGAAAAAGCATCGATAATACCATCCATTCTTCTACCTCCATTTTTCCTTTCTTTCCTTTTATCTGTCAATAACAATAAACACGAAAACAAATTTATTTATCTGCCTGAGAGAAAAAGGAACCTTTGCTTCTCGTATTGAAATATAGTATTATATAAAAATATATTTATATGAAAATACACTTATATGAAAGTATACTTATATGAAAATATACTTATATGAAAATATATTATGCATAAAATACGAAAAATTATGCCTTATCCTGATGACTTTCCTCATTATATATTTCTTTTCCATGCACCGGACCATTCAAAATACTGAGTGGCTGTACAATTGCCCTTACTCCGTTAATTTCCATAATAAGCACCTGTGTTCCAGCCTGAATCACCATACCGTCATGCTGTGCCCTTGCCAGCCATTCCACACCGTTTATCATTACATGTCCTGTTTCATTGACATTATCTATTGTTTCTGACACCTTTACTTTTTTCCCGACCAGTTCCTCCACATTGGTTCTTGTAGTATTCTTATTCAGATATTTTGCTGCCAGCGGCCTTGTGGTAAAAAGCAGTGCAAAAGATACCACAAAGAAAACAATAAGCTGCGGGATAAACGCCAGACCTGCCACAGACATCCAAAATGAAATAAATGCCCCTCCTGCAAACCATATCGTAGTAAGTCCCAGAGTAGCAATTTCAAATATCAGAAAGACAATAAACAAAATCAGCCATAAATATGATTCCACTTTTACTTCCTGCTACTAAAAACATATACAAAAGTGTATATGCCAGATGATTCGCTATAGTCTCACGACTTATAGTTACTGCTTCCTCGTGTATGCTTTTGTAACCATTACTGGTATACTACTCACAAGTTATGGCAGCCCCAGAGGGGCTGTGTCGCAAAGCGACATGGCAGCGAAGCTGCCACCCTGTTCCTGTACACTCCACAGTCGTAAATTCCCGACTAATGTCATCAATCAAAATTGATGACCTGAGTCATCGGTACATATCCACATTTACCTGATTTTTGGAATCTTGTGGATTTCATCTAATTAGCTTTTCCTTTCCCAGATTTTTTTGTAATCAGTCTTTGGCTGATTACATTTTTAGGCAGTCAACACAATGTTGACTGCATGATTTGCCCTTGATTTTTGGGACTTAACCATTGACCAGTTACACCCACAGATTTCTACATCTTTGTTATACCAGACTTTTTCAACTGATAAGGGTTTCATTTCCGTAACTCCGCCTGCTATAAAGTCAGCACAAACTATACCTTGGATTTTAGGTACTTTTGAGTATATTTACTCACATTTAACACTTTTTAATTATTTAATAAATCTCCCTCCATAAATATATATTCATCATACAATATTTCAGTCTAAGTTTCAAGACCTTTAGAAATATTTAATATTCCATCTGGAAGCAAAAATCTGGAAAAACAGTCAAACAGCCAAAAGAATCCCCGCCATATTCCGGCGGGAATCCACAACTATGCTTTATAATTTATTTTTAATATCTGTAAAATACCTGATTTCCTATAATGGAATAAGCAGCATATCTTGAATACTTTGCAACTGCAAGAGTACAAAACGAGGTGTAGTTAGGAACATTATTCACTCCTGCCAATGCCTCCTGTGCTGCCTGCACGGAACCTGAATTTGGTCCGTTATTAATGGCCCGATTTAAGGCTCCATTTCTTACTACCGAAAACTGACCGCTGGCATAAATCACATCACTGATAGTACTGCCATATTTTCCAGAATTTAATCTGTTCAATACGATATTTGCCACTGCAAGCTTTCCTTCGTAACATTCGCCTCCTGCTTCTGCCATAACAAGACAGGAAAGAAGATAGTTATCATCCACGGAAAGGTTATATCCGGAAGAATATACTGTTTGAGCCTTCTGTGCATTTGCCAGCTCCTGCTGTCTCTTTTCCTCTTCCTTCTGAAGCCTTCTCTGCTCAGCAGCAGCTTCCTCTGCAATTCTTGCTCTCTCAGCCTCTTTCTCCCTTTCCTCTTCTTCAATTGTTATTCCTTGGCCTATATCATACCATATATTCACATATTCCTTAGCGGTATATCCAGTTACACCGTCATAGCTGACTGCCCACCAGTCACCCTGTTCTGCCATAACTGTCAGCTGATCGCCCTGATTGATTACATCATTGATTTTATAATCTGTACCCGGGCCTTCTCTCAGTCTTAAATTATCAACAGTACTTGTCGCCCTCAATGGACAGACATTTGGAATATTTGCTTCTGCATCATGGGAAAACCATGCATATTCATTTTTTATATAACCAACAGCATTTCCTGACTGTATTTTTGACCATTCTTCTCCTTTTTCAAGAACTTGGCCACCGCCACCTGCATAAATTTTTCCAAGAATCTCTGCATCTTCTGAGCCCTCTGCTCTTACATTCAGATATTCAGTTACATTAACCAAAAAGAAATCTGCATATGCATAATTTTCGGTTGTCTCTTCTTCTGTCTGTACTTCTGTCTCAGCTTCTGTTTCTGTCTCTGGTTCTGTTGTTTCTTCTCCTGTAGTTTCCAGTTCTGACTCAGTTTCTCCTATTTTAGCGAAATCATCCATCATCCCTGCCCCTACAAGGACATTGTTCATTCTCTCAAGTGATAAAACATTTTTCGTTTCTTTTGAATCAACTCCTTCAAACGATTCAACATTTGCCGTGGGCGTTATGTCTTCACTTTTGTTTAAGCCACTGAATACAAGCTCTGCAGTAATGGCCACTACAAGTCCGCAAGTTGCCGCGGCTGTGGCTGCTGCTGCAGTCCCGTGTTTTATAGCCTTCATAAAGTCCTCCAATCCGCTGTTTACCAGCATGTAACAAAGCTACTTACAGCTTATCCTCTGCTTTATTACGCATTTGTTAAATATATTGCAAGTTGTATCCGCATAATAACAAATAAAACCTCATTTGTCAACCCCAGAAAAATCCAATTCCTGAATTTTACTCCAAAATAACTCTTTTTTCCAGAAAATTTGCTCTATAAAAAACTATTCTTATTTTTCGGAATGTATGTTCTTATTTCAAATTCATATTTGTTCTCTTCCTATATATTATCAGATATTTTATACTGATTCTGCTTTTTTATCTATTCATATACTATATAAATCTGCACGATACAGAATATATGTTTGTATTTTCATGCTTCCTTGTACTTTTTTCGGTACAATTCTATTTTATAATCTTCGTTTGACTTCATACATTAAAATTGCTGCTGTAACTGCTGCATTTAAAGATTCAAGTCTTCCTTCCATGGGGATTTTCACAAGACAATCCGCCTGTCTGCTGATTTCCTGTGTCAGTCCTTTTGCTTCATTTCCGATAATAAATCCACAGGAACCTTTTTCATACTCCTCTTTATAGTATATTCCGCCATTTAGATGTGCTGCATAAATAGTCACTCCATTTTCTCTGAGTTCTTTTACTGCATCCGACAAATCCTCAAATATCAGAAAAGGAACTCGAAAAACAGAACCCATTGTAGAACGCACTACTTTTGGATTAAACAAATCAACCGTAGATTTGTTCATAATCACTGCCGCCCCTGCCCCTTCGGCTGTTCTCATAATTGTTCCCAGATTTCCCGGGTCCTGCAAGGATTCCAACAACACAAAAATTTGTTTTTCTCCTTTTTTCAAAATTGTATTTAACTGATATTCCTTCTGTTTCAAAATACATATAATTCCCTGTGGAGTAACCGTATCTGAAATATCCTTAAAAATACTGTCCTTGACAATAATATAGCTCCCTTTGATTTTATCCTTATTTTCTTTTAAAAAAGCTTCTGAAACATAGGTATTGACGATATCTTCCTTCGGTGCCTCCCGATACATCTTCCATCCTTCTGCAACAAAAAGCTTTTCCTTTTTTCTTGCAGAACTTTTCGTCTGCAATCTCACAATATCTTTGATATGCTGATTTGACAATGAGCTGATAAACATAGTTTCTCCTTTTTCTAAACAATTCAGAATCCAATAAATTATTAAAATATTTCCAAAAATTGTAAACACTTTGCACAAATATTCTCTGCATTTAGAAATAATTTTATAAATCAAAACTGCCACACTACTATGAAAACATACAAAACAGCACCTTTTCATTAAAAGGCTGCAATCCTGTCTGTTTTTCTCAGTGTGGCAGTATCCATTCTTTTTTCTATCTTGATAAAAGTTTACTTACGTTGTACTGATAATCCGAAATATCCTTTTTCATTGCCAATGCTTCATCTATCTCAAAGTCAACATATTCACCATCCTTATATGCCACAACTCTGTTGCTCTTTCCCTCACAGAGCAAATCCACTGCATAAGCGCCCATAATGGAAGCATATACTCTATCCTTACAGGTTGGTGAACCGCCTCTTTGCATATGTCCAAGAATGGTTGCTCTGGTTTCCATTCCAGTTGCGGCCTCAATTCTCTTTGCCATTGAAGTGGAATGTCCGATTCCTTCTGCATTAATAATAATATGATGCTTCTTTCCTTTTCTCCTTGAATCAATAATATGATTAATCAGTCTCTGCTCATCATGGTCATATCTTTCAGGAAGAAGAATATCCTCTGCACCGTTGGCAATTCCACACCATAGCGCAATGTATCCCGCATGTCTTCCCATTACTTCGATAATACTGCATCTTTCATGGGAAGTAGAAGTATCCCTGACCTTGTCAATTGCATCCATCGCTGTATTTACAGCAGTATCAAATCCAATCGTATATTCTGTGCATGCAATATCCAAATCAATCGTACCCGGAACGCCAATTGTATTAATGCCAAGATGTGCAAGTTTCTGTGCTCCTCTAAAGGACCCATCGCCGCCGATAACAACAAGTCCATCAATTCCATGCTTTTTGCAAATATCAGCGCCTCTTTTCTGCCCCTCCGGTGTTGTGAAATCTGTACATCTTGCCGTACCTAAAATTGTTCCACCGCGCTGGATAATATCCGAAACGCTGTGTGCATCCATATCGACAATCTCTTCCTCAAGCATTCCCTGATAGCCTCGCATAATGCCCTTTACCTTTTTTTCTTTTATCAGAGCGCTTCTTACTACGGCTCGAATCGCTGCATTCATTCCCGGAGCGTCACCTCCGCTTGTCAGTACTCCTATTGTGCTAATCTGATTTGCCATAATATATTCCTCCTGATTATAAGGTTTTCTTCCAATTTTACTTGTTTTTGTTAAACTTTCCCTTTATTTTAATACTATTTTCCTTGTATTTCAACATATATTTTTAAAAGTTGAAAGGAAATTCAATAAAACAGCGTCTCTCACTCGACACTTAACTTTTCCTATGACACCACCGCCACATTTTTATCTCCAAACCTTTTCTTCAACTTCTCAATCAGCCCTCTTTCCGCACAAATATTCCATGAAGCCGGCATCTCCTTCTTTGCATTCTCCTTCTTCAGATAAATCACAATCCTGTCATTCCCGTCTGAATCCTGAATATCCTCCATAAGTTCTCCCATCTTTTTTTCATACTCCTCCTTATCCTCAAACCGAATCCACACCTGCGACGGAATCACCCGAAACTCTGTAATATTATCACAAATCAGCTTCGCATCTGCATCTTCACTGACACTCACTCTTCCGCTGACAAACACCTTGTTATCTTCTTGTATGATTTGTCTGAATTTTTCATAAAATTTAGGAAATACCAGCACTTCTACAACTCCATACAAATCTTCAATCGAAACAAACGCCATTACCGTATTTTTCTTTGTGATTTTTACTGTAACACTTGAAATCACTCCTCCAATTGTTTCTTTTACTCCGTCTATCACAACTGTCTCATCTTCTTCATTCAGCTTAAAATCCTTTGAGGTTCTTGTAATATTCTTCCTCCATTTATCTTCATACTCCTCAAGTGGATGTCCGCTGACATAAAGCCCGATAAATTCCTTTTCAAATGCAAGCAGTTCTTCCTTGGAAAACTCTTCCACTCTTGGAAACTGTATTTCAAAATCCGCTTTTAAATCATCTGAAACAATATCAAACAATGACATTTGTCCTGCCATCATTTTTTTGTTTGTCTGATTGATATCATCCATAATCGAGCCAAATATCATCATTTTCTGCCGCCGGTTTCCTTCAAAACAGTCAAGTGCTCCTGATTTTATCAGGCTTTCGATAATCCTTTTACTGATATCCTTATTGTTCATTCTTTCCAGAAATTCCTGAAGATTTTTAAAATCTCCTCTCTCAGTTCTTTCTGCCACAAACTGGTCCACTACATTTTTTCCAACACTTTTCAATGCCGAAAGTCCATACCGAATGGAATCCCCCTGTGCAATAAAATTCCTCTCACTCTGATTAATATCAGGCGGTAACACTTGTATTCCCATATTCCGGCAGGTCATTACATATTCTGTCACCTTTGAACAATTATCAATCACACTGGTAAGAAGAGATGCCATAAATTCAACCGGATGATAATATTTCAAATATGCTGTCTGATACGAAATAACACCATAGGCAGCGGCATGAGATTTATTAAAAGCATATTTTGCAAAATCTATCATTTCATCATAAATTTTATTTCCAGTCGCCTCATCAATCCCCCTTTTTATACAGCCGTCTACCCCGTCTTCTTCATTTCCATAGACAAAGCTCTGACGCTCCTTTTCCATTACCGCCTGCTTTTTCTTGGACATTGCTCTTCGAAGCAAATCACTTCTCCCAAGTGTATATCCTGCCAAATCTCTTACAATCTGCATGACCTGCTCCTGATAGACGATGCAGCCATGCGTTGTTTTCAAAATCGGCTCAAGCTGAGGACAGTCATAGGTAATGGAATCTGGATTGTTTTTACCCATTAAATATTTGGGAATAAAATCCATTGGTCCAGGACGATATAGTGCAATTCCCGCCACAATATCCTCAAGGCTTTCCGGTCTTAACTCCTTCATAAAGCTTTTCATTCCAGCACTTTCTATCTGAAACACCCCGTCCGTTTTTCCGGTTCCAATATAATCCAGTACCTTTTTATCATTATAATCAATTTTATTCAAATCAATCACAGTTCCCTGATTCTTTTCTATCAAATTTACGGCATCCCGAATGACTGTCAGAGTTCGAAGGCCGAGAAAATCCATTTTGAGAAGTCCAAGCTCTTCCAGCGTTGTCATAACATACTGTGTTGTAATGGTTCCATCAGAAGAACGAGACAGAGGAACATACTCGTCTACAGCTTTCTGACTGATTAATACCCCTGCAGCATGCATGGAGGCATGTCTTGGCAATCCTTCCAGCTTCTTCGCCATATCAATCAGATAATGAATCTGACTGTTCTCCTCATATTCCTTTCGAAACAGAGGATTCATCTGCAAAGCCTTGTCAATTGTAATATTCAGCTCCTTCGGCACCATCTTTGCTATGGCGTCAACCTGAACATACGGCATGTCCAGTACTCTTCCAACGTCTCGAATCACACCCTTTGCCGCCAGCGTACCGAAGGTAACTATCTGTGCAACATTATTTTTTCCATATTTTGACACTACATAATCAATTACCTCGCCCCGCCGTTCAAAACAGAAATCAATATCAATATCCGGCATACTGACTCTCTCAGGATTTAAAAATCGCTCAAAAAGCAGGTTATACCTCAACGGGTCAATATCCGTAATTGCCAGCGTATACGCAACTATACTTCCTGCCGCGGAACCTCTTCCGGGGCCCACCATAATCCCGTTTCTCTTGGCAAAATCGATAAAATCCCAGACAATCAAAAAGTAATCAATAAACCCCATATTTTTAATAACTGACAGCTCATAGTCCAGCCGTTCACAAAGCTGTGGCGTTTCCATGCCATACCGTTCTTTCAGACCCTTATAGCACAAAAAATGAAGATAGTTCCACGAAGCCTCCCCCTCCTCATTTTCATTGTCCCAAAATTCCTTTGGCACCTGATATTTTGGAAGCTTTCTTACACCAAACTCAATTTCTACATTGCAGCGCGCAGCTATTTTTGCAGTATTATCAAGTGCCTCCTTGGCATATGGAAACAAAGTCCTCATTTCTTCTTCGGATTTTAAATAATACTGCCCTCCCTCATAGCGCATTCTGTCCTCATCTGCCACTTTTTTTCCCGTCTGAATACACAGCAGAATATCATGAGCCTCATAATCCGTATCGTAAATATAATGCACATCATTTGTCGCGACAAGACCAATCGACAGTTCGCGGCTCATACGTACCAAATCCATATTTACCCTTTTCTGCATATCAATTCCGTGGTCCTGAAGCTCCAGAAAGAAATTTCCCTTTCCAAACAGTTTCTCATATCGAAGTGCTGATTTACAGGCTTCTTCATACATCCCTCTTGCCAGAAACTTCTGTACTTCTCCTGCCAGACAGGCGCTCAATGCAATAATTCCCTCGGAATACTGCTGCAATACTTCATAATCTACCCGCGGTTTATAATAATATCCTTCCGTAAATCCCTTTGATACAATTTTCATCAGATTATGATGCCCTTTGTCATTTTCCGCAAGAAGCACAAGATGATAGTATCTGTCTTCATTATTTCCCACTTCACGCTCAAATCTCGACCCGGGTGACACATAAATTTCACATCCGATAATCGGCTTAATCCCCGCTTCCTTTGCCGCCCGATAGAAATCAATTACGCCATACATCACACCATGGTCTGTAATTGCAAGGCTGTCCATGCCAAGCTCCTTTGCTCTTGCTGCAAGCTCCTTAATCTTGCTTGAACCGTCTAATAAGCTGTACTCTGTATGTACATGCAAATGTGTAAACGCCATAAAAACCTCCCTTCTTGTTACTGAAAACAGGACCGCCGCACCAAGAAAAACCTTAAACTTCGTGTGACAGCCCCATTTATTTTGTTCCTGAACTTAATTATAATTTTTAATGTATGTCCTAATGTTAATGTGTGCAGCAAAGATATTTTTCGATGCTTGAAAGAGCCACACTTTCATCCTTCCCATCTGCTGAAACTGAGATTTGCTCACCGGATGCAATATTTAAAGACATCATGCCCATAATGCTTTTCGCATTTACTTTCTTATCACCGTACTTCAGATAAATCGCACTGTCAAACTGGCTCGCCTTCTGTATAAACAAAGCCACTGTTCCTACATTTAATCCATCCTTAATCTCAACTTTCATGTCTTTCTTTACCATTTTTTTATTCCTCTCTATCTTTTAACTCTAAAGCAATTTCACTGATTCGTTTAAGCCTGTGATTTACTCCTGACTTCCCCAATGGAGGCGTTAAAATTGCGCCCAGTTCCTTTAAGGAAATATCGGGATTCTGGAGCCTTGCCTGCGCTGCTTCCTTTAACACATCGGGTAATGCATTTAATCCAATTGTGTTTTCTATATAATGTATATCCTCCACCTGTCTGACTGCTGCATTTACCGTTTTCGACAAATTGGCGGTTTCACAGTTTACCTGACGGTTTACTGAATTTCTCATCTCCTTGAGAATACGGACATTTTCCAGATTTAAAAGTGAAATATGCGCCTGCATGACATTCAGCATATCAACAATTCCAGCGCCTTCCTTTATATATACTACAAAATGCTTCTTTCTTTCAACTATCTTCGCATCGATTTGAAAGGTTTTTATGATTTCCGACAGTTGGACAGCCTTTGGCTGGTTTTCGCATACAATTTCCAGATGATAGGATTTTTCAGGAGCACTGACAGAGCCTGCAGCAAGAAAAGCTCCTCTGATATAGGCCCGTTTGCAACATTCCTTCATAATAATAATGTTATTGACAACGGACATGTTTTCACGTATCTCCTGATTTTCATCCATCAGCCTTGTTGCCTGAAGAATCCTTACCGCCGATACATGGTCATTTACAGTGACGGTATAAATTCTGCTTTTTTTCAGATTCACATTTTGTTTTATGGAAATTTCCGCATCTATTTTAAATGCTTTTTGCAATAAAGTAAAGTACTTTCTTGCAACCGCCCTGTTTTCAGTATGAATCTTTACAGAATATTTATCCCTTGCAGATATTACCACATGTCCGCAAATACTGATAATTGCAGTGATTTCCGCTATCTGGCAATGCCTCGCAGGAACGTCTGTATTTGACAGTTCTTCCTTTACATCCCTTGAAAATGACATCGTTAATCCTTTCCAATATCCCTGTGCATTATTTTAATTCCATAATCTGCATTTCTGCCAAGCTTTTCATACAGCGTATTCGCCACTGTGACTGAGCGATGTTTTCCTCCTGTACAGCCTATGCTGATTACAAGCTGATTCTTGCCCTCTGCAATATAATTTGGTATTAAAAATTGTACCATATCTTCCAGTTTTCTGACAAATTCACGGGAAACCTCTGTGCTCATGACAAACTCACGCACTTCTGTATCATTTCCTGTCTTTTTCTTCAAAGAAGCTTCATAATAAGGATTCGGCATAAAACGCACATCAAACAGCAAATCCGAATCGACAGGGATTCCATATTTAAATCCAAAGGAAAGAATTGTAACAAATAAATTGCGGTACTCTCTGTTTTCCACAAATATTTTTTCAATTTCACTTCTCAAATCCCTTGTCAGAAGATTATCTGTCTCAATAATATAATCCGCCCTCTTTTTCAGGGATTCCAGTTCCTTTCGTTCTATCGAAATTCCCTCATCTACTCTTCCCTGCGTTACAAGAGGATGTGCTCTTCTTGTTTCCTTAAAACGCTTGATTAATGTCTCGTCTCCGGCATCCACAAAAAAAATTTCCTTTTTCGGAATTTCATCCAAAACAGCTTCCAGTTCGGCGACATTTCCGCTTCTGATATCCACACACAGGGCAATTTTATCAATTTTTCCCATCGAACCGAAGGAAAGTTCCTCAAACTTGCGAATCAGAGCAATCGGAAGATTATCTACACAAAAATACCCGAGGTCCTCCAGCATTTTCATAGCTGTACTTTTTCCTGCGCCGGACATGCCGGTTACAATTACAAATCTCATTTTACCACCTTGACTTCCATTTCCAGCATAACACCAAATTTGTCATAAACTGCTTCCTGCACTTTTTTTATCAATGTCAGAATTTCCTGTGCAGTCGCATTTCCTCTGTTAATCACAAATCCGCTGTGCTTTTCGGAAACCTGTGCGTCTCCGATTGAAAATCCCTTCATGCCGGAATCCTCTATCAACTTGCCGGCAAAATATCCTTCTGGTCTCTTAAATGTGCTTCCCGCACTAGGATACTCCAGAGGCTGTTTCTCTGTCCGCCTTCTTGCCAGTTCTCTCATCTTTGCCTCGATTTCATTGCCATCACCACAAGCCAGTTCAAACACAGCCTCCGTAATAACAAGCTCTCTTTCCGAAACAATGCTGTGGCGGTAGCCAAGCCTTAATTCTTCCTTTGAAAGAAAAATAACAGTTCCCGTTTCATCAACAGCCCTTGCACCCGTGATAATATCCCTTATCTCATTTCCATATGCACCTGCATTCATTACCACAGCTCCACCGACTGTTCCGGGAATCCCTGCCGCAAACTCCATTCCTGTAAGCGATTTTTTACGTGCTGCATGTGCTGCCCGTGCCAGAACAACACCTGCTCCTGCTTTTAAAACAGTTCCCGAAATTCTGATATCGTCAAATTTACCTGTCTTTACAACAACACCGCGATAACCCTCGTCAGCAAACAGTACATTGCTTCCATTTCCCAGTATATAATATGGCAGATTTTCTGCTCTCAGATATTTGATAAGTTCTGTCAGACTTTGTTCACTTTGGGCAGTGACAAAATAATCTGCATTGCCACCGGCACGAAAAGTAGTATGCTGTTTCATTGACACATCGAGAAAGACATTATTTATTCCTGCAATCTCTTTTAAATCTTCATAAATCTTATTAACCACCAAAAACTCCTAATTTATCAGTGCTGCCGCACCATATATTCCGGCATCATTGCCAAGCTCTGCCAGCAGAAATTTTACATTTTTACATGGCTTGAATACAAGCTCATTAAAATTTTTTTCTATCTCTCTGATAAGAATTTCTCCTGCACGGCTGACTCCTCCACCTATCACAATACACTCGGGATTTAAAATACATGCCACTGTAGCAAGCGCCATACCAAGATATCTGCCAAGACACTCCACAGTCTCTTTTGCCAGAGCATCTCCTTCTTTTGCCGCATCAAACACCTGCTTCGCCGTACATTCTCTGTTCAGAAGCGTATGAGAATATTTACCTCCAAGAGATTGATTCATAAATTTTTTCGCCATGCGCACTACACCGGTAGCACTTGCATACTGCTCCAGACAGCCGCGTTTTCCACAGCCGCAGATATCTGTTTCCTCCAGATTTACCGGCATATGTCCAATTTCACCGGCGCCTCCGTTTGTTCCATAGACAATCTCTCCCTGATTAATAATGCCGCCTCCGACACCTGTTCCAAGTGTTATCATCACAACATTTTTCATGCCTCTGCCTGCGCCAGCTCTCTGTTCTCCCAGTGTCGCAACAGTTGCATCATTTCCGGCCTTTACAGGAAGTCCTTCAAATTTTTTCGAAAATTCCTGTTCGATATTAAAGGTTCCCCATCCAAGATTTACACAGCCCAGAATATTTCCTTCACTGTCTACCGGTCCCGGAAGCCCTATGCCCACCCCCTGACACTGACGGATTTCCATTCCCTTTTCTTTTAAAACAGCTTTCAAATGGTCTGTGATATTATCTATAATATGCCTGCCATGCTCTGTTTTATCCGTTGGAATTTCATATTTTTCAATTAATCTTCCATTGTCCTCAAAAAGCCCTGTCTTAATCGTAGTTCCCCCTACATCTACACCAAATTTTACCATAACGTCACCTGCCTCTCCATCCTTCCTCTTATTGTTCCTTTTTTCAGTCTTCTCTTGGCTTTCCAAAATTTTCCTGCACTCTCTTATACAGCTCCTGAGCTGCATTGTATCCCATCTTTTTCTGACGATGATTGACAGAAGCAGCTTCTACAATCACAGCAAGATTTCTCCCCGGCCGAATCGGAATTGCATAGGTTACAATTTTATTTCCTAGAAATTCCGTATACTCCTCTGTCAATCCCATTCGGTCATATTCTTTATTTCGGTTCCATTCTTCCAGCTTAATCACCATATCAATATTTTGCGTTTCTTTTACGCTCTCCACACCGAACAGTGCCTTTACATCAATAATTCCGATACCACGAAGCTCTATCAGATGTCTGGTGATTTCCGATGCGGTTCCTACCAGAGTTTCATCGCTGACTTTTCTAAGTTCTACTACATCATCCGCCACCAGACGATGTCCTCTTTTAATTAGCTCTATTGCCGCTTCACTTTTTCCGATACCGCTCTCGCCCATAATCAGAACCCCTTCACCATATACGTCAACCAGAACTCCATGAATAGAGATTCTAGGCGCAAGCTGTACATTCAGCCATCGGATAATTTCAGCCGTAAAGGAAGAGGTTGCCTTATCTGTAATCATCACCGGAACACCATATTTTGTTGCGGCGTCTAAAATATCCTGGTCGGGTTCCATTCCTCTGCAGTAAACCATACATGGAAACTGCATAGCCATAAGCTTATCATAGATATTCAGCCGGTCATCTCTGTTCATCTGCTTGATAAAGGAGTGTTCCATAAAACCGATTACCTGTATTCTCTGTCTGTCAAAATACTCAAAATAACCCACCCATGCCAGAGATGGCCTGTTTACATCGGGAACCATAATTTTCACCTTATCTGTATCAATCCCCGGATTACAGAGTTTCAAGTCATAATTTTCAATTAATTTTGATACCGTAACACTATTTGCCATAATTTCCTCCATTTCACGTATATAGTTCTCTGATTCTATATGCACTGCATCGTATATCAGATGATTTATTAAGTTATCAGTCTTTTACTGATTTCATGGTTTTATCTATTATATAAAATGGTTCCCGTTATTACAACCCTTTTCTGAAAAACTCATACACCTTTCTTGCAGATGCCTCATTCATGGAAGGCACCTGAGCCAGTTCCTCCACTGAGGCTTCTTTTATTTTGGCAATATCTGAAAAATATTTCATCAGCGCCTTTCTTCTTGCAGGACCAATGCTTTCAATGTCATCAAGAATTGAATGAACCTGAGTTTTTCCACGAAGGCTCTTGTGATATTCTATCGCAAAGCGGTGAGCCTCGTCCTGAATCCTTGTAATCAGCCGAAAGCTTTCCGAATGAGTATCAATTGGAAGTTCTTCTCTGTTATATACAAGCGCTCTTGTCCTGTGCCTGTCATCTTTGACCATGCCGCAGACAGGAATATGAATCTTCAGCTCATCCAGAACCTGAAGTGCAATGTTTACCTGTCCAAGACCTCCATCCATCATAATTAAATCCGGAAATCTGGAAAACCTGTCTGTGAGATTTTCTTCTCTCTCTTTTGTACTTTTTGAGGAATTGTCCTTCTGTTTTTTTTCAGACAATCCATGTGTAAACCGTCTGGTCAGCACTTCATACATACTGCCATAATCATTTGGTCCCTCCACTGTCTGAATCTTAAATTTTCGATAATCATTCTTTTTCGGCTTTCCGTTTTCATAGACAATCATGGAACCGACCGACTGAAACCCCGCAGTATTGGAAATATCATAAGCCTCTATACGATATTTATTGTGACTTTCAATGCCAAGCAGTTCAAAAATATCTCTGACAGCTCCCGTTGTCCGCGCCTCTTCCCGTTTTACCTTATCTCTGTCTATATCCAGAACCATTTTTGCATTTTTCTGCGCCAGCTCTATCATTTTTTCTTTTTGTCCTTTTTTCGGATTTAAAATGCTGACTTTACTTCCCCGTCTTCCTGAAAGATACTCCGCAATAATATCTGCCTCCCGAAGTTCCTGTGATACCAGTATTTCCTTTGGTATAAACGGTGTCCCTGAATAATATTGTTTGATAAAGCTTGTCAGGATATCTCCCTCTTCCTCCAATGCAATATTGACAAAAAAATGCTCTCTCCCCAAAAGCTTGCCCTCACGGATAAAAAACACCTGCACCACTGCATCATTTCCGTCTGCCGCATAAGCGATGACATCTCTGTCCAGCCCCTCACCACTGGTAATTTTCTGCTTTTGTGCCAATGCTTTGATATCTGCAATCAAATCTCTGTATTCTGCTGCCGCCTCAAAATTCATATCCGCCGAGGCCTCATACATTTTCTGTTCAAGCATTTTTGTAACTTCTTCATAGTTTCCATTCAGAAATTTCAAGGTCTGTTCAATTTTTTTCTGATAGTCTTCTTTTGAAATATAACCCATACATGGAGCATCACACTGTTTGATATGATAATTGAGACATGCTCTTCCATTTCCAATCTCCTTTGGCAGAGAACGATTGCAGGTACGGATACGATAAATTCTGCGCAGAAGTTCGATGGTTGACTTTACAGCTCCCCCATTGACATATGGACCAAAGTATTTTGATTTATCCTTTTTCATCTGCCTTGCAATCAGGATTCTTGGATAATCCTCACCGGTTGTCACCTTGATATAAGGATAAGTTTTATCATCTTTCAACATTGTATTGTATTTGGGCCGATGTTCCTTAATCAGATTACATTCCAAAATCAGAGCCTCCAGCTCCGAATCAGTGACAATATATTCAAAATAGCTGATATGAGATACCATCTGTTCAATTTTGGGGGTACGTTTTCTGCTGCTCTGGAAATACTGACGAACACGGTTTTTCAGACTGATGGCCTTGCCAATATAGATAATTTCCTCTGATACATTGTGCATAAGATATACGCCCAGAGAGGAAGGGAGTTTTTTCAATTCTTCTTCTATATTAAAATTCTGCATAATATATCCTTTACTAAATAATATTTGTTTACTTAAAATAGTACTATTATGAGATAAAAACTTCTCTTAAACTTATTTCATAAACTTTCTGTGATATATGTTATATGTATTTTAACACAGATAAAACAATTTGTGAACACGAAGTTTTGCTGATTCATTTTACAATAAAACACCCCTTCTGTCACCTATCCTTCTTCCTCCCATATACTAAAAAGAAAGGAGTTTACTATGAACGAGCACTATCCATTTATAAATCCTCCTCTTCCTTATCCTTATAATGCACTGGAGCCATATATTGATGAAAAAACCATGATGCTTCATCATGACAGGCATCTTCAAACCTATGTTGACAATCTAAACAACACTCTGAAAAACTATCCTCAATATCAGTCGCTCTCTCTGGAGCAGCTTCTTTTTCACATTGACTGTCTTCCAAAAGAAATTCAGGACTCAGTAAAAAATAATGCTGGAGGTGTTTTTAATCATCTTCTTTATTTTTCCACTCTCAATCATATTGACCAGTCTGACAAACTTCTTGGAAGTATCTTAAACACCTTTGGCAGCTTTGAAGAATTTGAAAAACAATTTACCTCTGCAGCGTTGTCTGTATTTGGCTCCGGATATGCATGGCTTGTCTATGACCCTTATGGAAACCTGACCATTCTTACTACTAAAAATCAAGATACTCCTATTCCACTTGGCTTTTATCCGGTTTTAAATCTTGATGTCTGGGAACATGCATACTACTTGAAGCACTATAATAAACGGGCAGATTATATTCGTGACTGGTTTTCACTCTTGAAAAAAAATCTAAGTATTTCATAAAATTCATACTCAGGAGTTATAAATTTGCAAAAATGAGAATAAGACATGTCTTTCTGGCTGAAATGACGGCAGATATCATTGACAGCAGAGTTTGTTAAAACTAAAGGCTGCTGCAAACTGAAAGTTTTATAGTTTGCAACAGCCCTGTTTTTTACTCTTTTAACTGAAATCTGAATACCATCTCTCTCAATGCGGCCGCCTGACTGGACAGTTCTTCACTGGCAGCAGCGCTCGATTCCGCTGTAGCTACATTACTTTGAACAACAATCGCAATCTGATTGATTCCATGACTAATCTCTGACGCTGCAACAGCCTCCTGTTTTGTGCAGTCTGCAATATCTTCTATCAGACTGCTCATTTCATTTGCAAGCTGCACTGCCGACATCATGCATTTTGCAGTATCATCAGCAGCACTGGCACCCTCTTCCATGGAGCTTATTGTCTCCCCAAGAAGATTTGTCGTTTCCTGAGCCGCTGCCGCTGATTTGGCAGCCAGAGAGCGAACTTCATCCGCCACCACAGCAAAGCCTTTTCCGGTTTCTCCGGCACGTGCCGCTTCAACTGCTGCGTTTAATGCAAGAATATTTGTCTGAAATGCAATGTCATCAATTGTCTTTACAATTTTATGGATTTCATTTGATTTATCACTTATTTTCTGAATCACTTCTGTCATGTTCTGCATTTTTGTATTGCTCTTTAGCAGTCCCTGTGTGACTTCTTTCGAAATACCGCTGGCTTTCTGTGCATTTTGAGCAATCTGTTCTACACTTTCAGATACTTTTCCAATATGTCCAGCCAGTGTTTCCACTTCCGCCGCCTGTTCTGTGGAACCCTGAGACAAACTTACGGCGCTGTTCGAAACCTGTGCTGCACTGGCAGCAACATCTTTTGAAGAAAAATTCAACTGCCTCATAGTGCCATTAAGCTCGACAGAAATTTCCTCCAGAGAACTTCTGATTTTTGCAAATTCACCAGTATATTCACTTTGCAGCGTAAATGCCAGATTGCCCTTTGCAATCTTTTGCAGGGTATCTGAAATTTCATTGATATATTTTATGTATTCGCGCAGTCTCATTGTAACCTGATTAAAATCATCTGCCAAAATACCCATTTCATCTCTGGATTTATAATGAATCGTCTGGTCCAGTTCCCCTTCTGCGATTCGGGTAGCGACCCGACTCAATTCTTTTACCGGCCTGCCAATAATGCGCCGTATCTGGATAATAACAAGAAGAGTCATCAACAGTACTGCTCCAATCGCTGCACCTGTCATGATTTCTGTCAGATTCTGAAGCTCCGATAACACCTCTTTTCTGGAAACATATGCTACTGCTGTCCAGCCGCTTCCTTCAATTTTTGCTGTCTGAATATAGGTGCCTTCATAAAGGCTGAGTCCCATTTTTCCAGCTTTTATCTGTTTTTCAGCATAGGCATACATACTGTCATCTATCTGGCTCAGCTTTTCTCCGACAAGCGCTCTGTCTCTATGGCCAATTATCGTATCTGTACGGGTATCAACCAAAAAAATGCCTCCGGTATCCTCAATGCGGATATTGCTGACAATTTCCGAAATGGAATTCAGATAGACATCTGCTGCCGCAACACCCCTTACCATGCCATTTCCATCTTTCAATACTCCCGATGCTCCCACTACATAGGACTGACTGTCTTCATCGAAATATACATCTCCCAGTATAAACTCCTCGGACTCTATTCCATTTAAATACCAGCTCTTTTGCAAAGCATTAAACTCAGGACCCGGCACAAACGATGCATGATACAATGAGCCGTCTGTCAATGCCACATACAATCCCGCCGGATAAGCAGCATTTTGGTTTACTGTATGTTTAATATATTCCTGCATTTCAGAAATATCCATATCACTGTACTCTATGGTATCTCTCTG
This sequence comes from uncultured Lachnospiraceae bacterium, assembly GCA_910585215.1. Classification (GTDB taxonomy): domain Bacteria; phylum Bacillota; class Clostridia; order Lachnospirales; family Lachnospiraceae; genus CAG-303. Next base: position 14,311 of record CAJUDQ010000034.1, on the reverse strand, counting down.
CATTTCCAGCATGGTAAGAGTCTGATTCATCCATGCTCTGGTCTCCTGAAGTGTTTTGTCAGTAGTAGTGCGAAGTATCTCTTCACTCTTTTCCAGAAGCGTTTGAGACATTTTGTTATACACTGTAATTAACAATACTGACATGGCAATTATAACACTTGCAACAACAGCCGCCACCAGCTTTATTGTAATTCCTGCTCCCCGCCTCTTGGAAATACCAGAGCTCGTTCTTATTTCTTTTGCCTGAGACATCTTTGATTCCTTCTTCCTTTTGATTTTGTTTTTATCACAATGCGAATTCTATAAAAAGCCGCAAAGAAATACTATGGTAAATTTTTCTTATTATAACAAAAGACGAACCAAAGAGCAAGCATATATTCAAGGTATCCACACTTATTTTAATGCGGCTTCAAAAATCTCTTTTTCTATTACAAACCTAAGATATCCCATTTCCTCTGGCGCTGCCTCTCCTTTTCCAAATACAATCACCAGATTTCCCTTCTGATTAAAATAAAACTCCTGATTTTTATCTATTTTATAAAAATATCCCTCAATACCAACTTCTGTCCCATCTGTTTTTTCCAACTTCTGCTCCATCTCCTTTTTTATCTGTTCCTTTACTTTTTCACTGAACACATCTACATAACCAAATTCATGCACAAATAAATCTGACAGTTCAACAATTCGACATGCCTCCTTATCAACATTATAATAATAACAGGCAATCTCTCCCTTTTCTTCCTGAACAATCAGTCTCAATGCAAACCATTTTTCTGTATCTGCAAGTACTTCACAATCTGCAACAGAATTTTTCTGACTTTCTTTTCTGTCTTTTTTAAACTGTGTAAGAATCATATCTGTATACTCCCTTATTTCAGGATTCCGATAATCAATCATTCCCACTCGTATACTCTCTATTTCTTCAATTTGCGGCTCTATGGCAACTTTTTCATCTCCGGCAGCAGTCAGTGAATGATACAGTTCAGATTCCGTCATTCCATTTCCCTGCTCGTCCAAAAGTCCTGTTTTGAAATTCAGAAAAAGAAAACTAACCGCTGCCACACAAACCAGTGCTGCGCATGCAGAAAACCATGACTTTCTTTTTGTCTGTTTTGACTGGATAGTATTGAATGTTTCCTCAAAAACCATTTCCATTCTGGCAGGTATTTGGGGTACTTCCTGTTTTAACTGCCTTTTCAGTGTTTTATCAAATCTTTTCATACGAAATCCTCCTTATCAAGCAATCCCCGAAGCTTCTCCCTTGCACGGGATAACCTCTTTTTTATCGTATCTGCCGACGCGCCAAGTACCTGTGCAATATCTGAAATACGCATATCTTCATAATAAAATAACACAATCACGGTCCGGTAATCTTCCGGCAAAGACTGTATTGTTTCCCATAGATACATCTTTGTTTCTGAATCGGCATCCAGTCGTGGACAAGTAAGTGTAATTTCATCAATATCCTCATCATATCTTCGCTCACGTAAAATATGATAACATTCATTTGTCAGAATCTTAAAAAGCCATGGTCTGAATTTATCAAAGATACGGAGCTCGTCAAGATGCTGATATGCCTGCATAAGTGCATTTTGCATCGCGTCCTCTACATCTGCTTCATTTTTTAATATACTTACAGCCAGCACATACATTCCCTGTTTTAAATCACCTGCTTTCCGGCAAAACCATGCTGCCCTTCCTTCGTCCGGCATTTTTTTCTCCTCCTATAAATTTCGTGCCGGGTAATCAGCGAACCACCGCCTTTTTTCTGAGCCATTCACCCCAGTCTGCATAATATTTTGCCAGAATATGAACACCGTCATAGGTAAGGTCTGCCCTGAGATTTCCTTTCTCATCATCAAACAACTCATTTACGTTCACATAAAAAATACTTTTGTTATCCGCCAATTCCTTTGTGTAATTATTAAATTCATCAATATCCTGATTTCTACATTCCTCATCACCTGCAGATTTCTGGGCAGTGACATGCAGATTCGCTTCAATAAATAGAATCGCCTGCGGCTGCATTTGTCTGATATACTCCAGCCATGTCCGATATCTGTCTACTGTTTTCTGTCTGTTATACCCCAGTTCATTTAACCCCAGCATAAAATAAATTTTACCATAAGAATGATGAGACAGCAATGTTTCGATATCTATATTCTTCTCTCCTGCAACGTCAACTCTCTGTTTTGGAAGATTATAAACGCTCATTCCAACTGTTGCAAAAAAATCTGCTTCTGTCAGATTTCCATATTCTGCCAGACCAACTGTGCGTGAATCCCCAATAAAAAGCGCATCCTCAAAATATCCCTCGGGCGCATTTGTAAAAATATCCTCTGTATCCAATGGCCTGATATCCTGATTTGTGATAGTTACCTCGTTTTCAGGAATATCCGATATTGTCGGTTCTGTCTCCTTTGTTGTTTCCCGAAAAGTCTGCGGTTCTGTTTCCTTTGTTGTTTCTTCAGAAGTTTTCTGATTTTCATTTTCCAAAGTCTGTGGCTCTGTTGTTTCTGTTGTCTCTGTTGTATTTTCCAAAGAATCCCCTTCCGTTTTCTCTGACTTGTTTTCCGGTTTTTCCGGTGTTTTCTGTTTGACTTCCTCTGTTTTATCGAATTTATCTTCAAATGTTTCCTGCCCCTTTTCCTTACTCTCCAAAGTTTCCTGGCCGATTTCTTTTTGATTCTCTCCCTCAAATTCTGCCATATGCTTATCCAGCTCTGCAAAAGCAAAAAAAGATTTATTGTCTGTCATCTCATCCTCCTGTTCGGAGGCCCCGAATATTCTTATCCCCACTCCTGCAAAAATAACAGTAACTCCCACTGCCGCGGCGACAGAAAAAATATTTCTTTTGTTTTTTTTCTTTTTTTTGTCTCTATACATATCATGCTCCTTAAAATCGAAAATATAAAAATGGATTATTTAATCCAAGATATAAATAATATACTGCCCCTGAAAAAATCGCCGCAATGATAATCCATGAAAACCATGTCCCTGAAATCCTTTTATAAATATTGCCAGGAAGCGGTGTGCAGAATAAAAATCCCACTACCAGTAAAACACCATACAGCTCTATATATTTTATGATATCACCGGAAAATACATTCTCCCCTCCAAATCCACACAGTCGCTTTATATAAACAATAAATAATGGTATACTGTCAATTGCAAACAAAAGCCATGAAACCGGAATTAAAATTATCATATACAAATGACCAAATATTCTGTGCGTCTCCATCCATTCCCCATATCCAGTCTTTTCCAGACAAAGTATCACAAATAAAAACAGTCCCCAAAAAATAAAATTCCAGTCTGCTCCATGCCAGAACCCTGTCAAAAGCCATACTACAAGCATATTGAAATAGGTCCTTGCTTTCCCTCTGCGATTGCCTCCAAGTGGTATATATACATATTCCCGAAACCATGAGCCAAGCGTAATATGCCATCTGCGCCAGAAATCTGTCATTGTACAGGCACAGTAGGGAAGACGGAAGTTCTGAGGAAAATGAAATCCTATTATTTTTCCAAGTCCCAATGCCATCAGAGAATATCCGTAAAAATCAAAATAAATCTGAAAACTGAAGGCAGCAATTCCCATCCATGCCAGAGGCGTTGAGATAGAGTCAAAACCTATCGTATTGATATCATGCCAGAGCGTTCCGATTCTGTTTGCAAGTAATACCTTAAAACCAAGACCAATAATAAAAATACGTATTCCGTCAGCAGCTTTTTTTACAGAATGAAGGCGATGTTTTAATTTTTCTCTGATATCTGAAAACCGTACAATTGGCCCTGCGATTAATTGAGGAAACATTAAAATATATGCGGATAAATCAATTAGGTTTCTTTCTGCTTTTACCTTTCCCCAATATACGTCTATCAAATAAGAAGCTATCTGAAAAGTAAAAAAGCTGATTCCGACAGGAAGTACAAGCCTGACAGGCGTAAGGGCAAATTTTTCAAGATGAAATCGGTTCATCAGATGATTTATAATTTTTATAAAAAAATCAAGATATTTAAAAATAAACAAGATTCCGAAATTATAAAACAAACCTGTTACCAGAAACACCCTTTTATGCTTTTTCTGTCTCTCTATACCACGGGCAATTATATAATTTATTATGGTAGATGCTGCAATCAGCAGAACATACACCGGATAATCGAGGGAACCGCATAAATAAAAACAAATACTGTAAAATGCAATACAACTATTTTTGTACTTTGCCGGTAAAATAAAATATACTAGCAGAAAAAATGGCAAAAACCAGAAAAGAAACTCCAAGCTGCTGAAGACCAATTCCTCACCGCCTTCCATATAACTATTTTTTGTTATGAAACTACAACCTGCTGTATTTCATATCATATATTATAGAGCACAAAAAACACCAAAAGGTGACAAAAATTTCAAAGAATTTTAAAAATTATTTTTATCCTTTTGACACAGCTGTTTTTAGCAATAAAATAAAAAAGTCATTATGACTTTTCACAGCCAAATGACTTTTTTATTATTTTTAGACCTCAAGAACTTTGCAGTTATGCAAACGGATTCTCTGTCGGATACCTCATTCCTGCCGGCTGATTAAAATTAATCTCATCCACCGGCACCCCGATATATTTAAACACTTCAAACAATTCTTTTCCAAAATGTCCAAATGCAACTGCTCCATGATGCGGATAATTTTTCTCAATCAGAACATGTCTGTAGAATCTTCCCATTTCCGGAATTGCAAACACTCCGATTGCCCCAAAAGACTTTGTCGCAACTGGAAGAACTTCTCCCTGTGCGGTATAAGCACGAAGCTTATTATCCGAGGTAGACTGAAGACGGAAGAATGTAATATCTCCAGGCATAATATCTCCCTCAAGAGTTCCATTTGTCACTTCAACCGGAAGACTTCTTGCCATAATCATCTGATATTTCATCTCACATGCCGACAGCTTCTTTGAACAGGTATTTCCACAGTGAAATCCCATAAAAGTATCTGTATGCTTATAGGAAAACTGCTTTTCTATGGACTCTTTATACATATCCTTTGGAACAGAATTATTAATATCCAGCAAAGTCACAGCATCCTCACTGACACAGGTTCCGATAAACTCACTGAGTGCTCCGTAGATATCCACCTCACAGGATACAGGAATTCCTCTTCCTGTCAGTCTGCTGTTTACATAACATGGAACAAATCCAAACTGGGTCTGAAATGCCGGCCAGCACTTTCCTGCAATTACAACATATTCGCGATATCCCTTGTGCTCTTCTATCCAGTCTGTCAGTGTCAATTCATACTGTGCAAGTTTTTCAAGAATTTCAGGCTTTTTGTTTCCTTCCCCAAGCTCTGCTTCCATATCCGCCACAATTTCAGGAATCCTTTTGTCCCCGTCATGCTTATGATAGGCTTCAAACAAATCAAGCTCTGAATTTTCCTCGATTTCCACTCCCAAATGGTACAACTGCTGAATCGGTGCATTGCAAGCAAGAAAATTTGTCGGCCTTGGTCCAAAGGAAATAATTTTCAACTTTGACAATCCAATCACTGCCCTTGCAATCGGAAGAAACTCATGTATCATTTTCGCACAATCAATAGCGTTTCCTACCGGATATTCCGGAATATATGCGCCAACTCCTCTGAGCTTCAGATTATAGCTGGCATTTAACATCCCACAATATGCATCACCACGCCCCTGTATCAGATTATCTTGTGTTTCCTCAGCAGCGGCAATAAACATTTTTGGTCCCTCAAAGTGCTTTGCCAAAAGCGTCTCTGAAATCTCTGGACCAAAATTTCCAAGATATACGCATAATGCATTACAGCCAGCCTTTTTTATATCCTCCAAAGCCTGAACCATATGTATTTCACTTTCCACAATACAAATCGGACATTCATAAATATCTTCCGCATCAAATGCCTTGTGATAAGCCTTCACCAGAGCCTCTCTTCTGCCAACTGAAAGTGATTCAGGAAAACAGTCTCTGCTGACCGCCACAATTCCCACCTTTACCTTTGGTATATTTATCATAAATTTCACCATTCCTTTCCAAATACAAACAACATGTTTTTGTATTTCAAAATACAATTTTTTATTTTTTATTCAACAATTTTATCAAAAAGCTCCTTACATGCAGGATAAATATTCTTAAATTTCTGATAACGCTGTTCATATTTTTGTGCGAGCTCTTTTTCTGGCTGCACGGTATCTCTAATACTTACAATTTTTTTTGCCGCCTGTGAAACAGAAGCAAACTCCCCGCAGGCAACAGCCGCAAGCATTGCTGCTCCCATAGAAGGTCCTTCTTCCGTCTGCGGCACATCCACCTGAATGTTTAATACATTTGCAATAATCCTCTTCCACAGAGAGCTTTTTGCTCCACCTCCGCAGATTTTGCTTCTCTGAATATCAATGCCAAGACACTTCGCTACCTCAAGAGAATCCCTGAGTGCAAACGCCACTCCCTCCAAAACAGCCAATGTCATATCCTGTCTGTCTGTATCTAATGTCATGCCAATAAAAGTTCCTCTTGCATTTGGATGATTATACGGAGAACGTTCTCCCATAAGATATGGAAGAAAATATACATGATTCTCTCCCAGATTTTTAATCTTTTCCTGTTCCACAGAATATTCCCGTGTTCCAAGAATATCCTCCATCCACCACTTGTTGCACGATGCCGCACTAAGCATACAGCCCATAAGATGATAAGCTCCACTGGCATCACAAAAAGCATGCAGCGCATTATGTTTATCTACATGAAATTTGTCAGAAGGAATAAAGATTGTTCCACTGGTTCCAAGCGAAATATTACAGCTTCCTGCTTCTACAGCACCAACTCCCACAGCAGCGGCAGCATTATCTCCAGCTCCTGCAGCTACCTTTACTCCCTTTGGCACTCCCAGCATATCCGCTGTTTCTGCGGTAAGCTCTCCAACACACTCATAACTCTCGTAAAGTTTTGGAAGCATATCGGAAGAAATACCACATATCTGACACATTTTCTCTGACCAGCAGCGGTTTTTCACATCCAGAAGCAGCATACCGGAGGCATCAGACACATCCGTTGCATGGATACCTGTCATTTTATATACCAGATAATCCTTCGGAAGCATGATTTTTCTAATCTTTGCAAAATTTTCCGGCTCATGTTCTGCCACCCACAAAAGCTTAGGAGCTGTAAATCCGGTAAAAGATATATTTGCAGTATATTCAGACAATATTTCCTTGCCGATTGTATCATTCAGATAATCATTTTCCTTTACCGTACGATTATCATTCCAGAGAATTGCAGGGCGAATCACTTTATCCTGCTCATCAAGCATAACAAGACCATGCATCTGCCCTCCAAAGCTGATTCCCGCTACTTTACTTCTATCAAAGTCCTTTAACAGTTCTTTGATTCCCTCAATTGTATTGATATACCAGTCTTCCGGCTTCTGTTCTGACCAGCCCGGATTCGGAAAATACAATGAATATTCTCTCGAAACAATGTTTTTCACCATACCTTCGCTGTCCATCAACAGCAGTTTTACAGCGGAGGTCCCCAAATCAATTCCAATATAAAACATATTTTTACCTTATTCCATAATAATAACTGAAAAGCTGTTTGCCGCAACCTTTATTTTTTTATCTGCAAGGCAGCCTTTCGTCTCCTGTAATGCAACCTGTTCCATATCCCCTGTTGTATTAAATGCATCCTTGTCACCAGACAGATACTTCATGGTATATTCTGCATTATCTGCAATCTCGATATCCTCACCTTCGAGCACAAGTTCTCTTTCCTTGTCCAGTGCATTGACCACCTTTAAAATGATTCTGCCCTGCTCATCTTCCACCGCACTTGCATAGAGACCTTCTTTTAATTCTTCTTCCCCTGTAAAGCCCGTCTCTGCTGACAATGTCTTTACTCCACGGTAAACACTGAATAACTGCTGTACATAATAGCTTGGCGTCACAAAGGATTTTTCTCCATTAAACCAGATTAAGTTTGGAGACCACTGTGTATAACTCATTCTTGCAAGCAGCGGAGCATAGCTGGCAAGCGCGATTACATCTGCATTGCGCTCCATTCCAGTCATAAAAGCAGCCTCCGCCAGTGCTGCACCGAGGGTATTTGCCTCCGGCTGATTCATCTGCCCTGCTTTTTCAGGAATATGACATGCATATTCACCTGCAAACACTTTAATGCTTCTGTCATAGTTATCATAAAAATGAACATTCTTATACATCCATTCCGGCTTTACATAATAATGTTCATCAATGGCATACATCAGGTTTTTATTCTCCTGAATGGACTTTCTTGCCCACTCCCATGCCGTATAATAACTGTCACTCCATACATCCGGTCCCGAACTGCTGATTAATTTAATTTCAGGATATTTCTCATGAATTGCCTTTTCAAACATTTCATATCTGGCAAAAAAGTTTACGGTCTCTGTCTGCCACTGTTCATTTCCAATGCCCAGATATTCCAGTCCAAACGGCTCAGGATGTCCCATTTCTGCTCTTTTTTTACCCCATTCTGTATCTGTACCGCCATTTGCAAACTCAATCAAATCAAGTGCATCCTGAATATATTCCTGCATTTCCGTACTCTCAATATCCACCTTTTCCGTAGACATATACTGACATGCCAGACCTACACTTAAAACTGGAAGAGGCTTTGCTTCAAGATATTCACAAAATGTAAAATATTCATAGTAACCTACGCCATAAGTCTGTCCATAATGTGGATATACCCCTGTATAAGCTCTGTTTGCATCATTATTATGAACCGACCATCTGCTCCAGTTAAACTTGCGCTCCTCCACAGGTGCAATCGTATCCTTCCAGTGATATCTGTTTTCCAGAGTATTTCCCTCTACAATACATCCTCCCGGAAAACGCAGAAACGATGGCGCCAGAGCCTTCAGCTTTTCTGCAAGGTCTTTTCTGAACACTTTACATACTGTATTATCTGGCATCATGGAAAAATAATCAAAAGCTACTCTGCCCTGTCCCTCCAGTGTCACTACAAAATCAGCCTGTTTTACAGCCCTGTCAGGAGTAAGCGTACACTCATATTTTTTCCAGCTGTCTCCTTCCAGTGTGATTTTTGCTTCCGCCACAGTCTCGCCATATTTTTTAATGGAAACCATAAGTGTTCTGCTTCCCTCCAGAGCCTTCGCATAAAATGAAACAAAATAGGCTCTGCCCTGCTCTGCATAAATTCCATCATATGCTTTATTTTTAAAGGAAGGCGCCTCACCCTTTCCTGTAAACACCATATAATCAGGGTTTACAGAATGAACAGGTTCTTCATTCATATAAATAAGAGTGGAACCAAAACCGTCATCCTCGTAAAGCTCCCATCCATATCCTCCGTCATATACAGTTCCGAAATTATCCTTCTCTCCAAACGCAAACATTGCTTCAAAATTCCGGTTTTCCAGCATTTCTGCATGCAGTCCTCCATCGAGGTTGTAATTGATATCTTCAAAAAATAAACCGTACATATCCTTTGATACGGCAACACTGTTTTTTCTTGATAGTTTCATGATAATTATGTTCTCCTTAATTATAAATTGAATGTTTTGATACTATAAAGTATTTTTTGCTTTCTGGCAATGATATATCCTATTTTAAATTGATATATTCTGTTTTTTATTTTACTGTTCGAACTCTATATCCAGTTCCACCGGACAATGGTCTGAACCATAGATATCAGTATGAATTTTCGCATCTCTCAATCTTTCCTTTAAATCCTCCGATACAATAAAATAATCTATTCGCCAGCCATTATTTTTCTCTCTCGCTTTAAAACGGTATGACCACCATGTATAAACCCCTTCTGTATCAGGATATAGATACCGATAGCTGTCTATAAATCCGGTCTCCAAAAGCTTGGTCATTTCACCCCTTTCTTCCTCTGTAAATCCTGCGCTTTTTGCATTGATTTTGGGATTTTTCAAGTCAATTTCTCTATGAGCCACATTTAAATCTCCTGTCAAAATTACCGACTTTTTGTTCTTCAGCCCGACAAGATATTTTCTGAAATCCGTTTCCCACTTTACACGATATTCCAGTCTTGTCAGTTCCATCTGTGAATTTGGAGTATAGCAGGTAACAATATAATATTCAGGAAATTCCAGTGTAATGACTCTGCCTTCATGGTCATGTTCTTCCACACCGATACCATAAACTGCATTTAAAGCCTTTTCCTTTGTAAAAACAGCCGTTCCTGAATATCCTTTTTTCTCGGCATAATTCCAATATGCATAATAGCCTTTCTTTTCCCAGTCTATCTGTCCTTTCTGAAGCTTTATTTCCTGAACACAGAAAATATCCGCATCCTCTTTATCAAAAAAGTCCATAAATCCCTTCTGCATACATGCACGCAGACCGTTTACATTCCATGATAACAATTTTTTCATTTTCAGTACCATGCCACAACTGTAGCCCCTTTTTGTTTTTGTTCCTTAATTATTTATTATAGCTGAATGTTTCAATAATATCAATCAAAATTCTCAGCTCTCAATAAATCCGTCTTATGTTTTTTCAAAGTATCAACATAAAAATGTCATCTGGTCTTGTCATTGTCATAAATGCATTATATCTCTTTTGATTGCTGCCCTTTACATTTCTTTGTGTGTCTCAAAAAAAGACTGCTTCCCGCAGTCTTTTTTCTCTATTCCTCTTTATTTTCAATTTTCATGTCCATCTCTGTTTCCTGTTCCATTTTCTCCCCCTGATTCTCCTTTTCTTCCCCTTCAGGGTCTCTGTTCTCAAACAATGCCATAAACTGCTTTCCTGAAATATTCTCCTTTTTAAACAGATACATTGCAATTCTGTCCATCGCTTCACGATTTTCTGCCAGCAGTTTTTTTGCCTTTTCATAGCAGCTTCTGAGCAGCTCCTTCACTTCTGCATCTACTTCCGAATACGTACTGTCTGAACAATTCAATACCGTTCTTCCAGACAAATAGGTATCCTGTTCCTTTTCCAGACACATCAGCCCGAATTTTTCCGACATTCCATACTGTGTAATCATCGCTCTTGCCAAATCCGTGGCCTTTTCCATATCATTTGAAGCCCCTGTGGTCACTGTCTCAAACACAAGCTCCTCTGCCGCACGCCCGCCAAGCAGTGTAACAATACGTGCAAGCAACTCGTCCTTGGACATCAGATATTTTTCTTCCTCCGGCACCTGCATAACATATCCCAAAGACCCCATAGTTCTAGGTACAATTGTAATTTTCTGCACAGGCTCCGTCTTTTTTTCCAATGCTGTAATCAAAGCATGACCAACCTCATGATAAGCCACAGTTTTTTTCTCTACCTCGCTTAAAATTCTGTCCTTCTTTTCCTTACCTGCAATTACAACTTCCACAGCTTCCAGCAAATCTGCCTGTGAAATCGCCTGTCTGCCATTTTTCACCGCATTAATCGCAGCTTCATTCACCATATTCGCAAGGTCTGAGCCCACTGCACCCGAAGTTGCAAGTGCAATCTCTTCCAAATCAACCGTCTCATCCATCATTACATCTTTTGAATGTACTCTGAGAGTATCCTTACGCCCTTTCATATCCGGCTTATCGACAATAATTCTTCTGTCAAAACGTCCCGGACGAAGCAGCGCCTTATCCAGCACATCCGGCCGGTTTGTTGCTGCCAGAATAATCAGTCCCTTTGACGAATCAAAACCATCCATCTCTGAAAGAAGCTGATTTAATGTCTGTTCTCTCTCATCATTTCCACCGCCATATCGCGAATCCCTGCTCTTACCAATCGCATCAATCTCATCAATAAATATAATACATGGTGCCGCCTGCTGTGCCTGCTTGAACAAATCTCTTACTCTTGATGCACCAACACCCACAAACATTTCCACAAAATCCGAACCGGACAGTGAGAAAAATGGTACTCCCGCCTCGCCGGCGACTGCCTTTGCAAGCAATGTTTTGCCGGTTCCCGGAGGTCCTACAAGAAGCGCACCCTTTGGAAGCTTTGCACCGATTTTTGCATATTTCCCCGGGTTATGAAGAAAGTCAACAATTTCTTTTAAGGATTCCTTTGCCTCTTCCTGCCCTGCAACATCACGGAAGGTCACACCTGTTTTCTTCTGCTCATACATTTTGGCATTGGATTTTCCAACACCCATAATTCCGCCGCCGCCCATGCCGCCAGTCATTCGTCTTAAGAAAAATCCCATAATAAAATAGATTAGAACAAATGGAAGTATCCATGATACAATAAACTCCATAATCATAGAGTTTGTACTTTCATCGTTCACCTTCCAGTCTACCTTGGAATCTTCCAACTCCTCCTGCAGCTTTTCAGCACTTAACGCCATCGTCCAGTAGGCAAATTTCTCTCCCACCAATGTATATTTTTTGTCTTTTGGATAAATCAGAATTGTTCCGCTGTTTGTAATCTGAACTTCGTCTACCTTATTATCCTCAAGCATCTCCAGAAATTCACTGTATTTGATTTCTTTTCTTGAAGAACTCTGCACTACAGAGCTGAACATGGTAACAAGAAGAAGAGTAATCAGTGCTGCTATTCCAAACATCATCAGCTTCTGCTTCTTCTTGTTGTCCTCATTTTTCTTATTGCCGCCATTTGACGGTCTGTTTTCATTATTATCCATTCTGTCCTCTTTCCGTAATAGATTTTATTTCTAATTTGTTTTATCATATTATACGTATTCTGTTTCAGTATAATATAGAAATAATTTATCTATAATAGTATACTGTTAGTTTGGACAGAAATCAACAATCATATTGTGATTTTTTTGTTAATTGTATAAATTTTTTAGTTTTTTCTTATGGCATTTCTATCCCTCTGACAATGCCCACAAACATTTTATCTGTCCCTTTAATCTGTCAAAACTCCATGTTTTTTCGCTGGTAGACCGTCTGTTTGGGTCGTTGATATAAAATCCATTTTTTCCATATCCACGAATCAAAATAAAATGCCCTTCTGTTGTAAAATCTCCCGGCGCCATACTGCAAACAATGACCTCTCCCTTGTCAAGATGTTTCTTCATAGTTTTTTCATTTAATGAAATTTCCTTCCCTGACAACCCCAGCTTTGATACGCCCTCTTTCCAGAGACTCCACAAGGTTCCCGCAGAAGTATAATATCCGTTTTCATAGGCAAATTCCGCCATTGCTCTTGGATTTTTATCCGTATCTCCGGTCAGATAAATATATGCCATGGAAAGACAGGTCGGTCCGCAACCGGCGATACCTATCATATCATCTCCATACCTGTCATACCCCCACCGTCTGTCCCATTGCATAAGAAGCGGAACCTCGCCGGATATATAATCTTTACTTAAATCAATTGGCTGATTGATATAAGAATCTCTCTTGGCATAACCTGTTGCAAAATCTTGTGCTTCAACATTCTTTTCGAGCAGCTCCTGTATTTCTTCTGGATAATCCATATAGGACTCTTCTGCTTTTTTATTTTCGGAAGAAACAGTCCTGACCTCTTTTAATGGAAGCACACTTGTATAAATGTTTTCTGGCAGTTGCCATACAAGATAACAATAAATTCCAAGCACTGCTGCACAGAGAAACAGTATGGATTTTAATATTCTTTTTCTTCCGAGAATTTTTCTTTTTCTGATTGAATATGTTTTTCTGTTTTCCGCATGACATTCCATAATATAAATCTCCTTTTTATCCTTATTAAGAATTAGTATTGCACATAAACCTATTTTACATGAAAAATTTTTTGTTTTTTATCTTGACTTTGAAGTCTCTCTTAAGTTTTTCAGTATAAATTCTTACAATTTTCCTAAATTTCGCAAATTTTCTGCTAAGAAACAAAATTTTGTACAATTTTCCTATTGGCGAATCTTCGTTTCAGTTGTATAATAAAGCTTTAAAAGACAGCCTTGTCTATTGGTGCGCAGATTGCTTAGTTTGATTTTTTACATGAGGAGGATTTAAAATGCCAGTAAAATATGTATTTGTTACAGGCGGTGTTGTTTCGGGTCTTGGAAAGGGCATTACAGCAGCATCGCTTGGACGTTTATTGAAAGCCCGTGGCTATAAAGTTACCATGCAGAAATTTGACCCGTATATTAATATTGACCCGGGTACAATGAACCCGATTCAGCATGGAGAAGTATTCGTTACAGATGATGGTGCTGAAACAGACCTTGACCTTGGACATTATGAAAGATTTATTGATGAAAGTCTGACCAAAAATTCCAATGTAACTACCGGAAAGATTTACTGGTCCGTATTGCACAAGGAAAGGCGCGGCGATTTTGGAGATCGGAAGAGCACACGTCTGAACTCCAGTCACTCCGGAGAATCTCGTA
>CAJUDQ010000033.1:10601-36538 GCA_910585215.1 uncultured Lachnospiraceae bacterium | reverse complement strand
TAAAAAAATATAGAAAAAAAATCAGGTTTAACAAATGGATTGGATTTGCTTTTGCTATTTTGATTTATATTTGCTTGCTCTGTTTTTATTTTGGCACCGAATATTTTATGAATCAGTCTGATGGTTTTTATAGACTGGCTGAAAGTTTAGATTTAAAAATGTATTTTATTACTAGATATCATACATTGCCAGCGTTTATATGCAGTTTTATGATTTTCTGGTTTTTTGTAAATATGAATTTGAGAGAAAATCAAATAATAAACAATCTTTCAAAGGGAGTATTTGCAGTATATATTATTCATCAAACCCCGGCATTTGCAGTATTTATGTGGGAAAAAATTATCATGGTTGATAAATGGATGAACAGCTTATATTATCCAATCTGGTTTTTGTTAGCAGTTATGGGAATTTTTCTTTCATGCAGTCTTATTGACTGTTTGAGGCGTCTGACTTTTGAAAAACTGATAGTATCGAGCAAACTATATACAAAAACCTGCAAGAAATGGAATAGATTTTTTGAAGATATTTTTATTTCATATAAAATAAAAGATGAGGTGACAGAAATTGCAAAAAAATATAAACAAACAAAATATAAATAGGAAAATTAAAATTGCACATTGTGTAGTCGCTTTATCAGGGGGAGTAGGTTCTATGATTATGAACTACTTTGACCATATGAAAAACGAATATGAAATACATATTATAACACAGGATTTGGTTTCAGAAGAATATAGAAACATATATGAAAGAAGAGGATACATTATTCATGTGGTTCCCTCAAAAAGAGAAGGAATTGGAAAAAATATAAAAGCATTAAAAAAAGTTTTCAGACAGGAAAAGTTTGATATTGTACATGCTCATATGACTTTTACGAATGTATTTCCACTTTTTGCAGCTAAAATAGCAGGAATTTCTGTGCGAATCAGTCACTCGCATCTTTCAGGAAAAGCAGATTTACGTGGAAGAATAGCGGCAGTATTAAATAAAATGGTCGCTACTGATTTGTTTGCCTGTGGGAAAGAGGCCGGCAGGGTTTTATATGGAAAATCAAAATTTGTACTGATTAAAAATGCAATTTCTTTAAAAGAATATCAATACAATGAAGAAATAAGAAAAATTCAGAGAATGTTGCTTGGATTTGAAGCATCGGACAGGGTATATTGTCATATAGGAAGATTTACAGACCAGAAAAATCATACTTTTTTAATTGATATATTTTCAGAAATAGCGAAAAATGACAGGCATGCAAAACTTCTTTTAATTGGAGAAGGAGAATTAGAAGCAAAAATCAGAGAAAAGGTAGAAACTGTGAAATTAGAGGAGAAAGTTATATTTGCAGGTTTTATTGAAGATGTTGCTTTGAAGTTGCAGGCGGTAGATGTATTTCTTCTTCCTTCAAAGGTGGAGGGATTGTGTATTGCCGCAATAGAAGCTCAGGCAGCGGGATTGCCATGTATATTATCAGAACAGGTAGACCCTGCAACAAAAGTAAATGATAATGTTGAATTTGCTTCTATTCATTCAGTTAAGCAATGGGTCCAGCTTGCAGAAAAATATATGGGAACAGACAGGATACAGGAAAATAAAAGACTGGAAGCCGCAGGATTTGATATAGATTGTGAGGCTGAAAAATTGGATAAATATTATCATAAAAAGCTGAAATATTGTTGAGGTTGGTTAAAAATGGCATATATATGTTGTTTCTTTTTGTCGGCACTGTTTGTAAAAATAGGAAGCATAAAAGAAAATCAAAATAAAAAAATATTAGCTGGTTTATGCTTTATGGCAGGACTGCTTGTAACTGCCATATTGGCAGGAGTGAGAGATTATAGCATAGGAACAGATGTCAGAGGTTATGGAAATGTATGGTTTCAGAGAGCAGTTTCTTCGACGGATGCATATGGATATGTTAAATGGGGGACAAGCTCTCAGGTTGGAGTTGTATATATGCTTTTAAATTATACAGTTTCCAGATTTACTGATAATGCTCACTGGTTTTATTTTGTGCTGGCATTATTGATAAATTATCTGGTATTTTGTGGTGTATATTCCTGCAAAGATGAAATAGATATCAGCTTGGCAATGCTGGTGTTTTATTTTTTATTTTATAATAATACTTTAAATCTGTTACGTCAGTCGCTTGCCATTGCAATTATTATATCAGGTTTTAAATTTGTAAAAAAAAGACAATTTATCAAATATTCCCTATGTGTAACAGTAGCTTTTCTCACACATTCTACAGCTTTTGTCGGAATTGCAGTTTATTTTTTATATCATTCTTATAAGATGAAATATAGTAAACTTATAAGATTTGGAATCTCGGCAGGGCTGTTGGGGGTTGCTGTATTTTATCAGAGCATTTTGAATTTTGTAATAAAGTTGGGATTTTTGGGAACCAGATATTCTTTTTATGTATTGGATTATGAATCTGGAGGAAGGTTGATAAGAATATTTTTATTTTGTCTTCCGTGGATTATTTATTTTTTTATGGTTTACAAAAAAGCTTACAGCAATGATGGATATGCACAATTTTGGATTTTAATATTAACATGCAGCAGCATGATGACATTAATTATGTTTAGCAATTCGGCTGCGTTGCGGATAACATATTATTTTGATTATTTTTTTATTATTATGATTCCATGGATAGCAGAAAAATATCGAATTAAAGAAAAACAGCATAAAAATATAAATTTAACTTTTGTATTGATTTTAATATATTTACTAGTTTATTGGGGAATTGTGTATGTATATCAAAATCATGGCCAAACAGTTCCTTATATGATATTTACAATTTGAAACATAATGAAAAACATAATGAAAAACTGATTATTGGGAGATAAGTAGATGATTCAAAAAGATATGGTAACTGTAATTATTACAACTTATAAGAGAAGAATTAATCAGATAAAAAAGGCAATAGAAAGCGTTTTGCATCAGACATATAAAAATGTGGAATTAATTATTGTAGATGACAGTCCGGATGATTTTATATATAGAAAGGAAGTAAAAAAATTTTGCGAGTCTATCATTGATAAAAAGGTAACATATATTCAACATGAAAAGAATCTTGGAGCATGTATGGCAAGAAATACTGGTCTTTATTTGTCTAAGGGAAAATATATTTCTTTTTTGGATGACGATGATGAATACCTGCCGACAAGAATAGAAGAAATGTTATCACTGTTTAATGATGATGTAGTTTTGGTTTATTGTAATGCTAATATTATAGATTTAAATAATATAAATAAAAAAAGAACTTATTTTGATGATGGAAAACAGTATAGAGGAAATGTTTATCATAAAATTATGGAAAATAATTTTGTAGGTTCAACTTCTTTTGGATTAATAAGAACAGAAGTTTTGATGAAATTGGGAGGATTTGACCCAAAAATAGAAGCTTCACAGGATTGGGATATATGGATTAGGCTTGCTGAAAAAGGAAAGTTTGAGTATGTATCAACTTCTTTGGTAAACTATTATATTTATTCCGGAGATAGAATTACAAATGATATAAAGCGCAGGATTCGTGGCCTGAGATATTTGAATAAAAAAAATTATAAATATCTGTGTCAGCATCCTGCAGCGATGGTAAACAGAAAAGGATATGAATTAAGATTAAATATATTAAATTATGATATTAGAGGTGCAATTACTTGTTATGGTGAAATTATAAAACTTCAACCTTATAAAGTTCTAAAAAATATTAGTTATTTGAAATCCTTTGGGCGACTTATTATTAGAAAAAAATAATTATGTGTAACAGAGATAAAAGATTTTAAATGAAAGGAAACCTATAAGAAACATGTTAAATGCAAATAAGCAGCAGATTTTACATATTATGTGTAATGATAAATTTTCTTCAGGATATATAAATTTTATGAAAATATCAATGACAGAATGGAAACATGAGTTTGTTTTATTAGGTACTGAATTTGAATTGAAACTTATTAATTATGATAATATATATTCTATTAAAAATCATAAAGAGCTATTAACTGATAGAAAAATTAGAAGTTTATTAAAAAATGCAGATAAAATAATTATTTCGGGTTTTTTTAATTTTTATTTTGAACTGTTTTTTATGCGTAGAAATTTGCTGAAAAAAATATATATACACCTGTGGGGTGGTGATTTTTATAATATGCAGGATAAAATTCCTAAAAATGATTTAAAGTTACATTTGAAAAAATTTGTAAAAATATATTGTTTTAAGAAATGTGCGGCTTTAATATTTCTTATCAATGGTGAATATGAGAAATTTACGGAAATTACTAGAGTCAAAAAACCATATTTTATTGCGCCCATGCCCAAAGATCCATATAATGTGATAAATTATTCAAAATATTGGAAAACTTCTATTAATGATAAAAAAAGGATATTAGTTGGAAATTCGGCAACTGTTTCTAATAAACATATAGAAATATTTGAAATGTTGAAAAAATATAAAGATGAAGATATACAGATTATTTGTCCACTTTCTTACGGAAATGAAGAATACAGGCAGGAAGTTAAAAAAAAAGGAAAAGAAATTTTGGGAGATATATTCTGCCCAATTCTTGATTATATAGAGAAAGAGAAATATATTGAGTTATTGTCAACATGCACAGTTGGAATTTTTAATAATAACCGCCAACAGGCAATGGGGAATATCAATATTCTGCTTTATTTGGGAAAAAAACTTTATTTAAGAACAGATGTTTCTATGTGGGATGTATATCAGGAAAGAGGATATGATATTTTTTCAGTGGAAACAATACCTCAAATGAGCATAGAAGAATTTTTTAAATTCAGCAATGAACAAAGAATCCAAAATCATAAAATAGGCGAAAAATATATGGATTCAAAAGAGGGAAATATCTGTTGGAAAAAAGTTTTTGAATCTGTATAAAATAAAATCAAGGAAAGATTGCTATTGTTAAATGGAAATTATTTAATAAGATACAAAAAACATGGATAATTCATATCATATCAAGAAAAAAGTTTTTTCCGGACTTTTCTGGAAATTTGGAGAACGAATAACTGCACAGCTTATCAGTCTGATTGTTTCTGTTATTCTTGCACGCATACTGTCTCCAGAGGATTATGGGGCTGTTGCAATTGTAATGGTATTTATTGCATTAGCAAATGTATTTGTCAGCAGTGGTTTTGGCAATGCACTAATTCAAAAAAAAGAGGCAGATAATCTTGATTTTTCATCTGTATTTTATATCAATATTCTGCTTTCACTATTCTTATATTTTATATTGTTTTTTCTTTCTCCAATAATCGCGGAATTTTATGACATGCCCGTATTATCTCCGGCTCTTCGGGTATTGGGAATCCGAATTATAGTAGCTGCAGTCAATTCAGTACAGCAGGCTTATGTGTCCAGAAATATGCTTTTTAAGCGCTTTTTCTGGTCTACGTTGTTTGGAACGTTGCTTTCTGGAATTGTGGGGATTTTTATGGCATATCAGGGATTTGGCATATGGGCTCTGGTTGCTCAATATCTGACAAACACCTGTACAGATACAATTGTGTTATGGATTACTGTTCGATGGAGGCCAGATTTTAAATGTTCTTGGGAAAGGGCAAAGAAGCTGTTGGCATACGGCTGGAAGCTGTTGGCATCAGGTCTGCTTGATACCGGATACAGACAGCTTCGAACTCTGATTATCGGAAAAAAATACACAAGTTCTGACCTTGCCTATTATAATCAGGGAGATAAATATCCTAATTTGATTGTTGTAAATATTAATACATCAATAAGCAGCGTTCTTTTTCCTGCAATGTCACAGTATCAGGATAACAAAGAAAAGGTAAAACAAATGACACGCAGGGCAATTCAGGTTAGTTCATATATTATGTGGCCTTTGATGTTTGGTTTGAGTGTTGTTGCAGAACCGCTGATAAAAATAATTTTAACAGAAAAATGGCTTCCTTGTGTGCCATATCTCAGAATTTTTTGTTTTACCTATGGAGTATGGCCTGTTCATACAGCAAATTTACAGGCAATAAATGCATTGGGTCGAAGTGATTTGTTTCTTAAACTGGAAATCATAAAAAAGGGAATCGGGATAATAGCACTCGTAATATCCATGCAAATCAGTCCTCTTGCTATGGCGTACAGTTTAATCATAACAGATATTATTTCAATATTTGTCAATGCTACCCCCAATACCCGTCTGATACAATACCATTATTTAGAGCAGGCAAAAGATTTATTTCTGCCATTGTTTTTGGCTTTGTTTATGGCAATAATTGTTTATCCAATTTCATTTTTGGCGCTGCCAGATATTTTTATTATAGTTCTGCAGGTAGTTACAGGAACAGTAGTTTATCTGGGAGAATCTCTCCTGTTTCGATATTCGGCGTTCTATTATCTGATAAGTTTTATAAAGAAAAAACAAAAATAAAATTATTAATCAAAGTTATAAAATCTGTTATGAAAGAGCAGTTTTAAGAAATTAAAATAATTTTGAGTTTTAAAAAATTTACTCGGAATCGTTTGATGTCAGTTTATCCAAAAGGGAAAAAAGAATATGTTATCAGGTTAAATCTTGCTCAAAATAGCAATATAGATAATACAGTCGTTGAAATTAAAACAGTATGGGAGGGGTAGTGATGTACAGATTACAGTTGAATAGGTAAAGGATATTCCAGTTTTGGTATCTGGAAAAAGAAAATCGGTAATTTGTGAGTGGAAACATAATTTACAGAAAAATTTATAAAATACGCTATGAAAGGAAACTATAATGACAGATAAAATTCTTGTAACCCGTTCATCTATGCCGGAGATTGAGGAATATATAGAAGAAATTAAGGATATCTGGGATACACACTGGCTGACTAACATGGGAAGCAAGCATAAAAGGCTGCAAAAAGAACTTGAGGATTTTCTTGGGGTAGAGCAGGTGGAACTATTTACAAATGGCCATATGGCATTGGAACTTTGTCTGCAGGCAATGAATCTGCCAAAAAACAGTGAAGTGATTACTACACCTTTTACCTTTGCTTCTACAACACATGCTATTGTAAGAAATGGTCTTGAACCGGTGTTTTGTGATATTAATGCAGATAATTATACAATAGATACAAGTAAAATTGAAGAATTGATTACAGATAATACATCTGCCATTATGCCGGTTCATGTATATGGAAATATCTGTAATATAGAAGAAATTGAAAGGATTGCAAAGAAATATGGATTGAAGGTTATCTATGATGCCGCCCATGCGTTTCATGTTTCTTATAAAGGTCAGGGAATTGGTTCTTTTGGAGACGTTTCATGTTTTAGCTTTCATGCTACAAAAGTATTTCACTGTATTGAAGGAGGAGCAGCATGCTTTAAAGATAAAGATTTTGGCATTGAACTGTATAGATTGAAAAACTTCGGTATTCGTGGACCTGAAATCATAGACGGGGTTGGAGCCAATGCGAAATTAAATGAATTTTGTGCAGCTATGGGGCTTTGTAATTTGCGTCACATAGATGAAGAAATAGCAAAAAGAAAGAAGGTTGTTGAGAGATATCATTTGCATCTTACAGGGATTGACGGTCTGCAGTTAAATCCTGTCCAGGCAGATGTAACCCCCAATTATGCATACTATCCGGTTATTTTTATGGAAAAAGCATTTGGTGCAAGCCGTAATGAAGTATTTGATGCTTTAGAGGCAAAAAATATTGGTGCAAGAAAATATTTTTATCCATTGACAAATTCCTTTGACTGTTTTCATGGAAAGTATAATCCCAATTTGACCCCTACTGCATTACATATCAGCAAACGTGTGCTGACACTGCCGTTATATTCCGACTTGGCAATGGAAGATGTGGATAAAATCTGTGAGATTATTTTGGAATGTCGGAAGTAGATGTGTGAAAAGAAAGGAACCATAAGAGTGAAAGAAAATTTGCACTGTGAAGTGTGAAAGCATCTTTCATGTCTTGTTTGTGACTAAAAAGGAATGGTGAAAACTATGAAAAAGTTATTGATAATAGGTGCAAATCCTGAAACAATCAGCCTTATAGAAAAGGCAAAATTAATGGGCCTAAAAACATATGTTACGGATTATAATAAAATAACCTATGCCAAGAAATTTGCAGATGTTCCATGTTATGTAGATGGAATGGATGTGGACGGCCTTGTCGGGCTTGTAAAAAAAGAAAATATAGATGGTGTTCTGGTTGGAGTTGCAGAAGCTTTAATTCCTTCTTACTGTAAAGTCTGTGAAGAACTTGAATTTCCATGTTTTGCATCTATGGAGCAGTTTGAGGTGATGATATCAAAAGATAATTTCAAGGACACCTGCCGGAAATATGATGTTCCGGTAGTTCCAGAATATTCTGTTGACGAACTTGATACAATTGAATATCCTGTTATTGTGAAACCTGTAGACAGTTCAAGTTCAAAAGGTATTTCAATCTGCTATGATCAAAAAGGATTGGAGGCTGCAATAAAAAAAGCATTAAAGTTTTCCTTTAGAAAAAAAGTTTTAATTGAAAAGTATATGTCAGGTCTTGAAGTCATTATATATTATGTAATCCAAGATGGAAATCCCATTATGGTTGCAATGTGTGACCGGTATACAAGCAAAGAGCAAAAAGGGATTACGCAGCTTCCATCAGCGTATATATTTCCATCAAAGCATATTGAATGTTACAGAGCAGAAACAGAAGAGAAGGTAAAAAATATGCTCCATGGAATGAAGGTGAAAAATGGAGTTTTATTTCTTCAGGCATTTATTGAAAATAATTCTGTTTATATTTATGAGCCCGGATTTCGCCTGAATGGTGCACAGGAACATATGATAGTATCTGAACTTACAGGAATTGACGCGAAAGAACTTCTTATCCACTATGCGTTGGATGGAAAAATGAGTAACAAAGATATTCAGGCGTTTGCCGACCCATATTTTCATGGGATGTATGCGTGTAAACTTTCACCGCTTGTTAAGGAAGGCAGAATTGGTAATATTTCAGGTATTGAAAAAATCAGGCGTTTTAACGGTGTTGTTTCAGTAAATCCCAATTATGAAAATGGAGATGTTGTTGCCGGACTTGGAACACAGCGGCAAATGGCAGCGAATATATTTATAGTTGCCCCTACTCTTGAACTTCTCAAGGAAAGGGTAGATACAGTTATTGCGGAGTTTAGAGTAACAGATGAAAATGGAAATAATATGCTTCTGTTGCCGTTTGATACAGAGATTATAAGTACCAGATACATGACTGATTAAATATAAAATATTAGTAGTTTCTGGAGTATTTTGTATTTTATATGTTTACTGACCAGATGTGCATGAGGCTCATGAAAAATGCCACTGAAAAATTTTTTATTGAAATCAATGTTATACAAAAAGGATAGAATTATGAATGAACAATGTATATGGACAATGTGGTGGCAGGGAGAACAAAATGCTCCAGTACTGGTAAAAAAGTGTATAAACAGTATGAGAGAAAAATCAGCTGGCAGGAAAGTAATAGTTATTACAGAAGAAAATTATTTACAATATATAGAACTTCCAGATTATATATTAGAAAAAGTTAAAAAACGAATCATTACGATTACACATCTTTCAGATTTGATTCGGATGGAATTGATATATAGATACGGAGGTATATGGATTGATTCTACAATATTTATAAACTATGAAATACCATCTGAAATATATGAATTGGATTTTTACACAATTAAGAGAAAATATAATCCTGCATATATGAGCCGTAATGTTTCAAAAGCACGTTGGAGCTCATATCTTATAGGTGGAAAAAAAGGATGCAGAATATGCAGTTTGATAAAAATATTACTACATAGCTATTGGAAACAGGAAAGTACAATCATTGCATATTTCCTTGTAGATTATTTTCTGGACGAAGTGATCAGTCGGGACAGAGAAGCAAGAAAATTATTGGATGCCGTACCATATTATGAAAATGATATTTTTTTTATGAATAGAATTATGAATAAAACAGCAGATAGAGAGATAAGAGATGAGGTCGAAAAACAAATAGGTATTTTTAATAAGCTGTCATGGAAGGCAACTTATAATTGCAGAAATAAAAATGATGAGAAAACTTTTTTTGGTATATGGATAAATGATGATATATCAAATGAAATCCAGTTACAAAAAGTGGAAGGAAAAGAGTTGAAATTATCTAAAATAAAGAGATATTTTAAGGAAAGTTTTGATAAATTGAAAATTAAACGTTTCGGTATAAAGTTATGCATACTTTCTTTTGGTCATTTGCTTATTCAAGCTAGGCATGGAAAGATACCAGACTTAATTGATAAAAAATATAATATTAAAGTGAAGAATTATTTAAGAAAATATAGTGATAAATTGGATAATATGTCGAGCTCTTTATAGATACTCAGTTTATGAAGAATCAAGCTGATACACAAACAGGTTTAAGCTTTTGTGTACTAGCTTGATTTTTTTGTATATGATTTATACTGCTTATAATAAAAAATGTGTTATATAAGGTGTGAAACAATAAAGCTGTAATGTCATATAAACAAATGAATTGAAATTACCTTGTAATTTTCAAAATCTTATGGTAAACTATTCCACAGCATTATTTGCCCGTATAAATTATACAAAGAATAAAAGTATACATTAAAATATAAGGAGACTTGATTATGAAATTCAGACCATGTATTGATATTCACAACGGACAGGTAAAACAGATCGTGGGCGGAAGCCTGAAAGATGAAAATAATAATGCGGTGGAAAATTTTATTTCCGTTCAGGATGCCGCATATTATGCAGAACTGTATAAACAAAACCATATATCAGGAGGACATGTGATTTTATTAAATCCAGTGACCTCCCCTTATTATGAAGCAACAAAGAAACAGGCTCTTCTGGCGCTTGACAGGTATAAAGGAGGTCTTCAGGTAGGAGGAGGCATTACAGATAAAAATGCCACAGAATATCTCAATGCCGGTGCCTCTCATGTTATAGTCACCTCCTTTGTTTTTCAAAACGGGGAAATAAATTATGACAATTTGAAAAAATTAATCAAAGCGGTAGGAAAACAGCGACTGGTTTTAGATGTAAGCTGCCGGAAAAAAGATGGGAGATATTTTATCGTTACAGACAGATGGCAGAAGTTTACAAATGTGATTCTTACAGAACAGGTTTTTGATAAATTAAGCTGTTTTTGCGATGAATTTTTGATTCATGCAGTGGACGCAGAGGGAAAAGCAAAGGGAATCGAGGAGGAATTGGCAGAAATTATGGGAAAAATAGAAGGAATCACCATGACTTATGCAGGAGGGATTTCTTGTATGGAGGATTTATTGACATTAAAGAAACTGGGAAAGGCAAAAATTGATTTTACAATAGGAAGTGCTCTTGATATTTTTGGAGGAAAAATGAAGTTTGAGGATGCAATGTCTTTCCAGTAAGGCAGAAAGAGGAGTATAGAATGAGTGAAAAGGAATATTTAGATTATATTTTGAAGGAATTACAGAAAAAGATTGTTCAGATGAAGAAAAGAATTGGCGATGTAAATAAAGATATGGAGGATATGAACGATTATTTCTGGGAAAATTATAATGAATTTGACGAATACGGATATGAAGAATATGATAATCAGACTGCATATCTTATGCGTTCAAGAGAACGGGATGAAAATTTTGAGGAACTGAAAAGATATAAGAAAATGACAGATTCTCCTTATTTTGGAAAAATTCAATTTACCTATGAAGGGGAGGAGCAGCCGGAAAATTTTTATATAGGGATTGGAAATTTCTGGAGGAACTCAGATATGGTTCCGCTGATTTTTGACTGGAGAGCGCCGGTATCCAGTCTGTTTTATGATTATGACAAAGGACCGGCCAGTTATGAAGCTCCGTCCGGAACACTTTCTGGTGAAATTAATCAGAAAATGCAGTTTAAAATAAAACATTCCAAAATGATTTATGCAGTGGAACATGATATGAAAATAGATGATGAAATATTGAGGAGTGCTCTTGCAGGTAATGCGGATGCAAAACTGAAGAGCATTGTCACTTCTATTCAGAAAGAACAAAATGCTATTATTCGAAACAGAAAAGACAGAATATTGGTAATTCAGGGGTGCGCCGGCTCGGGAAAAACTTCTATTGCACTTCATAGAATTGCATATCTTCTCTATCATAACAGAGATACCCTGAAAGCCTCCAATGTTTTGATATTGTCTCCAAATGGAATTTTTGCAGATTATATTTCTCATATTTTGCCGGAGCTTGGAGAAGAAAATATCAGCGAAATGAGCTTTGATGATTTTGCCTATCATGAATTAAAACGCTTTGGGGAAGCAGAAGATATCTATGACCATTTGGAACGATTGATTTCTCTGACTGCGAAAGATTTTAGTCTGGCGGAAAAATATGCAGAAAAAGTCAGAAAAAAACAATCAGACAGATTTGCAGTGGATATCAGAGAATATGTTTTAAAGTTGGAATATGAACTGATGAACTTTCAAAATTTTAAATACAAAAAAATAGAAAAAACTGCTGATGAGATTGCGGAAATGTTTTATGAGAAATTTCCGGATATTCCGATTATGAAACGTATGGAAAGTATTGCAGAATATGTGATAGATGAAGCGGAAACCTTGGCAGGCAGAGATTTCAAACCGGAAGAGAGAGAAGAAATCCTTGCAGAAATGAATAAAATGTACGAAACAATCAGCCTTCTGGAGCTTTATCAGAGATTTTTGAAACAATATGATTATGGATATATGGACAGAAAAGAGCAGAGAATTTTATATGAAGATGTATATTCCATGCTGTATATGAAATATATGCTTTGGGGAACAAAGAATTTAAGGCCGGTAAAGCATCTTGTAATTGATGAAATGCAGGATTATTCTTATCTTCACTTTTTGATTCTTGAAAAATTATTTCATTGTTCCATGACTATTCTGGGTGATGAAATGCAGTCAATGACAGAGCCGAATCATGATATCAGAAAATTTCTGCCGCAGATACTGGGAAGAGAGATAAAGCAGATTGAAATCTGCAAAAGCTATCGTTCTACCTGTGAAATTATGGGTTTTGCCTCAAAACTGATAAAAAAAAGTCATGTGATTCCTTTTGAGAGACATGGTGAATATCCACATATTTTTCAATATAAAAATAAAACTGAAAAATATAAGGCTCTTGCAGAAACAATTCAAAAAAATACAGATGCAGAAACAATTGCAGTGCTTACCTTGGATGCAGAAACTGCTGTATTGACAGGAACCTGTTTAAGAGAGCTTCTGGGTGACAGTGTGAGTGTACTGGATAAAAACAGCGTAAAATTTCACACCGGTGTAATTGTAATTCCATATTATCTGGCAAAGGGACTGGAATTTGATTGTGTTTATGTGGCAGACGGAGAGAATCCGGTTTATCAGACAGTGTTTGGAAAACAGGCAATGTATGTATGTGCCACAAGGGCACTTCATTGTTTGAATATTTTTGTTTCGTAGAAAATAAAGATTATTTTTTGGAGGGCTTGTCTTTGGAAGCAGCATTGGCATGAATCATATCGTGGAGCTTGGCAAGTGCCTCCTTCATTCCGCCGACTTCGCGGATAATTCCTTCATTTACTGCTTCGCTGCCTACTAGAATTGTACCAAGGTCTTTGGTGAGAAAGCCTGTATTCAGCATAAGTTCTTCCATTCTTGATTTTGAGATAGAAGAATGGCGTGAAACAAAGCCGACAATACGGTCCTGAATCAGCTTAAAATAATCATACGTCTGTGGTGCACCGATAAACATACCATTCATTCTGACTGGATGAACCACCATGGTTCCGCTTGGAACAATAAAAGAATAGTTTGTAGATACTGCAATAGGGATTCCAATTGAATGAGAACCGCCAAGTACAAGGGAAACAGAAGGTTTGCTTAGCGATGCAATCATTTCTGCAATGGCAAGACCACTTTCGACATCTCCTCCGCAGGTCTGCATAAGAACAAGCAGTCCTTCCATACTTTCATCATCTTCAAATGCGGCGAGCTGCGGAATGACATGTTCATATTTGGTTGTTTTGCTGTTGCTGCTTAAGATATCATGACCTTCAATTTCACCGATAATAGTGAGAAGATGAATTTTTGATTTTTCTGAATTGTGGTCAAGTGTGACCTGTCCATAATTTTCTATTTTTTCATCACGTAATTTTTCAACTTCTTTTTTGTCTTTTTCTTCCTGAGTGTTTGCTGAATTTTTTTGTTTTGACATGGATAAAACCTCCGTGAATAAGATAGTAATTACTATAAAGTATGAACGGAAACAGGTGAGGTTATTCAAAAGCAGTACACTTAATTGTAAATCAACAGATTATCTAAAAAACAAATTAAGTATTGCATTTATCGGTGGATACTATTATAATAAAAAAAGGCAAATGGAAAATATTTGCTGTATATATCACGGGGCTGTAGCTCAACTGGGTAGAGCAGTATTTTTGTATCTTGCAAAAGATATATACCGCAAATTTTCACGTGTCTTAGGTTCGACTCCTAACAGCCCCAATTGATGCAATAAGGAGGGGCCCGCGAAGCGGGAGGATTCCTTATTGCGTATAACAGGCAGGGAAAATTTTTTATTTTAGTGGATCGTTCAGTGGCAGGACCCCGCGAGGAAAATAGTGGTTCGATGAATCACTGACAGCAATTTATCTTCCAATCTAGGCGCGGTAAGTGAGGTTCGATTCCTCATCCACTAATAGTTTCGATAGTGAACTATCAGAAAACTTAGAAAGACAGCAGCAGTAATATATAAGTGATTTTTATTGTTTATAGGATTTTTAAACAAATGTGGTTATTTGATACGCTGTCTTGTTATTCATTTGGAGAAACTAAAAAAGGTGGTTACAGTAAATTAATTCTCTTTCACTTATAGAAGGATTTTACCATCTTGAAAAAATAATAAAGACGGTAACAGCAATTTTTTATTCGCAAAACTGTCACTTTTGAAGGAATGAAGTCCGTCTTGTTGCGCTTTTTGCTGCTGTAAACCAGCAAATGAAAAGTGAATAAAAATGTCAGGAGGAAATAAAAATGAGTTTCATAAAGAATTTAAAAGAAACATTGGATAATGAATTTAATACCAGCGTTACAGAAAATGGCGCACTTGGTTTCAAAACAACAGGAAAGCAGCTTATGGATATCAATTTTTCTGTTTCCTCTATGAGAAATATGACAGAGGAGGAAATTACTGACAGATACGCAAAAGTATTTTATGAAAATAAACTGCTTGCAGTCAAATGGCTGTTTTATGCCTCTGATGTACGTGGAGGCATGGGAGAACGAAGACTGTTTCGTATCTGCCTTTTGTATCTTGCACAAAATCATAAGGAAATTGCAAAGGCTGTGATAAATCTGGTGCCGGAATACACCAGATGGGATAATTTATTCTGTCTTTTTGATACAGATTTGGCTGACTGTGTAGTGTCTCTTATAAGAGAGCAATTACAGGAAGATATAAGAAATATGTCAGAAAAAAAATCTATTTCATTGCTTGCAAAGTGGCTGCCGTCAGTAAATGCCTCTTCAAAGGAAACCAAAAAACGTGCGCGGTTTTTGATTTCCAAGTTTGATATGACAGAAAAGCAATACCGAAAAACTTTATCTGAACTGCGCGCCTATTTAAAGGTAGTAGAAGTTTATATGAGCAGCAAAGCATGGCAGGAAATTGATTATGCAACAGTTCCTTCCCGCGCAAATCTGATTTATAATAATGCATTTTTGAGAAATGATGAGGAAAGAAGAAAAGCTTATCTGGAAAGCCTGAAAAAAGGTGAAGCAAAAATCAATGCAGGGGTATTATTTCCGCATGATATTGTAAGTAAATATTATGATGCGTCTCATCCATGGCTCAGAACGGTCAAAAGTTCGGAAGATACCACATTGGAGGAATTGTGGAAGGCTCTGCCGGATTATGTTCAGGGTGCCGGAAATACGATCTGTGTGTCAGATGGTTCAGGAAGTATGACAATATCTGTTGGCGGTACAAATATCAGGGCGCTGGATGTGGCTCAGGCTCTTTCTATTTACTTTTCTGAGAGATGTACAGGGGAATTTCATAACAATTATATTACCTTCAGTGCAAGCCCTCAGTTTGTAGATTTAAGCAAGGCATCCTCTTTGCGGGAGAAAATTGAGATTGCAAACAGATATTCCGAGGTTGCCAATACGAATATAGAAGCAGTGTTTGATTTGATTCTGACAACAGCGGTAAAGAATCATATGACACAGGAGGAAATGCCGAAGAATATTTTGATTTTATCTGATATGGAATTTGACAACTGTGTTACCTGTGGGGATAAAAATGTGCGTTATTTGCAGAAACCGGAGTCAAAGCTGTTTGAAGTATTTGCAAAAAAATATCAGTCCTATCATTATCAGCTTCCAAGACTGGTATTCTGGAATATTAACAGCAGAACAGGAACGATTCCGATAAGAGAAAATAAACTGGGTGTGGCATTGGTCAGTGGTTTTTCTCCTGCAGTGGTAAAAATGGTATTGAGCAACAGCGTTGACCCATATCAATGTCTGTTAGAGCAGATAAATGCAGAACGGTATGATGCGGTAGAACAGGCAATAAAAGAATATATATAATATGGGGTATTATATGACAAGTGGCAGCCTGCCGGAAAGCAGGCTGTTTTTTACTTTACAGAAAGCTGTTCTTCTACAGTGCAGGAACTTTGTAGTTAGGAAATATCTTGGATTTTAAAATGGAGATAATATATGTATCAAATATTAATAGTTGAAGATGATATTACAATTATCAATATGTTATCCGACTTTTTGAAGAAAGAAGGATTTCAGACAGAGTCTGCAAATGGAATGTCGCAGGCAACAGAGCTTTTGGAAAGGAAGGATTTTGACCTCGTATTAATTGATATTTCTTTAAAAGACGGCAATGGATATGGAGTATGCGGGGCAGTAAAGGCCAAAAAGGATATCCCTGTTATTTTTGTCAGCGCTTCTACAGATGAGTACAGTGTGGTGACAGGACTTGATATGGGAGCAGATGACTATATCAGTAAGCCTTTCCGCCCGAAAGAGCTGGTTTCCAGAATTAAAAGCGTGCTGCGCAGATATGGTAAGGCTCAGTCCATTGCAGAGATTGGAGATATTGTGATAGATGTTGCAAAATGTACAGTAAAAAAAGCGGGAAGTGAAATTATATTATCAGCGCTGGAATATAAACTGCTGTTAATTTTTATCTCCAATCGGGGTGTATTGCTTACCAGAAACAAGCTTTTATCAGAGCTCTGGGATATTGCGGGGGACTATGTAAACGACAATACTCTGACTGTATATATTAAAAGGCTGAGAGAAAAAATAGAGGACAATCCTTCGGAGCCGAAGTTTGTAAAGACAGTTCGGGGAATGGGTTATATTATGGACTAGAATAGAAAATGGAGAATTTATGTTATATTTTTTTCGCAATAAAGAAGTAAAAATAGACTGTATGCTGTTTATTTTACTTACGGTTACAATTGGATTGGTGACTGGATTTTTAAGAGATACACAGACAGCAGTGATTTGTATAACAACAATGATATTTATGGGAATAGTCTTTCTTTTTCTTACATTTTTGAGATATCGTACTATTCGTAAATTTAGCAGTGAGATTGAATCTGTGCTTCATAAAAAGGCAATTCATAAAATTGAAGATTACAGAGAGGGTGAACTCAGCATTTTAAGATGTGAGGTAAATAAAGTTCTGGATTTGCTGAAAATACGAACAGACGAATTACAGGCAGAAAAGCTTTTTCTTGCGGATTCTCTCGCGGATATTTCGCATCAGCTGAAAACCCCTCTTACTTCTTTAAATCTTATCCAGTCTCTTTTATCCGAAGAACTGACAGAGACAAAAAGGCAGGAACTGCTAAAAGAGATGCGACGTCTGACGGACAGGCTTCGCTGGCTGACAGATTCTTTGCTGAAAATATCAAAGCTGGATGCAGGAACAGCACAGTTTGAACAGGAAAATGTAAATGTCAAAGAGCTTTTGCAGGATGCAAGTGAGGCAATTTTAATTCCGATGGATATTAAAAATCAAAGTCTTGTTCTGGATATTGCAGATGAATTGAATTTTTCAGGGGATAAAAAATGGAGTACAGAGGCGATTGGAAATATTTTAAAAAACTGTATGGAGCATACGAATGAGGGTGGAAAAATCTGGGTAAAAGCCAGAGAAAATCCCATGTATCTTGAGATTGTAATAGAAGATAACGGAGCAGGGATTGACAAAGAGGACCTGCCTCATTTATTCGAGCGTTTTTACAGGGGAAAAAATTCGGCGGCAGACAGTGTAGGAATTGGACTGGCACTGTCACGCATGATTTTAAGAAATGAAAATGGAAGTATTAAGGCTGAAAACCGTTCTGAGGGAGGAGCCAGATTTGTAATTAAACTATATAAAGGCATTGTCTGAAAACAATCAGAAACAAGACGTTTGTGATATTATAAGTTTGAAAGCAATTTTCTGAATTTTGTTTATAAAAGCATTTTACAAAAATAGATTGCAAGAATACAAAGAGGTGTTTTTAATAAAGTAAAAATGACAATATTGTCACTTTAAACTCACTGTTGTGTCATTCTGGCCTGATATACTGTAAGAGAATTAAAAACAAACAGAATATCACGTTTTGTAAAGGCAGTATCAGAGAAAGTATAAAGCAATTTTCTCTCATACAAAAAGGAGGATGATGACAATGTTAAAAGTGGAAAATCTGACAAAAATTTACGGAAGAGGAGAAAATGAAGTAAGAGCACTGGATAATGTATCATTTACAATAAAAGACGGTGAATTTGTAGCGATTATAGGACCAAGCGGCTCGGGTAAAAGTACACTGCTGCATATTCTGGGTGGTGTGGACCAGCCAAGTTCCGGTAAGGTATTTGTAGATGATATTGATGTATATGCGCAGAAAGAAGATGCATTGGCCGTATTCAGAAGAAGAGAAGTAGGACTGATTTATCAGTTTTACAATCTCATTCCGGTTATGGATGTGATTGAAAATATTACACTTCCGGTATTGATGGATGGAAAAAAGATAAACAAAGAACGGCTTCACGAGCTGATTCAGCTTTTAGGATTAAAGGGAAGAGAAAAACATTTGCCAAATCAGCTTTCGGGTGGACAGCAGCAGCGTGTATCGATTGGAAGAGCTCTTATGAATAATCCGGCAATTATGCTGGCCGATGAGCCAACAGGAAATCTGGATTCGAAAAACAGTCAGGAAATTATGGAATTATTAAAGGTTTCCAATAAAAAATATCATCAGACATTGATTGTAATTACCCATGATGAGAATATTGCACTTCAGGCGGGGAGGATTATCGCCATAGAAGACGGAAAAATTACAAGAGATGAGGTGGTAGCATGAGTATTTTTCAAAAATATGCATTTCAGACCCTGAAGAAAAATAAAACAAGAACTCTGGTGACAATTCTTGGAATTATTTTGTCTGTCGCATTATTTACAGCAGTAACTACAAGCGTATACAGCCTGCAGAGATTTATCCGAAATATGGCGATAGAAAATTCAGGAGACTGGAATATCGAGGTGGATACGGTCACAAAGAACTTTATGGAGGAAACAGGGGAAAAAGAAAATATTGATGATATCAGTTATCTGAAAAATTATGGATATGCCATACTTGAAGAAAGTCAGAATGAATATAAGCCGTATTTGTTTTTGGAAGGCTTTAGCAAGAATTTGCCAAATCATAGGAATATTATTCTGACAGAGGGGCGTATGCCGGAAAATACTTCCGAAGTCATTTTGCCAAAGCACTTATATGATAATGGAGGAGTAGAATATCATATTGGAGAGGTGATAACATTAAAACTGGGAAACCGGTATTCTGAAGACGGGCAATATATGCTTACTCAGAATAACATGTGGGAAGAAGGAGAATATATAGGTGAGACAAAAGAATATCGCTTTACTGTAGTGGGATTTTATCAGCGACCGGATTTTGAACCTTACAGCGCGCCGGGATATACCGCACTTACGACAGATGAAATGGAATGTCAGTATTATGATATGGTCATAAATCTGGAAAATCCAAAATATTCCTATGAGTATGGAAGAACATATTTTGTAGGAAAAAAGGCAGATACAAGTGATAAGTTTACAGCAGAAGATTATAATATAAAATATAACAGCGACCTTGTACGTTCCTATGGAGTATTCAGGGAAGACAGTCTGGCTTCATTATTATATGGATTTGCTGTGGTGCTGATTTTGATTATTATAGCAGGTTCCATATCGCTGATTTACAATTCCTTTCAGATATCTGTCAGTGAGAGAACAAAGCAGTTCGGGATTCTGTCTTCCATAGGAGCTACAAAAAAGCAGATGATTCATACCGTTTTGTGGGAAGGAGTATTTTTAAGCCTTGCAGCAATTCCGGCAGGATTGATTGTAGGAATCACAGGAATCGGAACTACTTTGTATCTGCTTCGGGACAGTTTTACTAAGGTAATGGGAACAAAGGTGTTATTTGAACTTCATATTTCGGTATGGTCAGTTATGATTGCAGTTTGTATCAGTATAATTACCGTACTGGTCAGCGCATGGCTTCCGGCAAGACGTGCAATGAAAATGCCGATATTGGATGCCGTGAAAATGCGTCAGGATATAAAGATTACAAAGCGGCAGATTAGAGTTTCGCCAGTGACAAGCAAGCTGTTTGGTATCTGGGGAATGATTGCGGTGAAAAATTATAAGCGGAGTAAAAAGAAATATAGAGCAACGATTCTTTCATTATTTTTCAGTGTTGTATTATTTATTTCTGCCGGAAGTTATTCTCAAAATATGATGGCGGCGATTATGGGAACGGGAACACAAGTAAATGATTATGATATCGGGATTACTTTTTCCAGTATAAAATATAGTGAAAATTGGATGAATAATTATCAAAAAGTAATTGAAAATACAGAGGGTGTGGGCAACTTTAATATGGGAGCCATATATTATAATGCAGCTGCAAAGCTTGAAAAAGAGCAGTTTTCCAAGGATTATTTAAAGTATTTTCATCAGGAAGAGCCTGTATCTGAAGATATGTCGGAAATACCACTGACGATTACGTTTTTAAATCACAATGCGTTTCTGGAGCTTTTGAAGGACAATCATTTATCAGAAAAAGAATATTTGGATACAGATTCTCCGAAAGCTTTATATTCTGCAAATGGAAATGTTTATTCGCAGGGAAAATATCGTAATTTTAAGATGCTTGATAAAGATACAGACAGATTAAAGGCTTATTGTACTGTGATAACAGAGGATAAAACAATGGAAGACGCAGGGTTTGAAAATAAGGAGATGAAAGATATTATTCTGGGTGATGAGATTACAAAGCCGGCAAAAGGAAATATAGGTGGTCGTTTTAATGTGATTGAGCTGGTTTATGATGAATCTATGATGCAGCCGGTATTTCAGGATATGGCAAATAAAGTAAGTATTGTATGGGCGTATGTGGATGCGGATAAAAAATCCGGTTATTCTTATACAAAGCTAGAGGAAAATCTGGATAAAGCATTGTCAGAGAGCAGTAAAATAGATGATTATTATATTTTTAACGCCGCGGAGTCAAGAGATTCAGATTATGCAATGATTCGGATTCTGCAGGTGTTTGCATTTGGATTTATTATTCTGATTTCGCTGATTGCAACTGCAAATGTGTTTAATACCATATCTACAAATCTGGGGCTTCGCAGACGGGAATTTGCCATGTTGAAATCTTACGGAATGACAGAAAAGGGATTTTTGAAAATGCTGAATCTGGAATGTCTTTTGTATGGTACAAAATCGTTATTATTTGGACTTCCGGTTTCGATAGTGATTAGTTATCTGATTTATCAGATGGTAAACGGTTCTGTGGAAACGCCGTATATATTACCAGTGGAGTATATTGCAATTGCTGTTATCAGTGTGTTTGTGGTGGTATTTGTAACGATGATGTATTCGAGAAATAAGATACAGAAGGAAAATGTAATAGATGTATTGAAAAGTGAGGTGGATTAAACAACAGGCAACCGGTTGAAAGCTGGTTGCCTGTCATGCTGAAAATATGTCAGAGACAGCTTTTGATTATGCAGTTTTATTTGAAATTGATAATAAAAAGGAAAAATTTTAGGTAATATTTACAAAGAATCTTTTTTATGTTAAAATGAATTTGGTAATATTGTATTGGTATTATATTGCAAATAATAAAAAGGAGGCGAATACAAATAAGACAATCTATCAATGATTATCAGAAAGGGGGAATAAAGGACGGGTTTACAGATTTCCTATCAAATAATCTGAATATATTATAAAGGAGAAATGCCAAATATGATATCATTTAAGAGAAGCATCCACAAAAGGGTTCTTTCTGTTACAATGACGATGATGCTTGCCGCAAGTACCATATTTCCGGTAACAGCAGCAGAGCAGGGGGGGGGTACTGAACAAAACCCAACAAAAAGCCAATCTAGAGCTGTGACATTGCCTCAGGCCACATATACATATGATTTTGAAGGTGCCATAACAGATGGTGGGGCAACAGCAGTAACAAATGGCAGTACAGGAAAAGTAGAGATTGTTGAAGATGCAACTAAGGGAAAAGTTTTGCATATAACAGATGGAGGAGTAGAATCATTTGGTCAAAATTACTATCAGTTAGCATCTGATATATTTAAAAATGTTACAGTTGATACTGGTGCGACATTTTCTATGGATGTAAAGATTCCGGCAACAATAAAAAGTGAATGGTCAGTACTGTTTTCTAGCAATCCAGGATACAATCAGTGGAATTTATGGAAAATCAATGCAAATTTAGTTTGTAGTATAAATTCAGGAAATCCACAGGCATGGGCTGATACAGAGAGTGTCACTTTAGAAAAAGATGCGTGGCATAACATTACAGTAACATTAACAAAAGAAAATTTAAATCTCTATGTAGATGGGACTTGCGTTAAACAAAATATTGGACCAGCAGGAGGTACTGACTATGAAACAAATGGTTGGACTGGACCAATAAATCAATTATTAAATAATACTTTTAATGTATTAGGAGCAGGGGGATTTCCAGGAGATGGAAAGACTAGTGACCGAGATATTTCTGAATGTTATTACGATAATGTAAAGTTTTACAGTCAAGCTCTTACCTCAGAGCAAGTAGAGTATCTTGTAAAAGGAGCAGCAGACAAAACAGAGCTTGATAAAGCTATAACAGCGGCAAGTAGTGTTAAGATAGAATTATATACAGATGATACAGCAAAGGTATTTGCAAATAAATTGGCTAATGCCCAAGCAGTCAAGCTTGATGCTCAGGCAGACCAGACAGCTGTTGATGCGGCAAAAGATGAATTGGTGGCAGCTCAAAATGCTCTGGTAAAGAAATCGGTCAATTTAACCAACGGAATAGTATTAAATACAGATTTTACCACAGCAACATCTGTAATAGACAGTGCAAACAAAATAGTTACCTCTGGCGGATATGTACTTACAGCGCTTAATTCTTCTACTGTGGAAAATGGTTATATTCAGCTTGCTACTGCAGACGGTGCTAAACAAGCAGGGGTTTCATTAGATTGTGATGTTGTAAAAAACCTTTCAGTAGAGAACGGATTTACAATCAGTGCAAGAATAGATACTTCGACAGCAACTACTACTGACTGGAGAGATATATTCAATATAACAGACAGCGAAGAAACACTTATTGCCAGATATACATATGGTTTTGTAACATTTGCAGGTAAAGAAAATGTATTTCCGGAAGCAGATTGTAAAAATGGATTTGCATGGGATTCATGCAAGTCATACCAGACAGGTGTTGTAAAGACATATACCCTTACAGCAGACAGTACTGGTGTAAGTATGTATGTTGATGGTGTTTTAGCCTGCAGAAAAACAGACATATCATTATATGATTTTAATTCTGTATTTAAAAATGCAGAACACATTTATATTGGAAGAGCATTTTATGATGCAGATGGTGATACACAAGGCAAACTGCATGGTGTCACAGTATATAATCGTGCATTAAATGAAGCAGAGGTAGAAGCATTACATACAACTCCACCTTCTGCAATTACAGTATCTACAGATATAAATGTTATGGAGGGTTCCAATATTACAGTAAAAGACGGAGAAAAGACAATTTATACAAAGACTGTAGATGCTTCTAAAAAAGCAGTTTTAAAGGGATTGACTCCGGAAAAAGAATATACTTATACCATTGAACTTCCAGAAGGCTATGCTGTAAAAGATGGTTCAAGTATAGAAAATGTTCCATTTACTGCAAAAAAAGATACTTCCGACGATATTACAATTGAGGCAG
This sequence comes from uncultured Lachnospiraceae bacterium, assembly GCA_910585215.1. Taxonomy (GTDB): domain Bacteria; phylum Bacillota; class Clostridia; order Lachnospirales; family Lachnospiraceae; genus CAG-303. The sequence goes on along the minus strand of CAJUDQ010000033.1, from coordinate 12,230 downwards.
TAAAAAAAGCATTTGTTCTTTCAGAAACAACACTGAATCTGAGTACAAAAGATACAGGTGAACTTACTTTGACAAGTGCTGCTCCAGAAGGAACCACGATTACAAAAGCAGTTTCTTCAAATGAGACAGTAGCAACTGTTCAGCTTGCAGAAGGAAAAGTTACTGTTATCGCAGTATCCGCAGGTACAGCCGTTGTTACAGTGACGGCATCCAATGGTCTGACAGCAAAATGTCAGGTTACAGTTTCCGATGTTGAAGCGACAGAAATTATTTTAAGCAAGACAGAAACTGTACTTGAAAAAGGAAAGACAGAAACAATAACCGCAACTGTAAAGCCTGACAATACAACAGATAAAACTGTTACATGGACATCAGGAAATGAAAAGATAGTAACAGTAACAGATGGTGTGATTACCGCTGTAGGAGCAGGTACAGCCAAGATTGTAGCAAGCTGTGGAGATGTTACAGCAGAATGTTTAGTGACAGTAGAAGTTCCGATTACAGGGATAGTTTTAGATAAAACAGAGCTTGCACTTGAAAATAAAATTACCGGCGATAATACAATATACGCTACGGCTGTGATTAAGGCGACAATTCAGCCAGAAGATGCAACAGGCGATAAAGAAATTACATGGACAAGTTCAGATGAACAGGTAGTAACCGTAAAGGATGGCAATGTTACAGCTGTTTCAGATGGAACAGCCATTATTACAGCCACTACTTCAAATGGAAAAACTAAAACATGTAATGTAACTGTGACAAGTACAGAAATAAAGGATTTAATTGCAGCTGAAGAAATAACACTTGACAAGACAGAGGGAGAGCTGGAAGAAGGACAAACCCTCCAGCTTACTGCAACTATCACACCGGAAGAGGCAACCATAAAAGAATGTAATTGGAGTTCTTCTGATGAGACAATCGCTACTGTAAATGCGAATGGTCTTGTAACAGCGAAAAAGGCAGGAACAGCTACAATTACAGTTACCACAAAAGACGGTTCAGAATTGAGTAAAAAGTGTGAAATTACTGTGACACCTGCAAAGATAGCAGTAACAGGAATTACTTTGGATAAAATAAGCACACAGGTACAGGAAGGCAAACTTGTTCAGCTTGTAGCAACTGTTACACCAGACAATGCAACCGTAAAGGATTGTGAGTGGACATCTTCTGATGAAACAATCGCTACTGTAGATGCGAATGGTCTTGTAACAACAAAGAAAGCAGGAAAGGTTACAATTACAGTTACCACAAAAGACGGCTCAGAATTAAGTGCAAAGTGTGAAATTACCGTAATATCCTCAAAGGTTGAAGTCACTGGAATTACTCTGGATAAGACAAGTGCAGAAGCAGAAGAAGGAAAAACAGTTCAGCTTGTAGCAACTGTTACACCAGACAATGCAACCGTAAAGGATTGTGAATGGACATCTTCTGATGAAACAGTCGCTACTGTAGATGTGAATGGTCTTGTAACAGCAAAACAGGCAGGAACAGCAGTTATCACTGTAACTTCAAAGGATAATTCAGAAATCAGCGCAGAGTGTACAATCACTGTTACTTCTGCTGCACCGGAAAAAGTTGAAGTCACTGGAATTACTCTGGATAAGACAAGTGCAGAAGCAGAAGAAGGAA
>CAJUDQ010000033.1:0-10501 GCA_910585215.1 uncultured Lachnospiraceae bacterium | reverse complement strand
TGTAACAGCAAAACAGGCAGGAACAGCAGTTATCACTGTAACTTCAAAGGATAATCCAGAAATCAGTGCAGAATGTACAATCACCATTACTTCTGTAAAAGCTCCAGAAGATGGACCAGCTATCAAAGGTGAAGATGGAAAAGAAGGCTGGGAAGTTATTCAGGATTATGTAGAAAAGACAGAAGAGGGCTCAGTTGTGGTAGTAGATATGAAAGGAACTACCAATATACAGGGAAGCGTTGTAGAACAGGCAAAGAAAAATAAAGTTTCCCTTGTTTTTGAAATTTCCAATGAAATTAAGTGGACAATCAAAGCTGAGGATATTACAGAGGATAAAATTCAGGATATTGACTTAAAGGTTACAAAAGATACAAAAAATATTGAAGAGGCAAAGATAAAAGAAGTGGCAAAGGAAAAAAAGACCACACAGATTAATCTTTCACACAATGGAAACTTTGGATTTACCGCAGTACTTACCATTAATCTGAATAAAGAAAATGCAGGAAAATTTGCAAATCTTTACTATTTTAATACTGCAAAGCAGATATTAGAGTATATGTGTTCAGATAAAGTGGACAGTGATGGCAATGCAAATCTTACTTTCCAGCATGCATCAGATTATGTTATTATTTATGATGAAGTTGCTCATAATATAAATAATGATGACAAAGATAACAAGCCTGATGATAAGGATGAGAAACCTGACGATAAAGATGATAAACCAGTAAATAATAATCCAGATAAAAATGATACAGATAATAACAAAGGAACTACCCCAAAAACAGAGGATAGTTCAGAAGCCGGAAGATTCCTGCTTGTTATGATATGTGCAGTTACAGCTTTACTTGGAACCAATATGGAAAAACTGGGAAAAAAGAAAAAAAGGTAATTTGGAACAAATTGCCTGAAGCATAAAATTAAGAGGCTGTTGCTATGACGATGAAAAAAATCGCCAAAGCAGCAGCTTCTTAGTTATTTTTTAATATTCTGAAAATTTTATGCAATTTCTATCTTTTTACTGTCGAACCTTGATATGCACTTCACGCAACTGTTGTTCAGACACTTCATTTGGAGCACCACACATTAAATCCTGTGCATTTCCGTTCATAGGGAATGGAATTACTTCACGGATGTTTTCTTCATTTCGAAGCAGCATAATCATACGGTCCACACCCGGAGCCATTCCGGCATGAGGAGGAGCTCCATACTGGAAAGCATGATATAAGGCGCCAAATTTGTTCTGTAAATCCTCTTCGGTGTATCCTGCGATTTCAAATGCCTTTACCATAATCCGCATATCATGGTTTCTGACTGCACCGGAAGACAGTTCTACACCATTACATACAATATCGTATTGATATGCAAGAATATCCAGCGGATTTTTTTCATTTAACGCTTCCAGACCTCCTTGAGGCATGGAAAATGGATTGTGGGTGAAAATAATTTTCTTTTCTGTCTCATCATATTCATACATTGGAAAATCGTTGATAAAACAAAAACGATATGCATTTTTTTCAATTAAATCAAGTTTTTGTCCAAGCTCATTTCGAAGCTGTCCGGCATAGTCTGCTGCACGTGCTTCCTTATCGGCAATAAAGAAAATAGTGTCTCCGACTTCCAGCTTTGCAAGCTCTGCAATTTCTGTTTTCATATCCTCTGGAATAAATTTGTCAATTGGTCCCTTATAGGATTTGTCTTCCAGCACTTCCAGATAACCAAGACCGCCCATACCGATAGAAGTGGCAAATTTCAGAAGTTTTTCATGAAATCCCTTTGACATATCAGCGTGAACCTTTATGGCACGTACTGTCTTTCCGTGGAAAGGCTTAAAGGTACATCTTTGGAAAAATTCAGTCAAATCAACAATTCTTAACGGATTTCTTAAATCCGGCTTGTCAGTACCAAATTCAAGCATAGCCTGTTTGTAGCTGATAAGAGGATAAGGAGCTTGTGTGACTTTGGCATTTTCAGGAGCAAATTTTTCAAAGGTTGCAGTCAGAACCTGTTCACCTACGCGGAATACATCTTCCTGTGTAGCAAAGCTCATCTCAAAGTCAAGCTGGTAAAATTCGCCTGGAGAACGGTCTGCACGGGCATCCTCATCGCGAAAGCATGGAGCAATCTGAAAATATTTATCAAAGCCGGATACCATTAAAAGCTGCTTATACTGCTGAGGGGCCTGTGGAAGAGCATAAAACTTTCCCTTAAATTTACGTGACGGAACAATATAATCTCTTGCGCCTTCTGGTGAGGAAGCGCAGAGAATCGGGGTCTGAATTTCCAAAAATCCCAATTCTGTCATTTTCTGTCTTAAAAAACTGATTACATGGGAACGGAAAATCATATTGTCCTTTACCTTCTGATTTCTTAAATCAAGATAGCGGTATTTTAATCTTAAATCCTCTCGAATTTCTCTGGAGGTCATAATCTCAAATGGAAGCGTGGAATATACTTTTCCCAGAATATCTACCTGTTTTGCTTCAAGTTCAATGGTTCCTGTCGGAATTTTTGGATTATAGGTTTCCTCGTCGCGATGCTCTACAGGTCCTTCGATAGAAATACAATCCTCTTTGTTAATACCATCTAAAAGACTGGTATCACGCATAACCACCTGTAATACACCATACATATCCCGAAGGTCAATAAAAGATACACCACCATGGTCGCGGATATTTTCTACCCATCCCGCTACTCTGACAGTCTGGCCTACATCGCTTTCTGTTATTTCATTTAAAGTTTTGTTACGATATACAGTACTCATGAATAATCTCCTTTTTTTAAATTAAAAAAACTGCCCATCCAAAACTAAATAAGTTCAGGACGAACAGTAATTGTCCGCGGTACCACCTGAATTACCGGAATTCCGGTCTCTCGTCGGTTAAAAACCTGCTGTTTGTCGCACAGTCTGCGGCGCACCTACTAATCCATTGCTGACCATGATTTTTCAGGGGAAAAACAGAAGGGATGTTCAGATTGCGGCTGATAAAGTGTTATTCACATAAATTCATTCTGCGGGTTTTCACTGTCCCCTGCTCACTGAAAGCGATAAGTTATGTTACTTCTCTTCGTCATTGCCATATTTAGCCATATTATATAGAAAGGATGACCAAATGTCAAGAAAATATTCATATAATAATTGGAAAATAAAAGGTAAAAAAGAACTTACATTCGGCTATGACAGATACTTTTTCTTGACAGGATTTAGGGGTTGTGGTATCATAAAAAATAATATAAAGTAGCAGTATAAATCTTGTTAAAGTGTCAGAGGGATTTATTTATGGACAAAAAAGAGAAGCAATTTAATATAAAACAAAGAAATCTAAAAGGAGGCCCGATTATTTTCATTTTAAGTGCAGTTATCCTTCTGGTAATTGTATCGGGCAACTATTTCTCTTTTCTTGAAAAGCAGCTTTTTGAAGAGCGTAAAAACCATATTGTGGAATTTACGGACAAAGCTTCTGAGATAGTGGACAGTGTGATAGAATATTCATGGCAACAGGTTTCAGCCTGTGAATATGTTGTGAAAAGCAAAGAACTGATTTCAGAAGAGGAGCTTTTAAAAGTGCTTGGTTCTATGTCAGATTTTCTTGATGAAACAAATTCCCTTGTACTTGCAATTGATAAACATGCAAATTATTATTCTTCCGATTACAACAGCGGGCGCTGGACACAGACAGACCTTTTAACTTCAAAAACAGAAAGCCGGCAGCAGATTGTAACTGAAATCCCCCATAAAAATGAAAAGTCTTATTTTATATTTATAGAGCGTATGGAAACTCCTTTGAAAGTAGGTGCGGATAAAAAAGAAATTACTCATCTGGCAGTTGCAGTAGATATTGAAGTAATGAGAGAGAAAATTTCTGTCAAGGGTTTTAAGGATAAATGCTATACATATCTGATTAATAAAGATGGACGAAGATTATATAAATATACATACACGGACAACTTTATTGAAGGATATAATGTTTTAAGTGCATTTGAGGATTTTTCCATTATTAACGGGGGAACCTATGATAATTTTATTTATCAACTTGAACAGGGCAGAAATACAGCACTAGAATTTGAATATATCAGTCAAAATCAGAAAAAACAGAACTGGTTTGTGGCAAATGCTGCTCTTCATTCTGAAAACTGGCAGATACTTTTATTTGTTCCAACAAAAGTATTGGGAGCAGACAGTAAATTGCTGCTGGACCGTACCATTCAGTTTTTTGTGGTAGCATCCATTGTGCTTTTTGCCATGGTTGTACTTGTGATTATTGTTACCATTATCTCAAAAGAGGATAAACGGCTGGTCAAACAGAAGGACGAGGCAAATGAGCTGTTAAAGACGGCTGTAAATCAGGCAAATAGTGCAAATCAGGCAAAAAGTGATTTCCTTTCTCATATGAGTCATGATATTCGTACTCCGATTAATGGAATTATGGGAATGACAGATATTGCCTTGAAAAATATAGGCAATCAGGATAAGATATTGGACTGTCTGAAAAAAATCAGCGGTTCTTCACAGCATTTGTTGGGTCTGATTAATGATGTACTGGATATGAGCCGGATTGAATCGGGAAAGACAAAGGTAAATCATGAAAGTTTTGATATTCGTACCTGTGTGGAAAATTGTGCTTCTATTATCGGCGGGCAACTGTCAACAAGAAATATCGAATTGATAAGAGAATTTGATGACTTTGAACATCCTCTTTTAATTGGAGATGAGCTGCATTTAAGGCAGGTTTTTATAAATATTCTTGGAAATGCTGTAAAGTTTACCTTGGATGGAGGAAAAATATATTTTCGTGCAATAGAAAAAGAGCATACGGAGGAAAAAGCGCTGTTCCGGTTTGAATTGAGAGATACAGGAATTGGAATGAAAGAGGAATTTCTTCCTCATTTATTTGAGGCTTTTGCACAGGAAGATGATGGTATGCGTACCACTTACAAGGGAACCGGACTGGGTATGGCCATTACCAAAAAATTTATAGATTTGATGGGTGGTACGATTGAGGTTGAAAGCAAACTGAATGTTGGTACAACATTTATTATTGAACTCTGGATAGATATTGACAAAAATGCAAAACAGAATGAGGGCAAGTCAGAAGTCCATATTAATTTAGAAGGAATTAAGATTCTTCTGGTAGAGGATATTGAACTGAATCTTGAAATCGCAAAAACAATTCTGGAAGGAGAAGGGGCTGTTATTACTCCTGCAATGAATGGTCAGGAGGCTGTCGATGCGTTTGTCACTCATCCGGCAGGAACTTATGATGTAGTGCTTATGGATATTATGATGCCTGTGATGGATGGAATTACTGCTACAAAAACGATTCGTTCACTGGAAAGACCAGATGCCAAAACCATTCCGATTATAGCCATGACAGCAAATGCCTATGAGGAGGATATCAGAAATACTCAGGCTGCCGGCATGAATGCACATTTATCAAAACCAATTGATATAGAGCTGCTGTTAAAAACATTGTCCCGTTTTTATCCGGCATCTGAAAAACAGAGAAAAACAGTAGAACTGACAGGTCTTAAAGTGCTGCTGGCAGATGATGTGGAGTTAAATATTGAAATTGCACAGGCGATTCTTGAGGAAGGTGGCGCAATAGTTACAACAGTTGAGAATGGTGAGGAGGCACTTTGTATATTTCGTGATAATCCGGCAGGAACCTTTGATGTTATTCTTATGGATGTACATATGCCAGTTATGGATGGGCTTGCAGCAACAAAGGCAATTCGTGCACTGGATAGAGAAGATGCTGCAAAAATCCCGATTTTGGCCATGACGGCAGATGTATACGAAGAGGATATGCAGGCAACGAAAGAAGCCGGCATGAATGGACATTTGACAAAACCTTTGAATATTGAAAAAATGATGTGGATGTTGTCTGGATACAGGGAAGTTTCATAAAAGAAAGGATTTTTTAAAAATTATGAAGCCCATTTTAAAAAAGACAATAGGTTTGATAATTATTATAATTGTCATGAACTGTTTGATAACAGGATGCAAAAATGACAGACCTTTACAGGATAAGAACAATTCAGAAAAAACAGAAAAAGTACATGAAGAATTAACAATTTCTAGCTTTAATAATCTGATTACTGAGGATTTTATTTCTGCTTTTCATAAAAAATATCCCGAAGTAAATTTAAAGGTAATCAGCTATGCAGGTGTAAATGGAAGCGGTTATGCTCTGTATTCTCTGAAAAATGGAGATATTCCGGATATCTATATTTCTTCGCAGAATTTTGATAAAGATGCCCAGCAAAAATATCTTCTTGATTTATCAAATTATGAATTTATAAATAATTATTCAGGTACTTTGCTTGATTCTCTGAATATTGATGGAGGTATTTATCTGCTGCCGTCAGGATATACTTTGACAGGGATTTATTACAATAAAACCATATTAAAAGAAAATAACTGGAATGTTCCAAAGAGCTTTGATGAATTGACAGAGCTTTCAGAAAAAATCGAAGCGGCGGGATATAAGACAATGGGAAATGGCATGTCGTTAGACGGATATCCATTTAACTATTTTTTTAATCTTGGAAATACTGTATATTTTGCCACACCAGAGGGAACAGAATGGAAGAAGAGCTTTCCAGAAGGAAAAACAACAGCAGCCGGAAACGGCGCTTTCAGGACTGCAGTAGAATATTTTTATCAGTGGGTGGAAAAGGGCTTTATCACCTCGGAACATACAAGAACAGAGGAATTTTATGAGGGAAAATGTGTTTTCTTTTTATGCCTTGGCCTTGATAAATATGAGAATACTGCAAGTAATGGAAAAACATATCAATATGGTACAATTCCATGGCTGAGTAAAGATGGAAGTAACAATATGCTGACAAGAAATGTTTCTGAATATATGGGGATTCATAAATCTCTGGCCGATAAGGGAAATGAACAGAAACTTGAGGATGCGTTAAAGCTTTTAAATTATGTATCTACACCGGAAGGACAGCAGGCGCTTGTATCAGGAAACCGCCAGTATATGTCTCCTTTAAATGGAAGTGTGATTCCTGAAGACAGTCCTTATCTGGAAATCGAAGATTTGGTAAGAAATGGGAGAACTGTGCCTTTGCTGTATGTGGGATGGGAAGAGCTGATTGTACCGATTGCACAGGATATTAAACAGCTAATAAATGGAGAACTGGATGTAGACGGATTGATAGATGCATTTGACCATACAAATAATGGATTACAAAACGGCTCTTCCGATGATTTTCATGCAGAAGCCAAAAAAACACTGACAATGAAAGAAACAGCAAAACTCGTTGCCATAGCGCAGGGGAAGGCAGTAAATGCAGATTGTGCCATGATTTCGCTGAATGAATATCATAAAGATAATAAGAAAAATAATCAGGGATTGGGATGGTATATTTATAAAGGAGATATCAGTACAGATATAATAAATATGATTCGGCCAAGAGCTGATACTATTTCTGTTCTGGAAATGACAGGTGCCCAAATCAAGGCAATGCAGAAGACAGGGTTTGATTTGGATAAAGATGGAAATCCATATGAATATCTGTTGTTTGTAAAACAGGACAGGGAGCTTTTGAATGATTCTGTATATAAACTTGCCATTTCAACCGGTGAACTGACAGAGGAAATGAGATTATATGCAACTGAAACAGAGTATTCACCGGCAGATGCGATAAAAGATTATTTAAAGGAGCTTGGAAGGGTCAGTGATAATGTATTATGGGATTAAAGATATATGTCATATCAATTTAACCTGATATATGACAATTGGAAAAAAGAATATAAAACAGTTATAGTCAAGTTTCAGGTGTGCCTTATATCCCCATAGCTAAAGCTAGGGGCTTTACGGCACATTCTGGTAAAGGACTGTCGTATCAAATACATGCAATATAGCAGAGATAATTATAATTTACTGTATTGTGTTGATATAGTACAACAGTCCTTTTTTTATTTGACAGGAAATGGTTTTTGGAATTTGTTTACAAAATTCCCAGAGATTGTTTCATTTGAAGAATCCGCAGAACAGATTCATTGATACGTGCTTCAGAAATAATTCCCTGATGTACAGCATTTATTACAGCTGGTATCTGAGCATCAAAATTTGTACAGCAGAGAAGGTCATTACCTGCCTGAATAGCCATAATTGCGATACTGATATCATCTGCATAATCAAGAACACCATTCATAGACAGTTCATCAGTAACGATTACTCCTGAAAATCCAAGGTCATTGCGCAGAATCTCATGTACGCGCAGGGAAAGCGAGGCAGGAGCCTGACTGTCCATACAGTTTACAATGTTATGGGAAACCATGACAATATCAGCTCCGGTGTTGATACCTGCCTGAAATGGAAGAAAATCAGAGGAAAGAAAAGTATCATAAGGGCGGTTGTCATAGGCAATTCCCGTATGGGTATCAGAATTGTTTCCATAGCCTGGAAAATGCTTTAATACACATCCTATTTGCTGCTGTTTCATGGATTGTACAACTGTTTCAATATATTTGGAGGTTTCTGCTGCGTTTTTTCCAAAAGTCCGGCGATAAATAAAATCATTTGGATTTTCGGATACATCACAGACAGGAGCAAAGTTCAGATTAAGTCCAAGTTCGTGTAAAAGCTGGCATTTTTCAACAGTATCACTTTGTATCAGTCCAAGCCCTCCGTTCAAAAAAAGCTCCTGCGGAGACTGAAAAGGCTGTGAGCGAAATTGCGGATATTTGCTGATACGATTTACCACACCGCCCTCCTCATCAACACCAATCAGCATAGGAATAGAAACAGCGGCCTGATAACAGCGGATATCGTAAATTACCTGTTCTTTGGTTTTATTCTGAAAATCCCGTGCAAAGAGAATATATCCCCCTAAATGATAATCTGCCGCTGATTGTACAGCATGTGTTTCCGGACAGCGGGCAATAAACATCTGGCCGACCTTTTCCTCCAGAGACATTCGTTCAAGGATAGCCTGAGGGGAATTTGAGGGAGTAGGATTTGGTGTATCTGCAGGAATTGCAGGTGTTGGAGGTTCTTGTAAAATATCAGGATTTGTAGTCTGTGTCTCAACTGGGGCCGGTTCTGTTCTGTTTTCAGAGGTTTGTATTTCCTGATTGGAAGAGGTTGGAATAGTTTGAGTTGTAGAAGTATCCGGTTCTGTGGGAACATTTGTTTCTGTTGTTGAATCTGAAGTAGTCTCTGAATTTTCAGAGGAATTTGTTTCTGTTGTGTTTGTTTTTTCAGAGGAATCAGTTTCCAGATTTTCCAGATGAAGTCCGATATGAAAAGAAGAAACTTTGTCAGCACTGTTTTTGTGAGTGGTTTGATAAACTAACAGGAATATCAATATGGTGAAAATAATAAGTGATAAAGAAGATACAAGGATGCGCCATTTTAGTTTATGATGATTTTTCATTTTGAAACCTCCATTTTTATTTTCTATAAAACTGTTTTCTATTTTAATATAAAAAAGAAATTTTTGGAACAGGAAAATAAAAGAAATTTAGGTTGAGGCACATTTGGTTTTGTGCTATACTTTAATAGACATAAATAACCAAACAGTTTTAAAATCATTTATTATATTTGCAGAATCAGACAATTTTGGTTTGAGAGATAAAGAAAACAGGAGAAAATTATGGGAACGATTGTAATATTAGAAGAAACTACAAAAAAACCACTTACTCTTATGGGCAGACGGGCAGGTGTGTGCTGGGGAGCAGATATTACAGATGATGAAAAAAACTATAAACGGGGACTTGATTGCCTGATATCTGGTCATGGAAGAGTTATGGAGTATGTGAATGTAGAAATGATTATAGATGGATATTCTGCCCGCGTGATACGGGAATGGTATACACATCTTGGTGGAAGCCCGACACGTCTTCAGGCAAGTACAAGATATATTAATTACAGCAAGTTCAGCTATGTTACTCCGCCAAAAATTGCAGATAATAAAGAGGCGTTGCAGCGATATGATGAAATGATGAAAAATATCTGTGAAACTTGCAGTTATCTGGAGGAGGTCTGTGAGATTCCGAGAGAAGATGCAGCTCTTTTACTGCCGCTTGGAATGACAACGAAAATCGTGGATAAAAGAAACTTGAGAAATTTGATGGATATGAGTCATCAGAGACTGTGCAGCAGAGCCTACTGGGAATACAGAGAGATGTTTTCCGATATCTGTAAGGCATTGTCAGAACTATCAGATGAATGGGAATACCTTGTAAAAAACTGGTTTCTTCCAAAATGTGAAATATCCGGATTCTGTACAGAGAAAAAATCCTGCGGTAGAAGGCCAAGAAAGAAAGAAAACTGAAAAATTCAGTAAAACAATTTATAGCAGCAGAATGAGATATAAGAATAAAGAGGAATTATAAACAGGTTGGCATTAAAAACAGACATTTAAAATAAGTAATTTTTATTAACAGTTACTTAATTTTATATGTCTGTTTTTTTGATATTTAGTATTTTATGGAATTATTTCAATACAAAAACAAAAACTGCATCCAGGTATAAAAATA
>CAJUDQ010000032.1 GCA_910585215.1 uncultured Lachnospiraceae bacterium | reverse complement strand
ATCTACACGTACTGACACACTCTTTCCCTACACGACGCTCTTCCGATCTTTCACTATTTTTTGTAATATAATAAAAATTTTACCCCGCCAGTTTGTCTACAAATTTTCTAATTTCCTCTTCTGAATCCTCTGCATCGAAATAATTTACGATTACCTCCCAGTTTTTATTGGTATGGACAAGCCTTAACAGTATCTTAATCTGGCTGTCGCGAAACTCTCTCTGTCGTAACATCAAAACTGCCATCGCTTCTTTTTCTGTCAGGGACTGGACATCTAACTGACTTTCTTTTTGTTTCTCCAAAAGAATCCGTTTCTTTTCCTGCTCCTCCTCCATGCGCAGTCGATTTTCCTTAATTTTATCCATGTCAAGATTCAGCAAATCAATCTCTGTCATTTCATCAAGGTTCAGGCTCATTAAATCCGAAAGTTCCATTTGCAGCACTCTTTTTTTATATTCCTTTGGAGGTTCCACACCAGTTTTTTCTGCAACTTCTTTTTCATATCTGTATTCTTTTTCTTTTATAATGTCCAGCCGTTTTAAAGACTCTATTTCTGCTGGGTAAAAAAATAACTTTTCCTTATTTAAACGCTCTAAACGTGCGTCATACTGATATCCTTTTTGCGTGGAACAAAACTCTTTCCACAATGGGTGCTGCCATGTCTTAATCTTATCATCCACCACAGGGTCATATCCTCTGATAAACACAATACATTTGCTTTTCTTCAACTTGCGTACTTCATCCGGCATAAGAAGCTCCCTGCCAATCACATCGTTTGAACTGCTTACGCTCCCTTGTTTTCCTTTGGTTTCGCTGTGGCTGCGCTTATCAATCGTCATTTTTCCCATATTTTCTGATACAAACTTATGGGTGCTTTGCTCATTGCCGCCCAGATAAATCATAGTATCGCAGTTGCCCGGAATAGATTCATAATCTTTTTCAAAAAGTTTTTTAATCTGCGCCATATTTTGAATAATAATAATAGAACTGATATTTCTGGAACGCATAGTGCTTAAAAGAGAACAAAAGTCATCTGGGAGAGCGACGTTCGCGAATTCGTCGAATAAAAAAGTGACATGTACTGGGAGGCTTCCACCATATACAAAATCTGCCTGATAATACAGTTCACTAAAAATCTGACTGTATAACATTCCAATAATAAAGTTGTAGGATTTATCCGTATCCGGAATGACACAGTACAGAATGGTTTTTTCTCTTCCTATTGTTTCAATATCAATCTCATCTTCCGATAATAAGTCAAGAATTACGTCATTCCCCATCACTGCCAGTCTTGCATTGGCTGATATAATAATGGAGCGTACTGTATCCGCAGCCCCGCGCATGGATTTGTTATAATTGACCACTGCTGGATGGTCTGCATTTTCTCCTTCCAAACTTTTCATCATCTTGTCCAGCTCCGAATCCATCTTGTTTCCCCTGCTGTCAGTTTTAAACTCTGCTTTTTTCAAAAGCTCCATAACCGCCGGAAAATTTCGCTGGACACTCCCGTCTGACATCACTACCCCTTCTTTCCATACATAGAAGAAAAGCGCCAGCCAGAGCATGGTTTCCGCTTTCTCCCAAAATGGGTCAGAACCGGCACTCGCCCCTTTTGGGGTAGTATTAGCAATCATCTGGTTAATCAAACGAATCACATCTGTATCTTCTTTTAAATATGTAAACGGGTTATAATGAATGGACTTTTTCATTTCTTTAGCATTTAATAAATTTAACACTTTTATTTTATATCCATGCTTTTTTAGAAAGCCTGCGCTGTCGCGTGCCATTTCTCCTTTTGGGTCAGTGACAATATAGCTTCCAAAAAGCTGCATAAGGTTTGGTTTTGCAAACTTAAAAGATTTTCCAGCTCCAGAACCTCCAATTACAAAGATGTTGTTATTCAAATCAGTCACTTTTGTATCAATCGTCATTTCAATATTCTCTGAAATACGGCGGTTCATAGTATTTACTATCTGTGTTTTTACTCCTGTCTTTGTTTTTGTCTCTACCACAACATTGTCTTTTCTTTTATTATCATGGTCCGCCAGTTCTTTTGTCAGTACTTTTGGGTCCGCAAGGCTGGAAGAGCCGTACTCTTTACCAAACATATAGTTTTTCCTGCCCATAATATGAAAAAAGACAATAAAAACATAAACAGAGAAAAAGAGAAGAATCCCATAAATGGAATACTGGTTCCAGTAATTCTGAAACGGCTGATTTAAATTTTCCATCAGCTGGTTATACATGAGAAAAATATTTCCCTGTGGCTGGTATACTGCCGCGCAAAGATAACCAAAGTAAGCTGCAAATATTCCCAAAATCCCATATATTAACCACGGAATCTTTTTTTTCTGCATCCTGCCCTCCTTATCTTTTCATAACCGGCTTTTGTTCTGGAACCTTTTCTAACTTTGTTTTTGTTTTGTTTTCTGATTCAGGTTTTTCCTCTTTATATTTATTTAGGCTTTCCATCAAACCTTTGCCATCCATAATCATTTTTTTATCTTCTCTAAAATTAGTCAATATAATCTCACTATCTTCATCCATAACCGCAGTGTGAATTTCTGCTTTATCTGAATACAAATCTTTCAATTTTACCCATAAAAAAATATCCTTTCCTTCTATATCTTTTATTCCAGTTTTACACTTTATTGCATTTTCATCTTTGTTAAAATCCACAATATCATCTTCCGATATTTGAATTGTTTGTGCTCCATTTCTTATTCTTTTTTCTTTCTCTTCTATTTTAGAATTTTCAAATAATTTCAATCCTATTAGTGCATCCTTTTTTTTTACATCAGCTCTGTTTACAATTTCAGCCCTTGCCTCAATATAATAATTTCCATAACAATTCTGCATTTCTGTATTATAAGTAACATCATCACAATCCTGTATGCCGGAATTTTTACAGTATTCATCAAAATGAGCGATATGATTGCTTAAATCAAATTTATTTTTTTCTGTAACCACAAGTGATGTAACAAAATCTTTTCTTTTTTTTCCCTTTAAGCCCAAATTATCTGCTTCTTTTTCTGCCTTTTTTGTTTTTTCACGTATTGTTACGCTCTTTATATATTCCACAAGTTTTTCCATCATTGGTGCTTGCTCAGCAGGAAAAGAAATATATACCTTTCCATTATCCTCAAATTTTTTCCTATCAAATCTTGGATTCTTGTGATAAAGAATTCCCCATTTAGAAGCCTGCTTTTCAAATAAATCATATGCTTCCTTACTAAAAACAAACATTTCTAGCGTTCCACCTTTTTGTTTTAAGTTATCAATATTTGTTTTTCCTCTGACTTTCTTATATTTTAAATATTTACGGCTTTTAAATGGAGCTGTAGCTATAAACTTAAAAAAACTAGTAGAAAGCAACAACATTCTTTGTACAATTTTTGCAGTTTCTATGGTAGCCCGCCCTGCCATTGTCATGCCGTTGATAGAAACCTCTAATATCTGCGCTGCCCCGCTTATATCATCCATGCCATTCCTCCTCTAACAACTCTTTTTCTCTTCCTTCTTTAATATACTGGTAAATTTTTACATAGTCTTCTTTCTCACTTTCCTGAATTACTCTCATAAATACCTTCTTTTCTTCTCTTGAAATCTGCCTGCCCTCCATTAATTCAAACAATTTTGAAAGCTGTTCCGAGGATTTTAGTTTCTGAAAACGGCCAAAATCCATTTTTTCTAGAAGATTGTTAAAGAAATTGACTCTCTGATTTTTTCCAGCCTCTTCAAATTCTTCTCCTGTTTCATCTTCTTCCTCCAGAGGATAGTACAAGATTTCACCCGGCGCCGCCTCCATAAATGTTCCATATTCTTCCGGGTCAATGGCATTTTCAAGTGCAATCCCTTGAAATTCTTCATAAAACGCTTCCCCGGCTGCCTCTATCTCTTCCTGTTTCTCCGCTGCTTCCTTTTTTTCTTCTTCTGCTTTTATTGGAATATCTTCTGTTACTAGGACATTCACTGCTCTTTCTTTTTCCTCAGCGTCTACTATCGAAATATCTTTATCTATTTCTTTTTTATCTGTTTCTATTACTGGAACATTTATACTATCATCAAGCTGCTGTTCTTTTTTTTGCACAAATGCAAACTGCTTCGGCCATTCTTTTATCTCTTCGCTTCCAGCCGCTATCTGCTCCACAGTTTCCTGTATCTGCAAAAGTATCTCTTTCTGCTCCCTGTAATCCCTGTTTTCCTGTTCTATTAACGAAAGCCTTTCTTTCCATTCTGCCAGCATTTCCTCCAATTCCCGTTTTTTCACTTTTAACCCCATGATTTCTTTTTTCAACAGCCTGCTTTTTTCTTCTGCCCCCTGCGCTTTCTTCTTATAAAATTCTAATTCCAAAAACACCTGCTCCAGCTTCTTATCTTTCTTCAGGTATTCAAGTAAAATCTGCAGCGTTTCTTCCTTATATTTATTTACACTTTCTTCCAGCAGCACATGCAGCACTCTTTTTTCTGTACCTCCTGCTTCTTTGATACTGTCAAAAATTTTAAGAAACAGCTTTTCCTGCTGACTATCTAATCTTTTTGTACATGTTGATATTTTTGTTTTATATTCTTCCTGGCCAATTTTTTCCCAATCAACCCAATCGATATAATCTTGCTCCATGAAACACCTCCAGTTCCTTTTCTTCTATGCCGCCACACTGATAAATACCAGCAGCGCCGCTAGGTAATATGGTCCAAAACAGGTTCTATATTTCCGGTCATGCCTTAAATGCCTGACATTAACCACAACACTAAAAAACAATGCTGCAAATATCTGTAATACAAAAGCAAACAAGATAAGGTCATTCCCTGTTATATTCCATTTCCTATCCATGATACAGGCAGTATATGGATAAGCTGCCGCCAATAAAAGGACATCTCCAAATCCCATACACTTTATAACAAATAAAGAAAAAACAAAGAAAAGTGCTGTTCCAAATCCACTTATCAAAGAGAGATTTCTTATGCACATCATAAAAATACCTAAAACCAGTGCAGCAATACTTACAATGTCATATAGCTGTTTCGTGTAATAGTCTGTATACGCAGATATCAGCCCCAAAATTAATAATGGCACAACATAAACCAATGTTTCTTTCCCCGCCAAAACAACAAAGCCCGAAACTGCCATACAGATAAAGAGAAAGGAAACCGGAATTTTTGGCAGCTCCTTATCTGCTCTGGAAAATATTTGTATTACCAGCGCAGAAATACCCATGACCATTACGGCCGCTATTAGATGAAACATTATGGAAACAGCTTATTTCCGCTGTTGTCTGCTGTAAAATTGTTAATTTTTGTCAGTCTGGACATTGCCAAAGCATACTCTTCCTTCAGCTTTTCGTTCTCTTTTTGGAGCTGCTCATACTCCTTCTTCAGCTTTTTATTCTCATTCTGGATACTGTCAACACTGTTTTTATACTGGATAATCATAGTATTTTGCATATGAGCCACTTTTTCCATTTCTTTCAGCCTGTTTTTCGTATCTTTATATTCATTATTTGAATTTATTACAGCAGCTACCAGCTGGTCATGCTGGTCCATCTCTTCTTTCACAGGAGCTTTTGATTCTTCAGGTTTTGTTACTTCCTTATAAAAATGTTCGTAAAGACTTCCGTCTGTTGGCACAGATATTTCTAATTCTTTCTTTTCCGGCTCCTTTTCAAATTTTTCCTTCTTATCCTTCTGCTGTTCTTCCAATCCCTTTTGAAATTCATACTCGGAATCTGTATTCTGATAGATATGCTCCACATCAGCGGCAGAAAGTTTCTTTTTGATACAAATCTCCTTTAACATTTCCAGATAACTTTCCCCATTTTCTTTTTCTTTCAGGATTTTTTCAAACAATTCATACCATTCTGGTCCATAAAAATGCTCTTTCAAAAAGTCGTATAAGAGTGTACTTTCAAAATTTCCTATTTCATTTAATTTCAGAAATACATCTTCCCTTATTCCGTTTTCTTCTACCGCGGTTTTTACCACCTCCACCACTTCCGGCGCCAGCCCATCCAGAATTTCCTGATACTTTTTATCATTCAGCTCCTTTTTTTCAATTACTTTCATCGCAATCCACCTTTTTTATAATTTTCTACAGAAACAATCTGCCAGCAATAGCATTTTTTCCTGCCTCTCTACTATAAACAAAAATTTTTTAAAATGCATCCAACTGGAGTTTACTTTTTTTGCAAATTTTTTTATTATAATAAAATTTTTATAGAACATTCATTCTATTTTGCGCTTCTCCGTACTTTTTATCTGATTTTTTTCTTTCCTGAAGAATTTTTTCCTGTTCTGCTTCATGGATTTTCATTCCCAGTTCCATTATGTATCCTTCTATGATTTTTTTCTCTTTACACAATTCCCTCTTTTTTTTATTCAGCCTCTTTAATTCCTGTGCCACCACCTCACAAAATTGTTCGAACTCTTTCTGTTCTAAGCCGTTTTTATTTAAAAGTACTAAATATCCTTGATACTTTTCTAGCTCTTCACTAAAAACCCCTTCCCCGTCAGAGTGAAACTCTTTGTAAATATCCTGATACTCCATACATTCCTTATATTTCTGTATCAAATTCATGTAGGGAGATCGTTTTTCAAAAAACTCCTTCTTTTCCGCCTCTGTTTCTTTTAACTGTCTCTCATACTCCGCCAATACAGCTTTCGCGCTTTGAACACCATAAATCTGGTGCGCGACTAAAAACGTTTCCCTCTGCTCTGCCTTTCTCATTCGATAAATGGCGGAACGGATAACATAATAGGAACGATTCTGCCCTGGTTTTAATAATCCCTGTTTATACTGCATGGCATAATGCTTTCTGCTTTCCTCTGTAAGCCTTATCCTTTCTTTGTATCTTCTGTCTTTTTCCGGCAGAGCAGCCTTCTCCTCTTCAGGATGGCAGAACTCCGGCAATGGCTGGTCATGTATCGCAATTCTGTTCCTGATATCTTTTTCTGAATATCCCTCTCCCAGTCTGTAAGTACGCCTGTATTTTTCCATTCCCAATCCGGGCGCTTTTACTGAAAAATGCTTCCCAAATTTCATCTGGTAGCCTTTGCTTCTCATAATCGTGATAAAATCACTCCAGCTTCGGCTTCTGTATATCGCATCGTCTATATCCACACGAATATGGTCCTGTTTGGAGTACGCTTCTGTTTCTTCTTTATAATATTTTGTATTGCTGTGCCTTCTCTGTTTCTTTTCTTCCCCTGCCTGTATGCCATATCCTTTCCTTTTATAAGCTCTTCTGCTGTTTCTCTGTTTTACTTCCTCTGCTGTCTCTATCTCTTCTCCTAAATCCTCCCTGTCCATCTCCAATGTAGGAAATCCGTATTTCCGACACAGCCTGTCTGTCACCGGCTGAAGAATTTTTTCCCAGTCGTTGTCATTGTAACGGTATTTTTTTCCGTCAACACAGGATACCGAACTGAAACAGATATGGCTGTGCATATGACTCCTGTCTGTATGAACTGCATAAATCAGGGGATAATCCTTCAGAAGCTCCTGACAGAACTCCTCTGTAATCTTTAACGCTGTCTCCGCCGAAATCCCGCAGCCTGCTTTCCATGAAATCGTAAAATGATACCCGATTCTATCCCTTTGATTTTTTGGCTCCTTGTGCCAGTACTTGAAATTTCTTTTCATTTCAGACAGCGCATTATCCACCAGACAGTTTATGGCGCCTGTATATTTTCCCTGCTCTGTTTTTGCGGGATTTAAAATATAATCAATCGTATTTTTTAAAATCTGATACTTTCCGCCCTTCGAAGGCGCATGAATAGAACCGATAATCTTCGTAATTGCCATAGTTCTCCTTTCCTGTTTTTACAGCCTACCGACCATTTCGTTTAATTTCTTCATCAGCGCAAATAATTTTCTTTTGTCATGCTCCGAATAAAGATTCTCATTATGACTTCTTGTAATCTGGTTGATATTCACCCCAATATGGTTTATCTCGTTTATCAAATCCCGTCGAAGCAGGTTTTGAAGATTTCGCTTCTCCACAATCCCCTTTTCCATATCTGCATCAATCAGCATTCGAATATATCTGCTCATACTCATACAATTTTGGGAAGCCACATTTTGTAAATAAGTAGCTTCTTTTTCTGACAGGCGAAAGCTCCGCTTTTGCAGCCCTGCCGTTTTTGCCTTGTTTTTCTCCATCAAAAAAACCTCCTAAAATATATTTGTTTGACAGTTCTCTTTTCCTATCAACAAACTATATTTTAAGAGATTTTCTTTTTCTTTTCATCCAACTGGAGTTTACTTTTTTTGCAAATTTTTTTATTATAATAAAATTTTTCTTGGAATACTTTATATATGCTTATTCACTGACCTGTCCATTTGTAAGTCTTCATTCAGGTTATTTTTTTCTTTATACTCTTTGTAACCATTTAAATCCAACCGAAGCATATCACATACCGTTTCCTCATTATAGCCCAATTCTTCCAGATTATAAGCTGCTTCAAATTTACCTTCTTCTCTTCCTTCCTCTCTTCCTTCTTTTCTTCCTCTTTCTCTTCCTTCTTCTTTTCCCTCTTCGTAAATCTTGTCATGTTCAAATTCTAATATCGCTACGCCCATATTCATCACATCCTCTTTCACATCTTTATCTAAACTTTTATAACTGTCCAAAACAGCTCCAATCAATTTTAATAGTGCTTCCTGCTCATAACTGGATAAGGTACGCACCGTTTCCAAAATTTTATGATAATCTTCATGTATTTGCCTCTTCTCTTCTGGTTTAAGCGGCATTTCCCTTGAAGAGTTCTCATATCTCATTATATAATATGGAGCAAAAAACATCAACTTTTTTTCTAATATTTTCTGTAAACTGTACTCTTTTACCTTTACCACTGGAACCCTATAGGGATATTCAAAACCATCTGCGAACCGAACTGTAACATTCAGATGGTTTGGTGTCCGGGATGTATTTCGCAGGTAAAGCACTGCAGACTGGGGAAATTCAATCACATCCTTATCTTTTAACTGCCGGTTTTTCTCCAGCGCAATGAAAAAATCATACTCTAACATTCGAATTACCATTTCCCCATCTGGATTTGACTGGCATTCAATATGATAATATTTGTCACGGATTCTGATACAGCTGTCTGTATCTATCGGTTTTAGATTTAACTTAATATGCTCATTGTTTGCTAATGTGACAAGTTCTTTTTCATTGTAATCTGTTTTGAAAATTTCATTGATAACGGGTATCAAAAGTTTTGGCGTTTTTTCACACATAGTTTTAAATACGCTGTCAAATATCTTGACTTTTTCATTACTTGTGCTGCTCATTCGTACCTCCATATGATATATTTTATTTTTACGATATATGATAATTCTAATCTATTTTTTCTATTTTGTCATCTTAATTTGAATTTATTTTTAGAAAATCTACGCAATGTTTTTTCTTTCATTGTTTTTTCATCAGATATCTCACAGATACCTTGTAGATATCTATAATAAAATCCTCCGAATATTCGCTTTTATTAGATATCTCACAGATATCTTGTAGATATTTTTCAGATATCTGTGATAAAACCCTCCAAATATTCATTTTTATTTAGATATCTTGTAGATATCTATAGTAAAATCCTTCAAATATTTGCTTTTATTAGATATCTCACAGATATCTTGTAGATATCCATAGTAAAATCTTCCAAATATTCATTTTTATTTAGATATCTTTCAGATATCTTGTAGATATCCATAGTAAAATCCCTCAAATATTCACTTTTATTAGATATCTCGTAGATATCTCACAAATATCTATAGTAAAATCCTCCAAATATTTTCTTTATATTAGATATCTCGCAGATATCTCACAGATATCTTGTAGATATCCATAGTAAAATCCTCCAAATATTCGCTTTTATTAGATATCTATGAGATATCTTGTAGATATCTCATAGATATCTACTTTACTATTTTAACAGTATTGAAAAGACAAATCTTCTTTGTGGAAACATCGAAATTCATTTTAGTTTTTTAGTTTCCCTTGCAAAAAGCAAGGGGCAAGATACGCATTTTGTCGGACAAAATGCACCCTTGTTAGTGGAACACCCCCTAAAACCCCCAGCGTATACATGACAGAAAGCGAAAAAATAGCAAAAAATTATTTTAAAGATTATCTTTTGATATGATTCAGTTTTTCAGCGATTAAAAGAAAAAGGAGAATTTCAAGTGGTATTAACAGCTTGCCATACAGTAAATAGTGTGATATATTATCTGTATGGGAAACCATAGAGCCAAAGGCGGCTTTACCCCTCTCTTTATATTCGGAGGGTATATAAGTGCCCTCCAGACGAAAGAAAGGAGGGCGATACGATGATTACATATTCAGAGCTGGTTCAGACTGGAATTTTCATTGTTGCTCTTGTTGGTTTGTGCTACACAGTCTTCAAGGGAAAAAAATAGCCGCCAACTACCGCAAATAGTTGACGGCTTGCCTCATATGAGGTAAAAAGTTGTTATTCGGAGGGGTAGCCGCTTCTATGGCTTTCCCTTTTCTATGTCTAATATAACATATCTATTTGAGGATTGCAAGAACTTTTTGTAGTCTCAATTTTCTTTCTCCTCTAAATTCATTTCTATAAATCAACACTAATATACTACTTTTTTCCCTCCACGAAAACCCTTTTCTAAAATTTTTACTACCCGCCGCATAGTTACGGCAGGCAGCATTTTCTAATTATCTATCTGTCTTCTCTGTTCTTGTAGTTTTTTCTTCTGTTCCTCTGCCAGCTTCTCATAGTCAATCCATTCTCCCCCGCCCCACGGCATTGCCATACCATTCTGATATCGTATTGCCGGATGGGGCTTATGCTTCATTTCTGTATGCATAAGATTTAATGTCACTGAAACTTTCCTTTCGCCTCTTTTTCCTCGGACTGTTACAGTATAGGTTTGCTCAAACACCATAGTTTTCGGCAAATATACCACCAGATTATCGGTCACTGTTTCTGCAGGTGTCAGGGCATGTGTAACATCTTCCAGCCCTAATTCATTCAATTCATCACAGAAATCATAGGTTACTTCTGTCATATACCCATTCAGTACAGTTTCGAACCAGCAGCGCATATCTCCATACTGCATATAAGTAAGCGTTTCTGTATCATCTATAACAGTTGTTTTATTGTACTTCCATGCCTTTGTCTGAAGGCTCAGCGCAGGGTCAACATGGAATACCTTTTTTGTAACATTCCCCGCATGATCAGTTATTACAAGAGTATAGTACATTTTATCACTGACCATATCATCCTCAAAAGTATACGTAAGCTCTGCATTATCCCCTGAAATACTGTCTGCAGCCTTCAGCAAGGTCAGCGTTGGGTTCTCTTCATCTTCCGCATTTCCGGAATACAGCTCAAAACTTCTGATACCAGAACCGCCCTCGTCATGTGCTTTAATTGTTTTTGTCATAATTCCGGAAGAATCCAGTACATACCCGTCTTCATTATCTGCTGTTGGAGGTATTTTATCTATCTTCACTGTGATATGCAGCACTGTTTTATTCCCTATATTATCTTCTGCTGTAAGGTCATAATGAGTGATTCCTTCTTTTGTAATCGTTTTCTTTATGGTATCTTTATTCGTTACCTTGATTTTTCCATCTTCACTTTCCAGATGAAGCGTTTTCATGCCACTTCCTGTATCTTCTGCGGTAAACTGAAGAACCACATCCTGATTTGTCCATTTATAGATAAGCTCATCTTCTACTAAATCATATCTGTCTCCATCCCCGCTTCCGTCATCTGGAAGAATTGGAGTAATAACTGGCGGTTTTACATCTTTCCACTGAGCATATAAAGTAATGACATCTTTGTCCTTTTCTGATAAATCATTTGTTATCAAATCTTTATCAGGAAGAAGTCCGCCGCTTCCATCTGGTTCTCTGGACCAACCAGAAAATTCATATCCTTCTTTCTGGTATTGGTTTTCCAGCAGGGTAATTGGTATCCCATAAGTTTTTGTCTGGTTTGCCATATTTCCCTGTGTTGCTCCATTCCCATCAAAACGAATGGTATATTGATTTGCTGTCCATTGTACATATAACTTTACTGTATTTGGAATCAGACCTTTCGGCTGTTCTGCCAGATTATTTACTTTTTGTGTATCTGCATAACTATCCCCAGAACCATCTGCCTGTTTTGTCCATGTTCTCTTATCTTCTGCATGATAGCCTCTCTTTTCATATTCATTTCTTGAAAGGCTTTCTTCTGTATTGTATGCAAAAACTGATTTATCCATATCTCCAGAATCTGCGCCATTTCCATCATATTTTATATAATAGACATCTGGAATCCATTGTGCATACAGAGTAATCACATCTCCCTTTGAAGCGGAAAAATCTGCAACATCTTTATCTCCTTTTGCAATCCCACTTCCATCTGGTTTTGTATTCCATCCAGTAAATTTGTAATCTGTCAAACCAAAAATATTTTTATTCAATTTTGTATCTGCCGCTTCACAAAATACTGTCTGGTCCTTCATACTGCCGGAATCTGCACCATTTCCGTCAAAATGGATGGTATAACTGTCGGCTCCCTTCTCTGTTGGTTTCCACAGAGCATACATCTGCACAGTATCACCGTTTTTATTTGACAATTTAGATACTTTTGATTCTGTCCCAAACATCTGATACTTTTCGGGAGCCTTCAGATATTCTTCATAAGATATTGCTGTTCCAAGAATCCAGCCCATAAAATCATATCCTTTATAAGAATAGTATTCCGCTGCTGAAGGAATCGAGATGTTATCAGAATATTCAATTCCTGTAATATCTGCGATTTTACTGATTTCTGAGGCTCCATTTGGATTAAAGTGTATCTGATAATGGATTTTTTCTGCCGACCAGCCAGCATATCGGTACACTATTCCTCCAGAAGTTTTCGTGAGATTTTGAAACTCCTGTCCCACCTCATAAGGTTTTCCTGTCATTTGAGGTACAGAATACCAGTTTGTAAAATGATACGATGTTGTACCACTATTCTGAGATTCTTTTTCAAATAAACTCTGAGGATAAGTATAAACTGTATCATATTTATATGATACATCATAATAAAGGTTACCTCCGGATAATTTTCCTCCATTTCCCAGATATCTTACAGTATAAGTAATTGGGGACCACTCTGCATATAAATCAATCCTTTTCTCAGATTCATTCGTAAGAGGAAGCGAAGAAATACTACCGGAATCTGCGTAAGTAAAACCGGAAGAATCCGCAGAAGTATTCCAGCTTTTTGCTTTCCAGCCTGTAATGTTATAAACCTCTGGTGCTTTTGGAAGGCTTGCTGCAGTATCCGAAGAGGAAAGCAGGTCTAAAAATTCTCTGGAATAGTATCCATCCCCTGTGTTTGGGTTTGTACTATGCCATGTCCATATAGAAGGAAGAGGAACTTTAAAAGATTCCCCTAAATATATATAGAAACTCCCATTTGTACTATCTGGGTGTGAGATATATGAATATGAATCTACCCACAAATCCCATTTGCTTTGATTCGAAGTCAGATAATAATATCCACCGGAATACTGTTGTGTTGGAGGAAGCCATATGATATCCCCTGGCTTGGCAAAGGATGAAATATTACTATAACTTGTTCCCCTTCCGGCAAAATAATTGATTCCCATAGCTGCAAGCTCTTTTTCCGACAGGCTGTTCAACTCTACAAAATCATTTGGTTCGGAATATATTTTATAAGAAGAACCCATAGCAAGCCACGCATACATATATTCACCGCCGTTTGGATTAGAAATACCCGGATTTGACAATCTGTCTAATACACCCATATCTTGGTATTGGTCCCAATAATTAGAAGTACTCCTTAATCTATAATAACATTGCGTTGTCAAGTCATAAATAAGAATAGTACTTCTGTCTGCTCCTTTCAAATCTTCTGAACTCACCCCTGAACCGGCAAGCCATATGGCAGTATTCATATCAAAAGAATACCATGTATAATGACCGATATCTGTTGAATATTTTTTAGTCTGTACCAGAGCAAATCTCTCAATCCCATTTGTATTGATAATATCTGATGCTTTACACCCATATTTATTTGAATACTCTATAATATCCTTCAGCTCAAAGCATTCTCCGGACACCAGTGTATCTGCATGTGTAACATTACTGCTGGCTTCTGCTGGTTTATTTGTATGAAGATTTACAGTAGTAGTGCTTGCTTTCCATTGTGCTACAAAAACTGTATTCTGTTTTAAAGTAAACTCATCACTGCTATTGTATATTTTTTTCATCATATCATCTGGACCTTTGACACATCTCCATCCTGCAAACACAAATCCAGATTTGGAAGGGACTGTAGAGGTTACTGTCTGCTTGGTTCCTCCCTTTCCACTTCCTGATTTTATACTGGCAGGGGAAGCTCCTTCCAATCCAGTATAAGAAACAGAATAGACAGCCTCTTTGGCAGATATTGTATAGGTAATGTTACGGGCTGGCATTTTCTCTGTAAAATAGTGTATGTTCGTCTTGGAATAACCTGATACATCTGCAGCCCATGTCGGATTTTCATAATAATCCTTCAGAATTGTACTGATTGTATAATTGTCTCCTTCGAAGTATCTTTTCGTAATACCAGCTGATGAGGAGGTGGTTTGTCCATCTAATGTTACAGATTTTATTCCTTCACCTGGCTTCACAGTGACCGTATAATAAAGTTTTCCATTTGCAGTTGCTCTTGTTGGAGCATTAGGCATTTTAAACTTTGTAGTAGTCTTTCCTGAATCATATCCGGATAAATAGGGAACACTTCTGTTGACATTCCAATCTGTAAATGCTGCATTTGATACAGGAGTTTCTGTTAATGTTATAGTTTCTCCATAATAAAAACTTCCCTTTTTTTGTTCTGAACCAGTAGCTGTAATTGTTTTACCTGAAACAGAACCAGTAGCTGTTACTTTTGAAATTCCTGTACCACAAGAGATAGTTAATTGAGCTTTTGGAATAATGCCATATTCATCATTATTGGGTAAATAAATAACCTTTTCATTACTTAATGCGCCTGAATAAGATTTTGCCCTTACATGAATATATTGCCCTATCTGTGATACATCAAATGGTATAGCAGAACTGGTTTGATAAGACGCATTTGTCACATTTCCAAGGCTGTTCCCTGGAGAATTATTAATCGTATAATAATACCCCACAACCATATCTGGAATCGTTGCTGTAATTATACCACCCTTAAACTCTTCATAATCACTTTCTCCATTCCATTTCATAAAATATCTCAAATAGATACTGCTTTTATTTTCGAGTGCTCTGACATTACATTTGTATGTAGTTCCAGAAGAAAAGGAAATAGTGTAATTATTGGACATAGTTGGTTTCGCAGCAGGAATATCTGTAATGGTTTGTGTAAGTGTCTGCTTATAATATCCAGCAGGAAAACTTTCAATCCCTGTAAATGTTGTCCAGTTTACCAAATCCTTTGAATACTGTCCATACCAGTTTCCACCCGTGGAATTGTTTACTTCAATCATGCTTAGAAAGTTATATCTTTGTGTTGCATCTGAAACATAACTTCCATAGGCTGTAAACTCATAGGCTGTATTTGCCTGTATATTTCTTTTACCTGTCATAGTACAGATAAAGAGAAATAAAGTGAATAGTTTCATAAAAAGTTTTCGTTTTCTTTTTCTTGACATATGATTTGCCTCCTTTTAGTTTTGATTATTTTTGGTATAAGATACCTTCTGCGCTACCATATATCATTATAAAACAAACCATTTTATGATTGCATCCAACTGGAGTTGAGAAAATTCACTTTTTTTTGTAATATAATAAAAAATCCTGTGATTTACACCACAGAATTTTATTGATTTCATTTTTAACTTTAATATTCAGTTCCAAAATTTTGTGCTGCATAAATAGTATCTCTGCTTGGTATTCCATCTGAATCAACAATCATGGTTACAAATACTCCTACACCTCCTAATTCACACTCTGTCAACATATTTGCATTATGTCCTTGTGAATTTTTCCAATTTTGCATTAATTCTGTAGCAACCATTGATGGAGAATTTTCAGCAGCTAACCACCATAACATATTCTTTTTTAACATACCTAAATTTTCTACTCCTATTAATTCATTTATCCAAAATTCCTCTCCATTTGGTCTGTCATGACTAAATAAATATGCACATTCCATTGCCCGAATTTTGGCTTCCTCATGAAATCTATTTTCTAATGCAGGTAGTCCATTTTCTTGACGATATGTATTTAACTGTTTGAATATTTCATCGGCTATTCCATCATCAAAATATCCATATACTGTTGTTGTCTGCCCTCCACCAATATCCACACTATAAGCTCCATATGCATGTATACTTCCTGTTTCCAAAGTAGTACCGCAGTTATTACATACAGTCGCCCATGCTCCGCCTGTGGATTCTGTTGCTGCCGTTGTTACTTTTCTTGTAGTATTGATATGCTGACACTCTGTTGGCTGTGGTGCTGGAGGTTCTGGTACAGGAGGTTGAGGTGCTGGCATGGTTGCCGGTTCAGAAGGCTGTTGTTGCTGTCCATTATTGGAAGGTTGTGTATTTTGGGAAACTGGAGGTACTGCTTCTGTATTTTCTTCCTGACTCTTAGTATTTTCTTCCCTTTTATCCGAAGAAGCATTCTCTTGTATCTGGCTGGAATGGCTCACTGACACAGAAGAAGTTTCTTTCACGCTGGTATTGGCAGTAGTCTGGGAAACGTCTTCTTTTTTATTCACTTTTGCTGTTCCATCCTGATTTACCACCACTTCAGAACCATCAGCCAACTTATAAGCTATGCTCCCATCCGCTTTTGTCTCTGTTTCAATTTCACCAGACGTAAGGTCGATTGTTTCCCCATTTTCAGTAACAACAGAAGAAACATTTCCTTGTGCGTCTGTTTCCAGCTCCATTTTCGTTTTCTTTTCCGCTTCAGTATTCTTCTCCGTTGGTTTGACGTCGATATGGGCTGTTTTGACAGAATCAGTATTAGACGCTTCTACCACACCATATTCTGCCTGTTTGCTTTTTCCTAACCTGTTAGATACAAATACTGTGATAAACAGTATACCTACACATACTATCAGTATGACAGCCAATATCTTTTTGTTTTGTATTAATTCTTTTAATTTTTCCATTCTGTTTTTCACTCTCTTCTTTCTTTGGATTTATTTTTTTCTAATCTCATTATACCATAATATACAAATAATATCACTCTCTTTTTTGTTTTTTAATTTGCATAACATAAGTACATAGCAATAAGAAATGGAACAGGTATCATATCATTCCAAAATCTATGAAAAGGCAGCTTGCTCATTGAGATAAAATATAATATTATGGAACCAGTAATTCCAAGTAAGTACCTTATATCTTTTATAGCCATTTGTGTATTTATTACTATATACCCTATTAAAATACAAAAAAATATAATTTTATCTTTTCTTTTCATTTTTCAAAAATTGTCCTTTACTCCAGTATACTTTTAAAGCACATTGTGGCCGCTATTATATATGGAATCGGCATAATAGCCGACCAAAACGTATCATGCTCAATATCAATAATACTCAAGATTCCAAAGAGTATAGTTAATAAAATTCCATATACATATCGTATATCATTTATCAACATCACTGTTGTATATAACATAAAACATATTATAGATATTGCAAGAACAATTTTTTCTTTTCTTTTTAAATGTCTTTCTTTCTCGATATCTGAAAAAAAATATATACACCCGTCCTCTGGATGTTCCTTCCAGTATTCTATAACAGTCTTGTCTAATCCCACTACATCACATGCGCCTGCCACTATTTGTCTGAATCTGGAATCTTTTATTCCGCTTATATCTAACATAAGAGGAAATTCATCAAAAAATTGGTCCAAACTTTCTAATTCTGGGATATCTTCATTTTGTCTTCTATTATTATGTATAACAACATACAGAATACTTACAATTGCTCTGTAATCCTCTGTTTCCTCCATTGATAAGTATTCTTTCATCAGCTCTTCTTCATCAAACGGACATAGCATATTTTTTTTTGAATATTCTGCCATATCATGCAAAATCTCTTTCACCTCATCTGTTACTAATGTTTCCACTTCTTTTCCACTCCTATTGAAATATGTCACTAAAATATATT
The DNA here is from genome assembly GCA_910585215.1 of uncultured Lachnospiraceae bacterium. Lineage (GTDB taxonomy): Bacteria > Bacillota > Clostridia > Lachnospirales > Lachnospiraceae > CAG-303. The sequence continues at coordinate 19,480 of CAJUDQ010000032.1, read as the reverse complement.
ATAAAAACGATCATCCACGGAATCCCAACTGCCACTTCAATTATGTAAGGGGTATACAGCTTTCTAAATTTTAAACTGATGGACAATAAACATATTGTTATTGGATGCACTAATAGATAGTATGGAGATTCTATCATCAAAACAATGTTCACCATTAAAAACAAAATACCTAAAAACATAACTTTCAATTTTCTCATACCAGCTCTTTTTCTCTTTTGATTATCTCCTGCGCCCTTCTTGAACTACTCTATTCTGCTCTAATTCCTGACTTTTACCATCTTTATACATAAACAGCTCATCACAATTTTTTTCTCTAAATTCCTTCAACATTTTCAACTTCTTATATACAAGCAGTTCATTATAATCTTTTCCCTTAAATTCTTTCTGCATTTCCAGATTCAGATGTCTTTCTGTATATCCTTTCGAAATATCCCTTACCAGATACCCTTTTTCTTTATATTTCTCAAGAAGTCCTTTCCTTCTGCTTCCGTCTGCTCTTTCTTTTCCATACACAGCTTCTCTCCCTGCCTTGTCCCAGTCGAGACAGAAAGATATCTTCTTTATATGCTTCCAGTCTTTCAATAACTGCTCTAGGGGATTATCGGCAGTCATGCCAAGAACCAGCTTGTTACTGGTATAATCCCCTGTAAGCTCCATATATGACATCATATCAATCGCAGCCTCAAACACCTTTACTTCATCAGAAGCCTGATGAATGATATTTACACCATAATTCTTATTATTCCCTTCCACATCCCCGACAAATTTTCTATATGTATTCGTTCCCCTGCATGTAGCATGTCTTGGAACTCCATCCTTATCCTTTCCTACAAACACACAGTTATGATGCAGGGCCTCTTCATACAAAATCCCCTGTCTTACACAAAACGAAACTGTGTCATAAGATAACTTTCTTACCTGCATAAGATAAGCAAACATTCTTTTATAATTTTCTGCTTTTGGCGGAAGCTCAAAGGGTTTCTGCTCTTTTACTTTTTCTTCCCTTTGAATCACCATATTTAAACGAATCCCCTGTAAATCCAAAAGCCGGTTTACCGCTTCTCCAATAGAACCACAATTTCCAAAAGTCATTAAAAAATCAATCTGGCTTCCTCCTGTTTTGTCTGACCATCTGCACCATGTCCTGTCATTATATATCCGGACAGAATCATGCTCTTTTAAAGTATAACATCGCCCTGCTCTGACAGGAGTAAACCCAAGCATTTTTGAAAGCTCAACCATACTTGTTTCCTTTGCTTTGGTGATTCTTGTGGCATATTCTTCCAAATAATTTGTCATATTCTGCAGCCCTTCTTTCTTTTAAAAACGATTGGACACCTGTTGTATACTGTAAAAGTTTTCTATCATTTCAGCAGTTTTCCTCTCCTTTTCTATAAACCGTTTCATATCCTCCTCAGATAATTCTGTATACTCAAGCAGTCTATGAATCCAGTCGTTTAATTCCTCGATTTTACTTTCTTTTGTTTCAATAAGATTATTTAAGTTTTTTATCTCTGCTTCTTTTTTTGAAATTTGATACTGCAGTTCTCCTATTTCATGACGATATTTTTCACGCTCTTTGTCAAACACCATATCTTTAGCAGATTTTTTATAGACTTTCAAAATAAGCACCTCCTCATATTGGACAATACATCATTCAATCAAAAAAGTTGAAATCAATATTCTCTTTCTCTTTTTTATTCTTCTTTTTAAGTTTCTTTTTACAATTTAGTTCACAAAAACAATCCAATAACATAAGCACACACCCTGCAGCACAGCAGACAAGCATGGCAACAATACAAAAACAAAAAACAAGACATGTAACGGGGTTATTTATTATAGCATGTGTTACTTCTTTCAAAATTTCAAGCATAGTTTCTCCTTTATTTTTCTATATAAATTGCTGTACATACTGCCTGGCTTCATTGGAGCAGCCCTGATTATATTTACTCTGGATTTGGACAAGCTGATACTTTCCATTTTCCTCTCTAATTTCCAACGTATACCTGCAATTTTCCGGTTCATAAACAAATGAATAAATAGCACATATATCTTTATTGATAGCTTCTGCATATACGGCAACACAATGCTTCTGGAGTACAGCTTCCCTCATCAAATGTTTTTTTGTTTTTATCCATTCAAAAGCAGATGGAAGCTGTTTTCTTAAATTTTTAAACCGGGAATCTTTCGGGACCTGAATATCTGGCATATTTTTATATTCATATTTTTCAGATAATTTTATATGTACATTATTTAATTTTTTTATTGAATTATAGCTAAGCGATATCTTTTCTTTCATATCCAGACAGATATTGATATAATCCCTGATAATTATAGAATCTTCTTCTGTTACGTTTTCAGCTCCTAATTTCTTTATGTAATACGCATATATAAACTCTCTCACACCTTTAGACTTTCTCCCATAAAAGGATATATTTGCTGGAATCCTCATCTGTTTAAAAATATCAGAATCATCATATTCCTCTATAATCCTGCGGGATTTTTCATCTACATATTTGGAAACATTATAAATGGCATACAGCAGATTTATGTTACTTTTATTCCAGTTTCTTTTTATTGGGTATTTTTCTCCAAAAGCATGTTCAAATGAAGTATAGTTGTACACATCATTTATGGTCAAAACAGGAAGAAAGAGAGAGCTTTCTATATATGGCTTTATATCTTTTGCAAATTTACATCCAGTACTTTTTAAATAATAAAATAAGGCGCTGCAAAACCTGACATAATGCTTATCTTCTTTGTCATAATAAGCTGCAAGTTTCTTAAAACTAAGAGGAACATAGGTCTTTTTCCCTTTGATATCTATTCCCTCCATAACTGTACCATCATAAAATAGAATGATGTTTATTTGTTCTTCATAATTTGCCAGCCTCATTTTTTTATTTTTTCCAATGTAAAAAGATTTCCCTTTACGGAAATAAAACTTGATGTGATTGTGGTTACAATAATATCCGAAATTTCCAATACCAGAAACTTTGGATTTTATCTGTATGTCAACATGAAATCCCTGTTCCGATTTTTTTACAGAATTTATCAGCTTTTCCGCATTATTTATCAACTCTTCCAGTTTTCTATCAATCGCATAAGAACACCAAAGTGTCTTATCATCAACATCGCCAAGTTCTGGAAATGTATCAAAGAAAATTTTTAGCCTCTTTCTATTCTTTTTAAAAATTTCTGCTTCTATTGCTTTTCCCATCTGCCAGATTTGTCCATATTTTGGCAAAATGACTTCTTGTGTCTGGGTATCAACGGGAAACAGCAATTCTATTTTTTCATTTATCATATTTCTTACTACTTCAAAATCTGAAACAGGAGCTTTTATAATACAATAAAAATCACAAATGCAGCTCATATACTCAGCGGAATATACTTTATCTCTGAAAGCTGCCATGTCATCCAGTATCGCAGAAAATTGTTTTATATCCAGATAAGGCAGCCTGATTAACCGTACTAAACAATAAGGTTCAACTACTTCCAATAAATCCAGATGTCCCTCTATTATTTCCACCTTTTCACCCATATCAATATGGGAGGTCATTATTAAAAACCATACAAAATTGAACTCTTTTTTACAATAGCCTTTTACAGTATCAAAAAACCAGGATACTCTGTTAATAGATTGTTCTTCTGATATTCCATTTCTATTACATGAAACAAAGTACGAGCAAATAAAACTATACACATTGCAAGGATACTGTTCATCTTCCAAGACTTTCATCTGTGTTTCGGTCAAGCTGTTCTTTTTTCCTTTCTCAATGGCTTTCTGCTGCATTTTTCTCATTTCTAATCATCACTACCTTTTCTAAATTTTTTCCAACAGTTCCGGATTATCAAAGATATTTCCTAAAATTTCCCATTCTGAACTGCATTTTAAATAAAATAACGGCGTCATTATTTCCTTTTGCTGGATTGCTCCACCCTTCCATTCTGCATAATCCTCTCTTATTACTGCTATTCCATCTTCATCCTCTGAATTATAATATTTACAAATATCTCCCTCAAAAATTTTGGTCATGTTTTTATCCTGTAAACCAACATATTGACAGACAGTTTCAGGTTTTACCATAATCAAATCATTGTCATTTGCATATACAGGTACAATCCCTATTTTCCATTCATTTTTACTTGTAACTGGCTGATATTTTACCAAATATCCCTGAATCCATTCCCCATTATCCATTCTCTTTGCCTTAAATAAAATTTCTTTTCCTGTTTTCAATTCTTTCTCTTTCTGGTTCCAAGCAATTTCTAAATTCTCTTTTGATTGGGAAACTTTTTTCTTCTGATTCACGAAGCTGCTGATAAACCTAAAAATATAATCAATGATAACAAAAATACATAAAACAGGGATTAAAGTAACCATGAGAGGAAAATACCAAACCTCATTCCATAGCCTTATTAAAATATCAAACATATCAAACATCTTTAACCTCACTTTTTATTAAGCCCTTCACTCTCTCCATATAGTCGAATAAAGTAAATCCCATTCATCATATACCCATATAAATATAAAAACACTCACCAGCAGCACCACAAATGATAAAATTACCCAAAAAGTAAAATCTCCGTCAAAATAACCACGTACAAACAAAACCACAGCCAGAATAATTAAAAATATAATCCCAAATACAAAATACCAAATACAGTTTGTAAAACAGCTAATGTAAAAACATGACATCAACACAAAAACTATAATACCCAATCCTGCTGATTCCATAATGCTTCCTCCACTCCTAAACTTTATCCATTCTGTCATGACATTTCTTCCAAAAACTGCATAATATTCATTTGTGCCATATGTAAATCGAGCCGTTTTTTTGATATTTGATAATAATAATTATCCTTTTCAAATCCTACAAAATGCAATCCTGCATCGTGTGCTGCTATTAAACTGCTTGCACTGCCTGTATGAGTATCAATTAGTTTCATACCCCTTTTTGTATATTACTCATTGAATTATAAGCAATCTCAGCTCCTGACTGGTCAGAACCATCATTACACTTATCCCATATAATACGACCGCCTGTAAGTGGAAAATCAAAATAGTTGCATCCAAAAATAATCTGATTCTTTGAAACTCTTATTAATTCTTCAAAATATGTTCTGTCTGGAGGATGCATATCCCATCCCCTGTTTTCGTAATGTCCATCTGAAACAAAACTTCTGGAACCATTTTTCTGTACTACGTATGTACTTCTATTTTTGCCTCCATGCTCTTGTAACCCATACTCTGGATCAACTACTGCCAAATCAAAATATTTATCTGGGAAGCTCTTCATTCCCTCCATACAATCCATGTTATAATATCCAAAATCCAGCATAATCTTTCCCTCATTTCAGACAAAATACATGCCAGCCATCTAATATCCATATACATAAAAAAATACATATCAAATAAATTACCATAGCCAAAGTTATCAAAATTACAGTATTTTTTGACAAATATCCAATCATAAACAAATACACAGACATTAATATCAAGAATACAATTCCACATATCAAAGGACAGATGCAATCAATAATACAGCTAACCAAAAAACAGACTATTATAATACTCAATATAGCTAATTCCATAATAATTTCTCCATTCCCTATCCCATATCTGAACTTTATCCATCATGCCAGCTCCATACCCATCCATAAAACATCACCCATTCATCAAACACACCAATCCATATCAACCAAAGAAATAATGCTAAAATTACTAATAACATCAGGGTTAAAAGACCAGCACCTTGCTCACAATTAAAAAACAAAATCCCATACATCAATATCAAAACTACAATTCCACATATCAAAAACCAAATACAATGTGTCATACATGTAAGTCCAAAAGAAACTGCAAGTATAAGAATCGTAGCAATAAAGCCTGCCAATTCTATCATAACCACCTCCAAATACTATATACTTTTCCTGCCACCCCTCCATTCTGCATCTAAATTATTTAGATATGTATATTATTTAAATATTATCTTTTTTCTTTTAATTGTTATCATTATTTAGTATTTAATTATATCCGGTTTTCCACCTGCCGATTTTCGGGTTACGGCAAGCTAAAAAATAAAATTAACTGTCATCATTTATTAGGGACTTGTCTGGTCCCCGTTTTTTTCTGCCTGAACAACACTTTTTTTGCTTTCTTCTCTGTTGGCAAACTGATTTCTTTGTCCTGTTCTTTCTTTTTTCCTTCCTGAATCCTCTTTTTGGGAAGAACCTGCAAATCTCTTCTGCAGTTTTTCTCAACCCGCTTAGCACAGACACTTTCTGTTCCCTTTTGCTATCTTCTGGAACTTCTTTTTCCACTGTCTGTTTCTCTCCTGTTGCTATCTTTTCTTCTTTTTTTACATGCTCTTTATTGACAGGCATATCATATACCTGCCAGATATTTTGTGTCATTTTTCCTTCTGAATTTCTTGCCTGATGCCGTATAAGATAGCCTTTTTCCTCCAAGCGCCTTAATGCCTGTCCGATTGCATGTTTCCCGTCAGCCATAACACACGCCAGCCCCTTGATAGATAACCTCCAGCCATTCGGCAGAGACAGAAGTGTTATCAATATTCCTCTTTCTTTCAGTGACAATTCGCCTCTGATGATATGGTTATTAACAATCGTAACCCCTTGTGTTTTGTTCAGCAGAACTGCAGCCCCTTCTCCTGTCCCTGATATATTTCCTGAAAAATCTTGTGTTTCCTGTACATTTTTTGGAACAGTGATTTCCCACTCTGTCCCTGTAATACGCCCTCTCACACGTCTTTGGTTTCTAGTCAGATACCCATACTTTTCCAGCAGATTCAGGGAGTTTGTAATCGCTGTCTTTCCATCTGGCAGTATTGCATTCAGACCTGCCACTGACAGTTCCCATCCATCTGGCAGGGAACACAAGGTTGCATACATACCACGCTCACGCTGTCCCATATTTTTATCTTTCAATATTTGATTGTCCACTATGGTAAAACATTGTGTTTTATTTCTTAATATATCCATAATTTCCTCTTTTCCTGCCCTGCTTGTTGCTTAGTATCCGACCAGAATATTCTGATGAAGCGCTTACTTCTAATCAATTACATCTACATTCACTGGAACCCACATCTTGGGATTAAAATTTAAAGTATACTTATATTTTTCAACATCATTCTCTCCCAGATTCAAGTCCTCAACAACATAAGTCACATTATCACTCAGTCCCACAAAATGCTTCACATATGTATCATCATCATTCTCTACAATAATCTCAAGCTGGTTATCTGCTGTATCCGCTGTAATAGACATTCTTCCTGTCATCTGAAACAATACGTCTCCTTCTATACAGTTAATTACTGTAAGCTGACGGACAATGTTAAAATTCTCGGCTTCCTGTGATAAATTGTATGAAACTCTTTGTGCCTGCGTTCGTATACATCCTGTAAGAGCATAGCATGTAAAAATACTCGCCAGTAATACAGATAAAATTTTCTTTTTCATCAATCTTTTTCTCCTAACATTCTCTGCTGTTTTACTTATACTATTAAATCCAATTCCATTTGTCCTACTTCATAATTCATCCATAATGTTTCTATTCTGCTTAGCCCCTGCTCAGCCTGAGTTTTTTTCTGTACTTTTTTCCATCCTGCCAGATATTTATTATATAAATCATTGTCATATCCTGAAATCATTACCTTTCCCGGATGACCAATTAATATTTCCAAAAGTTTTATATGTTCTTTTTCTTCTCCCATTTCATAAAAATATAAATATCTTTTTCTTGTACTATAAAGATACGGTGGGTCTATATAAATAAACACATCTTTGGTATAATACCGGGTTATTAATTCTAATGCTGGCAGATTTTCAATCTGAGCATTCGTCAGTCTAATACTTGCCTTTGATAATCTTTCCGGAAACTCTTTCCATGCCTTTGTAATATGTGGACTTGTTTTCTGCTGACTACTTCTAAAGCCATTTCTATATTTATTTGAACAACCAAATCCCATCCAGCATTGTACTGCAAATTTTCTTGCCTTTTCTATATCAGAATCGTTCTTATTTTCTATATAGGAAGCCTTATATTCATCACGAGCATAAGGGGTTTTCAATAATAACTGTGCCAATTCTTCCGGATGTTCCCTGACCATACGAAAATAATTTACAACGTTTCCATCTAAATCATTAATTGTCTCAATTCGGGCAGGTTTTTTACAAAAAAACACAGCTCCACTTCCAAAAAATGGTTCTAAATAAACATCATGTTGTGGTATATAACTGCATATCCAGTCTGCAATTCTGGCCTTTGCTCCCGGATATTTCAATATAGTATTCATAGTTTCTACCTCTTCATTTTTCATTTTACTTTCTGCCTTTATTCTTCTTAACTGCCTTCTTACAGGTTTTCTTTTTCTTCCTGTAATTTCTCCTTGCTAACTGTTAAAGAAGAAATACTTTTATAAAGGGCAGAGATATCAGCAGTAGCAAATATAAACATCATTGCAGCATGTTTTGACATATGAGTAAGCTCACAGAATTGTGTTATCTTATCTAATGCCTGATGGTCAAGTATTGCATCTTTATCGAATCTGAGAGTGTAGGAATACATATTCTTATCTTTCATAACCTGCTCTTTGGATAAATACAAATCTTGTTGAGGTGTTCTGACAAAAACTGCTGAACATCGGAATCCTACCACTGTACGACTTTTTTTGATATTTTCATAGCTCACCTTAACACCACAATTTTCATTGATTTCCCGCAAAGCCTTATCAAAAACAAACCGTTTAATATTGCTTAACTTTGCAAATTTTTCTTGTGTTCCTGTTATTTCCCGTAATTCATCTAATGTTAAATTAAACTGTATAGTATTAGTTAGGCTTAGCTTACGTGAATAAATTTCCTTCTGCATTAAATGCCAGATAGCAATGCTATATGGGGATTTCATTTTCATAAAATCTTTAAGCAAAGGTTTCGAAAATTCTTCTTTTAGTTGTGGAAGAAATGTTGTCATATCTGGATTCAATTTGAAACAAAAAATTCCATTATAATACTCACAAATGCTAAAAATAGAAAATGTCTTTTCTTGTTTTGCTACATATAAAACCTTAGATATAAGTTCATCTGTTATATGGTTAGCTTCAGAATATATCGTATCTGATGTGATGTTCATTGTTTCCGCAAATTCCTTTATACTGATTTCATAAGTATAAAATTTCTCGTCGTTTTGTCTACATTGTGATATTACTATATATAACATTTTTCTAGCCTTTAAAGATAACTTTTCAAGTCCTTTTATTGCCTTTAATCCATTCATAAATTATCACCTTTTTTTCTATTATCTGAAAATAACTATTCGCATTTATGTAAATGGCAACTGATTTTCTTCTTCTGAAACATTCATAAATTCATCTTCTGTTTGCTGCTTAGTTTTACCGTTTTCTTCTTTGTTTTTCTCTGCAAATTCCATATTTTCTATAATCACTTGAGTTGTATATACTTTATTTCCATCCTTATTTGTATAGCTCCCTGTTTCCATATGCCCCTCAACAATTACTTTCACTCCCTGAGAAGTATGCTTCTCTATTACTTCCGTTATTTTTCCAAAAGCAGTACAGTTAATAAAATCCGCTGTCTGTCCATTCTTTTCACTCTGAAACCGTCTGTTTACTGCCAGTGTAAATTTTGCTACTGCTGTTGAGTTTTCTCCGCTGGAGTATCTCACTTCTGCATCCCTCACAAAACGCCCCATTAGTATCACTTTATTCATATATTCCTCCATTTCAGGCATATCTTGTCTGCCTTTTGACTAAAAATTGCTAAATATCCTTTTAAATTCGGGATTTGAGAACAAATCCTCTTTTTCCTCTTCTTCTTTTTCCTCCAGATTCTTTTCCGTTTCCTCTTCCTGCCATTTTTCATAAACAGGCTTATCGTTTGGCTTTCCACCAGCTTTTTTCTCATTACCTTTCTCCATAGCTTGCTCTTCTGCAGTAACATTTAAAGAAAAAGAACAAATATTTTTTTGTAAAGCAGAAATGTCCACTACGGAAAGTATCAGAAGAATCACATCCCGCATTGTCATACCCGTAACCTCGCAGAACTGCATAATTTTATCCAATGCCTGACGGTCACGCTCGAATTCCCTATTGAACCGGAGTATATAAGAATATATGTCTTTTCCTTTTTTCTCTTCCATCTTACCCCTGCTTTCTTGCATAATAGAGTTCATCCAGATATTCATATCCTATGGCATTTGCTTTCAGGTCCTCTATAAAATCTGTCATTTTAGGATTGTATTCCCCAAATCTTTTGATAATGCCAGCCCCTCCGCCGGCAAATATTACTGGTACAACCAACGGGTTAAGCTTGTACTCTTTCAAAATCCGGTATACCTGGCTGCAATATTCCACAGCTGTATCCCGCATTATTTCTTCATATTTATTCGCAGGCTGGTTTTCCCTGCTTCCTTTCAAAAGATACTGAAGAATCTTTGCTTCTGGTATATCCTCATAAAGTTCTGCATTAATCCTTTCTGCTATAGTTCTTGTCAGCCATATGCCCGCTTTCGTCTCAATCCGGCATTCATCACGCTGGATTCGGATAGAATCTACTGGAATAATATCTAATGTTTCCCCTCCAATATCCACAATTACCACCATCTCATCTCCTTCAAATCGAAACTGTAATTCTTTCTCTTTCTGCAGCATGTTTACAAATGCCTCTCTCTGGGAAAAATACCATTTTTGCGGAAGACCTACAGACAGATAGAGGCATGCTCTGTGTGTCTTTCTTGCCCTCAGCTCTTTTGCGATAGCTGCTAATGTCAGCAGATAAAATTCATCACTGTCCGCCTTATTATGTGTATCTACAGATGTAACCCTCCTGCCATAAATACAGTAATATTCATTGTTATATTCCAGTACGCCTTCCAAATCATCAGGCTTCTGCGGCAATTTTGATAATGCTGTATCAAAGATACAATTTCTGGTTTTCATGTTGCGAAAACCGTGGTCTATGCCAATTTTTTCAATCTTTTTTTCTGTCATAATGTCTCCTTTTCCTTTTTATGCTTGTCTGACTTTTGCCAATTGAGGCACTTCATCCAGCGGGTTAAAATTCTGCTTCAAATAATCTTCTAATAGACAAATTTCATTTATTCCCAACCTTCTCTCTTCCTCTTGAAAAACTGGTTTTCTTGCCTGAATAATCTCCTTTTCAATCTCATTTCTAAAATCTGTTTTATTTTCAGCTCTTGCTGCAAGCTGCTCCAGCAAAATATAAACCCTGCAGGCTGATTTCCCAAAATCTGATAATATGGCAGTATCCATTTTTTCTATCTGGCGAAACGCAATGGCCATCTTGTTGACATCCGCACGCAGCCATTCAAAATTTTTTTTATCCATATTTCTACCACCATTCCACTTTGTTTAATTTACTTATATTTGATTTAGGTAGTCACGACAAATATTAATAGTATCTCTTATTGTATTTGGAAACATATACACTTCTAAAGCATCGGAAATAATGTCAAATATTCTTTTCATTTTTTCAATCCAGAAAAATACAGGCTCCATATCTGTCTGTTCATCGGAAATATCTTTTAACTGCCCATTTGCAGAATCCAGATAATATCCACATAAATTTACAGACATCATAATAAAAAAATAATGGTCCCAGTGAATATCATCAGATTTCATAATATCCGACAAATTCGTACATAAAAGCTGGTCAATAATAAAAAGCAGGTTTTCAAGATTTTGCAGAATACAAGGTAATTCCGATACAGTCTGTTCATTCAGCTTATCTGCTTTTTTGACTGCTCCATTCTTATCTGTTTTCTGGTTCTGCCTAAATCTATAACCTGTAAACTCCCAGAAAAGTTTGGGACTGATATAATACTCTTTCCGTTTATCAGCTGTATATACACCATACACACCGATTGGAAGCCACTCTTCTCTTATTCCCTGCTTGATATAATCTACTTCCTTTCCCATTACCTCTGCCGCCAGTTCCACAGGAACGCCGCCTCTGATTCCTGAAAAATCAGGTATTGCAAGAGCCATCTTCAGGCTTCTTAAAACTTCTTTCGTGATTTCATTTTTTTCTTTCACTCTCTCAAGTTCATTCATTTTTTCGCACCTCTCTTTTTTTGTTTTATACGCATTTTTTCATCTATTTGAATATAAAAAAGACACCACCTTCCTGTTTCTATCAGTCCTAAAAAATAAAAAATATGACTAATTTTTATAAGAATTTCCTGATTTAAAAAATCTCCGTAATGTTGTATTACCAGCATTATGATATTTGCGGTTATTAAAAATATATCGCTTACAAATTTTCTCAATTCTGCTTTCTTCAACCTAACTTGAAACTGTATTGCTTCATAAAAAAGTTGTTCAAAAAATAATTGTTCTATTGTTATAACAGAACCCATAAGAAACATCAAAAAATAGCCATCGAAAATTTGTTTTATGAACTTTCCATATAAAAAGTAGCATATTATGTTAGCTGCTGTAAATAATGTCAAGCCAGCTACCAATATACAAAATGGAATGAGACATTTTACAATCTCGTGTATTTCATCTTTATCATATTGAATATCTATCTCATTCTTCTGTTTTGATTTTTTGTTCATTTATATTTTTCCTTATCATTGTTATACATATTGTCCTGTTCTATCTCCATAGTATTTCTGTCTTGTCTTCTTATCTCTCCAATCTCCCCATTTCCATGTACTTCAATCCAATATCCTAATACTTTGTAAAACTTTCCATATCCTTTACCTGCTCCCGGAATCCCAAACATAAACTTTTTTTCCTGTATAGCTTTCTCTATGTCTTTCATTAAAATTTAATCTCCTTCTTAATTCGTTCATAAAGTGTATCTAAAAACGGAATAACAGTATTTTTATCCTGAGAAACATTTTCAAGACATATTTCTATCGAACCCGTTTCAGATTTTTACCTGCTGCTCCATTTAGCTCCCAGTCCGTCTTTCACTTTCATACAACTTGTTTTTCCTGTTCCAGTCTTTCATCTTCTTTTTTTGATACTTTTACCGTAATTGTCACCCCATATTTCTGGGATAATATCATCGCCAATGTATCAAAAAATTTTTGCACATCAAAAGTTCCTTTCACCTGCACACCTTCTATCTCCATGTGTCCGCCTCCGTTTCTTACTATAATTTTTCCTTTATATGTTCCTTCTTTTTCCACTCCCACAATATATCTAATAACAAAGCATTCATTGATATACCTAATTGGTCTGCCTTAGCTTTTGCCATTTGATAAAGTTCTTCTGGTATTCTGAAAGTATATCTTTTTCTTATATCGTTATTTGTCATATTTTTGACGTCATCCCCTTTCTTTTACAGTATAGCATACATTATTTTTGACGTCAAGTGTCTGATTTACTTTTCTTTTTATATAATGTATAATGTCAGCATGACGTCGAAAGGAGGTTTTTTTATGTCATCAAAAGACCCTTATACAAAAGATGAAGATTCCCGTTTCACTCTCCGCATAGATTCAGAATTGCTAGAAGCCATAAAAATTGAAGCTAAGAAAAATAAACGCTCCACTGGCAAACAAATTGAATTTATCATAGAAGAATGGCTCACGAAAAATGTTTCCAAAGAATAAATATAATCATATCTTTTAATGAACATCCTCTCTCTACCGCCTTCTTTTTCAGCTCGACTTTCAGCTCCTTTGGAAGGCGGATTGTTACATTTCTACTCTGTTTCAATTATTGTTATCCTTTCTGACACTGCCGCTACTGCTTTCACCTTAAAAGCTACCTGCCTAAAAACTTGTTCATGTGACCTCCTCTAAAGTTATCTGTTCATTACAATTTATTTTTGGTATTGTTTCTACAATATCTTCCACTTCCAATCCAAGAGCCTTTGCAATCTTTCCAGCATATTTAGGCTTTGTGAGACAGCCTCTTCTCGCTGTACAGGCAATGTGATAAGTTACACCTGCATGTTCCGCTAAATCTTTTGGCTCCCATTCCTTTTTTGCCATTGCAATTAAAATAACTGTGGAGTTCATCTTGAGCATAGTCATATCTCTTATTGGTGGCATGGCAGTCCTCCTTTCTTTTCTTCTATCTCACTATAAGTGATTTATCTAATCAAAAAAAATAGCTTGCACTGTTGTATCAAAAAAATCTGCAAGTTTCTTTTTATTTTCATCACTAGGAACTCTTTGCCCGATTTCGTACATAGCATATGTACTTTGACATATACCAATAGCTTCTGCAATTTCTTTTTGAGTTCTGTTTCCTCTTAATGAAATGAGATTCTCTCGTATTTTTCTAGTATTCAATTCTATTCCTCCTTTCTCACAATTAGTGATTAAACGCATTTATATATTATCACTATCAGTAACTATTGTCAAGAACTTTTTATCACTAAATGTAATTTTTTCTTTACAAAATTCACATAAGGTGATATTATATATTTAGAAAGAGGGTGAACATAATGAATGATTTTAAAAATATATTTTTTTCTTTACGCACTGATAAAAAATTTAGCCAAGAACAAATGGCAAAGGAACTAGGCGTTTCTAAAAGTAGCATTGCAATGTGGGAAACCGGAAAAAGGCTTCCTTCTCCTGATGGTTTTGAACAAATTGCTGATTATTTTAATGTTGATATAGATTTTTTATATGGAAGAACAGATGTAAAGAGGAAGATACTATTTGATGAATATGGAGATGAATTTATTCATTCAAATAATAATTTAAAAATATTAGAACATTATGATAAATTAAATGTAACTGGAAAACAAGAAGCAACAAAAAGAGTTGAAGAATTATCACATATTCCTAAATATACAAAAGAAACGACCCTTATGGCAGCTCATAGTGACAATATAAATAACCCAGAAGAACTTGACAAAATACATGAGGATATTATAAAGCTATCCACTACCCCCCCCCCTAAACAATAAATATTTTAGATATATTTTTAAAAGTGTTATTGTATGCAAAAAGAGGTTTTAAGTTAAGATTTATGAAAGAAATGATAACAAATGGATTCTTGATAAGACTTCCATGAAAGAAAGAATTGATTCCTATGCACAAATTTATTGTATTTGTCCCTGCTTTAATTATGATAAAATTTTGAATATATTAAATTCATTTCCTAACACAATGAGCAATTCACAATATACAAAATTTTATAATTCTGGTTATGGATTAAAAATGTAGCCAAATTATCAACTAATACTAAAAATAATAATTTATTATAAAGCAGGTTGCCAAAACCAATATGAAATGGTTGAATTTCTAAAATTAAAAAAAGAAGGTGTTATACTATGGCATTGGCACAACAAAAACTTTACACAGAAGAGGATTATTATAATACTTCCGAAGATATTCATATGCTTTGCAAGTAGGTGATTTTTTATACCCAAAAATTTCTTGTGACGTCGCAGGAATCTAAGAAAGGATGGTATAAATATGCCAAGAGGAAAACCTTTAAGAAGAGCCAACGGCAAAGGAACTGTTGTAAAACTTTCCGGCCGCCGCAGACTTCCTTATGAAGTACGTGTCAATACCCGCATGGATGAGCGCTACTATCCAGTATATGATGTACTTGGAAGATACGCTGACAGAGATGAAGCCACCGCTGCCCTGATTGCTTATAACAGAAATCCTTATGATATTTCTGCTACCAATATCACATTTGCAGAGTTGTATAAATTATGGTATGACCGGAAATACAATAAAAGCAAAAAAATATATTCTCTTAGTTCCATAAACTGCACAAAGGCAGCTTTTAAAAAATGTTCTACACTTTATAATATTCCAATTAAAGATATCCGTACTCAGGCAATGCAAACAATTCTTGATGACCATACATTATCTCATGCTTATCTGGAACATATACAAAATCTTTTCAAGCAAATGTACAAGTTTGCACTAGAATATGATTATGTTCAAAAAGATTATTCTGCCTACACTCAAATCTTCAAACCAGATGATGACGAGCATGGAGTTCCTTTCACACCAGAAGAAATAGATTTACTCTGGAAAGCATATGAAAATCATATAGATAATATTGATATGGTTCTTATCCTGATATATAGTGGGTGGAGAATTGGGGAATTGCTCACTTTGAAGCTGGAAGATATCGACCTTGAGAACCTCACATATAAGGGCGGAATCAAGACGACAGCAGGAAAAAACAGAATTGTACCCATACACTCAAAAATCATCGAAATGGTACGTTCCCGCAAGTCCGACGGCTGGTTTAAAAACAACAAACAAAAATATACAAATGATTTCAAAACTGCCGTAAAAAACGCTGGAATCCAGACATACCATACACCGCATGACTGCCGCCACACTTTTGTTACTTTGTTAAATAATGCTGAAGCGAATGAAATATGTATAAAAAAATTGGTTGGTCATTCTTTTGGTAATGATATTACAGAAAAAATATATACACATAAAGATATCGAGCAATTAAGAAACGCCATAGAAAAAATATGAAAAGGAGGCCATTTGGCCTCTTTTTATTGTGCTACTAGCCTGTCACTAGTAGAGTATTTTTTTCTATTTTTTTATTTATTCCAATACGAATAAATCCTATATTTATAGGATTTATTAAATATAATAATTCTACAAACCCTGTTTCCTTTTAAAAAATCCTTAAATCAGAAAAAAACACCTCAGATTGAGGTGCTTTTAAATGTTGTCACTATATAAGGAGTCATCTGTTTAACAAGTTCATTTTATTTCATTTTGTAATCTTTATACCACATTCTATACAATTCTTTATTTGAATACATTTTACGGTTATTTTCAGAAAATATCTTTTTATAAGAAGCAAATGAACGTATAAACTTATAATCGCATATTTCATAAGAACAAAATAGTTTTTTATATGCCATTCCAGATAGTATGATAAAATAATTTCTGCGTATTTTTCTATTGGAACATTTTTTCATTCCACGATTATGATCTTTATAGCATGGTACATGTTTATAACTTCTACTCATAAATTTTCCTCCGTATGGATATTAAGTTATCCTTTCTACATTATTATATTATAATAAAACGTCCGGATATGTGTACAGGTCATCAAACCATGCATTGTTTCGTTGAATAACATTATATACGGAAAGAATCCACAGTTCGATTTAAAAGTTCACTTAATTGAAACAGTTCTTCCATCTGTTTCATTACAATTTCCGAATTTTTATCGGAATTTTGCGCTGATTTTTCCATACTTTGCATAAATTCGGTTATTTTTTCCACAAGGTTTGTAATTGCAGCAATAGAATCGCTGATTTCAATCATACTTTTATTCATTTCCTTCGAGGAAATTCCCAATTCACCAGAAATATCATTATAAAATGCTGCATCCTTTTGATAAGTCTGTGCAAGTTCTGTCATTTCTTTATAATCTTTCATTACTTTTCCATTCATAAAGTCAAGCAGCTTTTCAGAATTTTGAGATAAAAAAGCAACATTTTTTATCACATCTGCTGTTACGCTTTGTATTTTATCTACTGCCTGTCTTGAATTATCTGCAAGCTGTCGAATTTCATCAGCAACTACAGAAAATCCCTTTCCAGCTTCACCTGCTCTTGCTGCTTCTATCGATGCATTTAATGCCAGAAGATTTGTCTGTGAACTGATAGCAAGTATTTCTTCTGTCAAAGTATGAATCTCTTCCACTTTTTTGCTGTCTGTAATTGCTTTTTCCAAATCTTCTCTTGTTTCCTGATAAAGTGCAACAGCCTCCTTTGCTGACTGTATGGAAGCTTTATGCTGTCTTTCTGCCGTTTCCATAATATCATTGGACTGCTTTGCAGCTTCGTCTGCTTTTTCTGCCACATTTTGTATGGCAGTTCCCAGTTCCAGTCCGTTATTTCCAATATTTTTTGTCAGATTTTTTGCATTTATTGTCTGTTCTGTCACTTGTCTGACCAGATTGGAAATATTGACAATATTTTGAGTTAAAACAGTCATTTTTGCAGATGTACTTTCCGCAATTATGCTGACTTCTTTTGCTTCCTGCTTTGTATTTAAAATAATATCCCGAATTTGCTGCCTGACTTCTGTTGTTGCTGTTTTAATCTGCTCCGTCTCATTTTTGTACTTTTTCGGAATTGTTTTTTCAATCACCATACGTTCAGAAAAATCTCCAGATGCAAACTGTTTAAGCATTTGTATGGGTGCAAGCATTTTTCCGATTAATCCGGCCATAAACAGCGCCACAAATAGAATAATTATCAATGCAATCACAATTACAACGGAAAGCATTGCCACAAGTGAGTCGGTAACATTTACTGTTGGTACTACAACACCCAGTTTCCAGTTGCTTCCTTTTATTTCTTCTATTGCAAAATAACTGCTGTTTCCATCATAATCTGCAAGTTTTTTTACACCGCTGTCAGTATCTTCTATCAGTTCTTTCAGTTCCGGCATAATATCAGTGACTGCAACTGCGGTATTTTCTGTCGGTTCATATTCTCTGTTTTTATGTGCGACATATTGTCCACTGCTGTCTACCAGAAAACCATACACATCTTTTTCATAATTTATACTTCCCGTTAAATCTGTCACAGTAGCAAGTGTTACATCCAGACCGATTACTCCCACAAATTCATTTTCTATATAAATCGGTGCTGCAATAGTCGTACACATCTGATTTGTCATAACGTCCCAGTAAGGGTCTGTTACAATGATTGTTTTTTCTTCTGCTGCCTGTTTGTACCAGCCGCGTTGTGTAGGATCATAACCGTCTGGTATGGTTGCTGTTTTATTGGATTGAATAAATCTTTTGTCTTTTGTTCCACAATATAAATTTAAAAGTTCCTGCCTTTTGTCCGCATGAGTATCCACAACAGATTGAATAAATTCAGTGTTCAGATTTTTTCCGGCTCCGATACTGTCTACGGTTCCATCTACAAGCATTTTTTCATTCTCAATCCATGTATTGATTTGTTCTGCATATTTATCCGCATTAAGCTGCAAAGCCTGCGTCTGATTTTGAATCATACGTCGACCTGCTACAATCATAATTCCGGTTGTAGTCAGAAGAATACTTGCTACAACAATACCTATCACACTAACTGTAAGTCTTCCTTTAATTGTTTTTAACACAATTATATGCACCTCCTGAAATTTTATCTATGGTTTAAATTTTCTGAATCATAATTCTATTATTATATCAAATAAATCATAGGAGAAAAATATGTTTGGTACAATCAGCATTTTTTCAGGTATATTTTGTAAAAATATATTATAGAGATTGTTATTTTTTTCGCATTTTAATGTATATCATGAAATTTATACAAAAAGCAATTTATGGCAATACGAAAACTTTTTGAAGCTTTTTCAATAAAATATCTCACTTTTGAGAGATAAATTTTTATAAATTAGTTTTTTATATTTAATTATAAAATAAAATGGTTTTTCTTTACAAAAATCTTGTAAAATACCTTTTTTTCTTTTATATTTATAAATATAAAA
>CAJUDQ010000031.1 GCA_910585215.1 uncultured Lachnospiraceae bacterium | reverse complement strand
TGGAGTTCAGACGTGTGCTCTTCCGATCTTGACCATTTATTAGTACTTGGCACTACACCGGAAAAGGCTCCGGAAGAGGGTGAATATATTACTCTGTCCTTTGAAAAAGGAAAACCGGTTGCGTTAAACGGCGAAAAAATGAAGGCTTCTGACATTATTGTAAAATTAAACGCACTTGGCGGAAAGCATGGCATCGGTATTGTCGATATTGTAGAAAACCGTGTAGTAGGTATGAAATCCCGTGGTGTTTATGAAACTCCGGGCGGAACAATTCTTATGGAAGCTCATATGCAGCTTGAAGAATTGATTCTTGACAGAGATACACTTGCATTTAAGAAAACAGTCGGTGATAAATTTGCAGATGTTGTATATGAAGGAAAATGGTTTACTCCTCTTCGCGAAGCGCTTCAGGCATTTGTAGAATCTACACAGGAATATGTAACTGGCGATGTAAAAATGAAGCTGTATAAGGGCAATATTATCAAAGCTGGTTCTACTTCTCCATATTCTCTGTATAATGAATCTATCGCAAGCTTTACAACTGGCGATTTGTATGACCACCACGATGCAGAAGGATTTATCAATTTATTTGGACTTTCCTTAAAAGTCCGCGCTATGAAAATGGCTGAGACAGAGAAGAAATAAAGTACTTGAATGATAGAAAAATCAGATGATATTATTCTATAGAAATTTTGAAAAATAATTTTTCATAAAATCGAAAAGGCTGCTGAAAAATAATATTCCTATATTATCGTATAGCAGCCTTTTTTGCTGTCATTTAATATAAGGACAAATCACACATAAAGCTCCAGTGGTCCACTTCGCCTTCAAGCGCTCTTGCATCTAATATCCGCATGGTATTCCGAAAAGGCTCGTATAACTCGTCATGGCTGAAAATATATTCCAAATCTCCATCTATTTCAAGATACTTTTTTTCAAATTCGAAATAAAAGCTCTTCCAGCATGCCATGGATAATACAAATTGCTCTATGCTGCTGTTGACAAACTGCAATCCCAGGTCACTATCTGTAAAATACCAGACATCTCCGGTCTGTTTTAAATCAAGATAATTTACATACCAGATGCTTCCGTTGTCAATATCTATCAAATATTCTCCTTCATATGTGTTTCTTAATTCCTGACATTTATCCCCTTTGCATATTACACCTGATAATTTATCCTCTTCCCGCCAGCCTCCAAAAGATAAATATTTTGACTGCTCTATTTTTCTTATGGCAAATGGATGAATCGGAAAATAAATTTCCGGTGTGTCAATCTCCTCTGGTTCTCTGATAAATTGTATTTTTTCTGGAAGTCCCATTTGAGTAAAAAATTCTTCAAGTTCTTTTGGAAGATTGAATCCTGCCAAATCTTTCTTTGGAATTTTCTGCAGGGAAGAGAGAAATTGTAAATCAGGAACTACACCGTTTGCTATATTCTGAATAGATTTCAGTAAATCATAATATTTCATTTTTATCTCCTTACTGTTTTGCCTGTCGCTTTTCATCTTTCATCTTGAAACTTTTACTTATTAATACGAACTTTGATATTTTTGTATTTGCAAACTCAATTTCTGAAATTTTCATATTAACAAACTCAGTTTCTAAAATTCTGATTTTGCAAATCTATAAAATGGAACGGCGTATTAAAATACCCTTCATATATTGACTCTCATTATGTACTTTATATATAAGTTCTTTCTCTTCTTCAGTACAGCCAATTAATATTTTAATTTCAGAATCTTTTTTCATTAAATCAACCGTACAGATAATAGCATCTATATTTTTATCTTCTTTTGTGCCAACCCATACATCTATTTCCGCGCCGTCCATAGATGCTGTATTTTGCAAATATCCATAATCAACCGGATAAACCATATGAGAAAAACGTGGATGCGTTGTACCTTTTGGTCTGTCAATTATAATTTCAGAACCGGAAACCAGTTCATCTAATACATGCCAAAATTCATTATTGACTTGTATCATATCCCTTTTTGCTCTATAAGATTCCCGCACTAGCGAATACATTTTCATATCCAGTATTTTCCCGTTTTTAAATGCATTGCTTTTAAGTAGACCTTCAAACTGAAATCCTGATTTTTCCAGTACACGGCAGGAAGCGATATTATATGAAAATGGCTCTGCGAATATTCTGACTATATCCGTATGTTTAAATACATAATCGCAGGTCTGTTTTACTGCATTTGTCATAATTCCCTTTCCCCAATATGCTTCCCCGATATAATATCCCATTTCCGCTGTTCTGAAATGAATATTGTCACACCGGAAAACGCCGATACTTCCTGCTACTTGCTCATTGACAGTAATTGCAAAGGCAAAAGTTTTTGTTTCATCTGCCGAAAGCATTTCTGTAATATATTCCACTGCATGTTCTTCTGTGTATGGATATGGGAGTCCATCCCGCAAATTATCCAAAACCTTTTTATTATTTAACATCTGCGCCAAATTTTTGGCATCTTCTATTTTCCATTTTCTAATATATACTTGCATAGCTCCACTTTCTTTTAAATAAAATATGTTTATCTTATATAATATATATTTTCATATTAATTCTCTCTTTGGGTAAACCTTTACTTATAGCTATATTTCATAATGCCCTTTACAAGAAACTATTTCTATCACATTATCACGAATCCTATATACCAACCTATTCACATCATCAATCCTGCGGCTCCAAAATCCGATCATATTTCCCTTCAATGGCTCTGGTTTCCCAATACCATCAAAATGTTCTCTTTCAATATCTTTCAACAGCATATTAATACGCTTTAATGTCTTTTTATCCTGTGTTTGCCAGTAAGTGTAATCCTCCCATGCCTCATCAAACCAAATTTTTTTCATTCATCTACCTCAATAATATCGTGTTCCACACCTTTTCCGGCATTTAGAGCTTCTACACCTCTACGCAGATGTTCCATGTTACTTTCACAATAAAATGGGTCAACAGATACTTCAAATGGAATCCTTTTTTCTCTTGTCATTTTTTTTGCAAATATCGTAATTGCAGTAGTCATGTTCATTCCAAGTTCCTGACAAGTCTGTTCCATATTCTTTTTTAACTCTTCATCCATACGAATATTTACCAACGTTTGTGCCATAATAACGCTCCTTTCTTATTTCAACTATATAGGTAATTGCGAAACTCTGAAAGTTGCATAAATAATAGCTTTTTTATCACCTCATTTTGTTTCTCTCCTACCCGATTTTGAATATATTACACAAAGATTTTGCTTGAATATAGGTACTATAAATATTTTATTGTGCAAAGTTTACAAATTCTAATCGGTGAGTTTCGGAAATGCCCATTCAACTACATATTATCATATAATAAAGACGAAATCAATACAATGTCTTTACAATATTCTATGATTTTTGTCAAAAAATATTCACATTTCTTAATTCAGAAAAATTATTATCCATAATAAAAAATGTATTTTCATTTGTAGTAATTATAATTAAATCCGCATTGCTTGTAGGCGATATGTCATACCTTGCCATTTGGAGTTGTTAACAGCCTGATTCTTCCCGCACTTTCCTTGCTATTTCCTCTCTCTGCCTGCACATATCTTCCCAGTGCGGTATTTTCTCCAACATTCCAGCAAACTCCTTCATAGCCTCTGGAATATCAATTTTCTGAGGACAGACCTTTGCACATCTTTTGCATCCAATACACGCCGACGGCCTGCTGCCATGTTCCATACTGTCAATTGTCATTCCCACATTAAAACTTGGTAAAACTCTCATTTCATTATACAGCGAAAGCAGCTTCGGAATATCCAGCCCCTTCGGGCAGTCTCCACAGCAATACCGGCATGCCGTACATGGCACGGAATCTTTCATCCCTTCTGCAATCTCCATTAATACATATTCTTCTTCCTTTGTCAACGGATTTAACGCCTCAAAAGTATGTACATTATCCCTGACCTGCTCCATATCCGACATTCCGCTTAAAATCATTTTCACATTTTCCAGTCCCTGAAGCCAACGAAACGCCCATGAAGCCGCTGAAGCTTCCGGTTGAAATTTTTCCAGTTTTTCTTTTGAAGCCTTATCCAGATTCGCAAGCTTCCCTCCCCTGACCGGTTCCATCACCCATACCGGAATTTTACGGTCGGCTAAAAGCTCATACTTTGCCTTTGCATCCTGAAGGGTCCAATCCAGATAATTTACCTGAATCTGGCAAAACTCCATAACATCCCCATATTGATTCAAAAAGTCCTCCAAAATATTTTGCATGCCATGACACGAAAACCCCAAATGCTTAATCCGCCCAAGCTGTTTTTGCTTCACAAAATAATCCACAATCCCCCATTTTGAATCGGTATAAGTACCTATGGAATTTTCATAAACATTGTGCAGCAGATAAAAATCAAAATAAGATACACCACACTTTTTCAACTGCTCCTCAAAGATTTCCTCAGGATAATAACTCTCAGAAATCTGATGTCCCGGGTATTTTGTCGCCAGATAATAGCTTTCACGTGGAAACTGTTTTAATGCCTTGCCAATAATAATTTCCGACTTCGCATTATGATATGGATAAGCAGTATCATAATAATTCACGCCATGCTCCATTGCATACCGCACCATTTCCGCCACAAGTTTTTCATCAACCTCTCCACTTTTATCCGACAAAAGCGGCAGACGCATAGCACCAAATCCCAACAACGATAACTTCTTTCCTTTAAAATTCCTGTAAATCATAAACTTTCCTCCATATTTTGCGTGTTACCGCTAAAACTTTTTTAATTTGCCCAAAATATAAAACCACTTTGTTACGCAACCGGATAATATGTCACATCCTGAGGTCTCTGGTCAATATCTTTGAGCATATTGTAAAGCAATAATACCGTATTATCGTTTTTTCCATCCAGCCCGATATTCTGTCCACTTAAAATCCGATTCAAATAAAGCATTGGCGCATTACAGAAATTTTCTTCCGGTGAAACCACACCAAATACTGTATCATCTTCACTGTCTCCAAATACTTTCCATGACCAGCCATATCCGCAGCACAATGCCTGTCCAAACAATACCCCAAGTGCAACTGCGACATCTACGATATCTTCATATTCCTCCGGAAACTCTCCTGTTTCCAAAATATGATCCACAATCTCAAGAAGCTGTGTTGCAATTGCTTCTCCGTCTTCTGGATGCTCGATTTTAAATACACGAACAGCTTTTTCAAAGGTTTTATCAATTTCAGCCCTCACATTCTCTGGCATCTCTGCAGAATAACCATAATAAGAGTCTCTTTTTGGAAGAACTTCTGTATGGCTGACTTCTTCCCAACTTTCCATATTCTTTTTCTCATTCTTTTTAAATAATCCCATTCTGATTTCCTCTCAATTCTAATTATTTGGTAATTACCATACACGTTAATTGCAAAATTTACAACAAAAAATAATCTTCTAGTATCTTTGTCTGTATTCAATAGTATAGAACATATTTTCATATGAATCAAGTAAGATTTAGAAAATTCTGCCATACCGATTTTTCAGAAGTTACATCACATTTTTTGCAAACACAAAAACAGATAGCATCTTTTGGCATACTGTGCTATCATAATATCAGGAACAAAACCATATATTTCACTGATAAAAATACACTTTAAACCAAAGGAGAACACTATGAGAACAGCTATTGGAACCAGAGAACATATAAAGGTACTCGAAGAATACACCTGCGGCGGATTGAGAGTGGAGGTGCTTGAATATGAAAAGCTCCTTGGCCTCTCCCACCCTGCCATGGCGCAGCAGATTTATTTTATGGAAAAACAGAATGTAAGGGTACGACAAATCGCTCTGTATTTGAACAACGAAAAAGTAACCATTGAAAAAGGAGCTATGAGTTATTTTCAGGGAAATCTTCAGATGGTCAGCGGTGTAACCGCTGGAAATGCACTTGGACGCCTTGTCCGCGGAGCTGTCACAGGAGAGCAGATGGCTCAGCCGGAATATACCGGAACAGGACTTCTTGTCCTGGAACCTTCCTTTAAGCATTTTCTTGTTTTAGAACTTGCAAATAATGAATCTATTATTGTTGATGACGGAATGTTTTACTGCTCACAGGGAAGTGTTACAGTAAAGGCTGTTGCACAGCGAAGACTGTCTGCTGCAGTTGCAGGAGGCGAGACTTTATTCCAGCAGCAGCTGACAGGTCCGGGCGTCATTATTCTCGAATCTGTTGTACCTATGGATGAAATTGATATTATTGATTTAAATAACGATACTTTAAAGGTAGACGGAAATTTTGCTGTACTGCGTTCAAGCAATCTGGAATTTACTGTAGAACGAAGTGCAAAAACACTGATTGGCTCCGCTGTCAGCGGAGAAGGTCTTGTAAATGTATACCGTGGAACCGGTCAGGTATGGCTTGCTCCTACAATAAAGGTATATAATACACTCCGAAGTGCATACGGGCTTGGCTCATCCAGTACAGAAAGCCTGAATATGAACACAAGCCGTTCTTAAATTCAAAAAAGCAGCTATATTTCCAGATATATTCTTATATAGAAATAAGTCCAAGGCTGCCCATAATTTTCCTGTTTTCTTACTAAAACCAGCATTAAAAAATGATAAAACAGCTTGGGATTTCTCCTCCCTGACTGCCTTATCATTTTTTATTTATTGTCATTGTCTATTAAATTTAATTTTTTTCACAACAGGAATCACAAAATTCCAAAATCCGCCTCATCAAATCATAATCAAATTCATAACATTTACTCTTATCCAGATGCTCTTTCATAAATTCTGCCTTAATTTCATCATTATATTCCCCGCCATTTTCCTCCACATAATCACTGTAATCCTCATATAACTCTTTTTTGTAATTCCTTGCCGCTTCCGAATAGCATATATAGCTGTGTCCTCTATCTTCATATTCAATAAAACAAAAGCGAGAATCATTGCCATATTTATCATAAAACATGTCATACCCATACTCTGGTGGAACCTCTGTATCATCCTTACTGTGAAGCACCATAATCCCCGCATCTGTATCTGCAAATCCGTCTATAGCGCTGCATGTGGCATAATCTCCAAATTTCAGCCGTTCATATAAAGAAACATAAGGCATAAATAATTGAATCCCTGAACCTATCTCAACCTCGCCATAATGTTCAAACAAATCTCCTGAACGGTTAAACCCTGCAACAATCACTACCGCGCTTACATCCGGATGATAATTCAGAACATTCCCGACAGAATAACCTCCCCAGCTATGTCCATACAATACAACCGGCAAATCTTTATATTCTTCAACTTCTTTTACATAACGCAACGCATAATCAAGGTCAATTACCCCCTGTGGCAAGCCTCTCAGAGAATCACCCTCGCTTTTATCATTTCCAGTTGCATCATAAGCAAAGACAAGATAGCCGTTTGAAGCAAAATAATCAGCAGTATCCATATATGTATTCTGTCCGCCTCCTCCAAGACCATGAGCAATCACAACCAGACCTTTTATCTGCTGATTTTCTTTTGAATATTTATAACCCGTTAGAAGCTGTCCCTTATTTGACGGAAAGGTACATTCCGAAACCTCAAGGCCTTCAAACTCATCCGTAGTATAAAATATCCATTCGGAGGTTTCATATCTTCTTCCGAAATTCTCCTGATATACAATTACAGTCAAAACAGGCATGATAACAAGAAAAAATGCTGCTAAAACACAAACAATTGTAATGAATATTATTTTCTTTTTATTCCTGCACCGTCTCACTTTTTCTTTTTTCATTTTCTTTTTTCCTCAACTAACATCTCTTGTAATTCTGCGTTATACTTACCGCTATTCCTTCCCATTCCAGCAGTAAGTACATAATTTGCATTTTTCAATTCCTACAGCTTCCAGCATATCATCCAGTCTGTTAAAGCGAAGCGACGTAAAATTCAGTTCCTTCCTGATTTCCTCCACCATTCTTTCATATTTCTCCGACTCAGGGTCTGCATATTCCGAAAGCACCTCATCTGTAATTTCTCCATCTTCCAGCTTTGCAATCACCCGTCTTGTAATCAAATCCATTTCTGATGTCATCCGAGAAAATCCCAAATACTTGCACCCATACAGAAGAGGTGGACATGCAGGGCGTATATGTACTTCCTTTGCGCCACTCTGATATAAAAATTCCGTAGTTTCGCGAAGCTGTGTTCCTCTTACAATAGAATCATCGATTAACAACAGACTTTTATCTCTGATAAGCTCCTCCACTGCAAGCAGCTTCATTTTGGCAATCAGATTTCTCTGACTCTGTATGGTCGGCATAAAAGAGCGCGGCCATGTAGGTGTATACTTGATAAATGGTCTTGAGAACGGCACTCCTGACTCATTGGAATACCCAATTGCATGTGCAAGCCCTGAATCCGGTACACCTGCAACAATATCCGGTGTTACATTATCCCGCTTCGCCATTTTCTCTCCGCAGTTATAACGCATTTTTTCTACACTTACTCCCTCATAAGAACTGGAGGGATAACCATAATATACCCATAAAAAGGTACATATTTTCATCTCTTTTTTGGGATTTACAAGCGTAACGCAGCTCTTATCCGTCAACACAGCGATTTCACCCGGGCCCAGCTCTTTATAATCTTTATATCCCAGATTTTTATAGGCAAAATTTTCAAAAGAAGCACAAAAGGCCTCTTTCTTATGTCCAATTGCTATCGGAGTACGCCCATATTTATCGCGGGCAGCATAAATTCCCATTTCATTCATCAGAAGAATGGAAAGAGAACCCTCTACTGCCTCCAGAGCATACTGTATCCCTTCTATCAGATTTTCCTTTTGATTAATCAATGCCGCCACAAGCTCTGTCGCATTGACATCCCCGCCACTCATCTCAAGAAAATGTGAATGACCATTTTCAAACACCATTTTTGTCAATTCCTGTGTATTATTAATTTTACTGACAGTGGTCAGGGCAAACGTACCATGATGAGAACGTATAATCAATGGCTGAGGCTCATAATCCGAAATACAGCCAATGCCAATCCATCCCTTCATTTCATGTACATCCTTATCAAACTTTGTTCGAAACGGTGAATTTTCAATATTGTGAATCGCACGGTCAAAACCATCTTCTCCATATACTGCCATTCCTCCGCGTCTTGTTCCCAGATGGGAATGATAGTCTGTACCAAAAAACAAATCAAATACACAGTCCTGCTGTGATGCAACGCCAAAAAATCCGCCCATTTCTTTATCCTCTTTTCTTTCCTTTTTGTTTTTTCATAACGATAAGTTTATAATAATCCTTCTGCATAAAAACTGCTTTTATTCAGAAACGGATTCACTGTTTTCCTCTGTTTTTGCCTCTTCCTGTGTCTCCCGTTCTGTTTCTTCCTGTCGTTTTATTCTTTCGCGTCTTCTCAAATCCTCTCCCCAAAATGTATACAACAGAGCTGCCATTGGGATTCCAAGAAACATTCCTGCAATTCCTGAAATATTTCCTCCTACTATAATCGCTGCAAATATCCAGATAGAAGGCAGACCAACCGCACTTCCCACTACATGAGGATATATAATTTTATTATCAATCTGCTGAAGAACAAGAAAAATAATCAAAAACATAAATGACTGCACTGGCGATTCAATTGCAATCAAAAACATACCCACACCGCCTCCGACAAACGCTCCAACCACCGGAACAAGCGCTGTAGCAGCCACAATTACTCCCAACATGACAGGATATGGAATCTGAAAAATAAACAGTGAAATCATTACCATAATTCCCAGAATAATCGCATCTACACACTGACCGGTAATAAAATCTGAATATACCTTATACGCCTTTGAGAAAAAAAGAATTATGTTTTTTCCCGCTTTTTCCGGCAGATATACACAAATCAGTCTTTTTACCTTTATTCCCAGTTCTTCTTTCTGCATAAGTATATAAAAGGCAAAAAAGAAGCCAATCATAAATCTTGTAAATACTCCCACCACTGCATTAATGACACTTCCGCTTGTCTTAATCAGACTTAAAAATGTTTCATTTTCCATAAGCCTGTAAAACATATCCCCGCTGAATTCAAATTCCTCCAGCTCTTTTAAAAGACTGCCCGACATATGAAATGTATTCTCAATAAACGTGGCCACATTGCCAATCATATCCGGCAGTCTGTCCTGAAGTACTCCGGCACTTTTTACAATTTCAGGAATCAGTCCTGCCAGCATGGCAGAAAGTACTCCCAGAAAAATAATCAGAGAAAGTATAATCGAAACACTTCGTCTGATTGGCTTTTTCTGCCAGATTCTTCCTGTCATATGCTTTTCCAGCCTGATTACAATCAGATTCAAAATAAACGCTATCACACATCCATAAATTAACGGTGATATTATGGAAAAACAAGTTTTTAAAACTGTAAGAACTGTCTGAAATTTCCAGACAAGACATACAAAGATTACAATAAAGAATACTCCTTTTAAAAATTCCTTTTGGCCTCTTTCCATATTCTTACCTTTCCTGTGAAACTATCTTGCCTGCTTTTCAGGCACTGCCACAAATAACATTCTATAAAACCAGCAAAAGTTTTCCATCTTTCAGTTCGATTTTACAGGAACCGCCTTTTTTCAGCTTTCCAAACAAAAGCTCCTCCACAAGCAGCGGCTTTACCTCCGCTGAAATCACCCTGTCAATTTCTCTTGCACCATATTCATTTGTAATGCCCTGCTTCATTACATATTGTGTTGCCTCTTCTGAAATCTCAACCTCTACCGCTTTGACCCGAAGCTTTTTCTTTAATTCTTCCAGCTTCTTTTTTGTGATATTTACTGCCATTTCTCTGTCCATACTGCGAAACAGCACAATTTTACTCAGACGGTTGCGAAATTCCGGCTGAAACGTCTTTTTTACAGCCTCTTCAATTGCAGCGTCATCCACCTTTCCGCTTCCAAATCCAATCAGATTTTTTCCTACACTGGCAGCTCCTGCATTTGATGTCATAATCAGTATAATATTTCGAAAATCTGCCTTTCTCCCCTGATTGTCAGTCAGTGTTGCATAATCCATAACCTGAAGCAGAATATTATAAATATCCGGATGTGCTTTCTCGATTTCATCCAGCAGCAGGACCGCATAAGGATGTTTCCTTACCTCCTCTGTAAGAATTCCGCCGTCTTCATATCCCACATACCCCGCCGGAGACCCAATCAGCTTTGCAACTGCATGCTTTTCTGCATATTCACTCATATCAAACCGAATCAGAGAAATACCCATTTGTTCTGCTAGCATCTTTGCCGTCTCTGTTTTGCCGACACCTGTCGCTCCCACAAACAAAAAACTGGCAACCGGCTTATTCTCTTCATTCAGTCCGGCCCTGGAAAACTTGATTGCATTTGCAACCAGCTTTAACGCCTCTTCTTGACCAAAAACCTGTTTATTTAAATGTTTTTCCAGATTTGCAAGTTTTTCAATATCATTTTTCTCCACTCGCTGTTTTGGAATATTGCAGGTCAGAGACAGCATATCGTCAATTAAATCTTTATTGACCGACTGCACATTTTTCTCCAGCGGGTGAAGTCTGCGGTATGCACCGGCCTCATCTATCAAATCAATCGCTTTGTCTGGTAAAAAACGCTCATTTACAAACCGTTTGCTCACCTCTACCGCATATTCCAGTACTCCTTTGCTGTAGCGCACTCCATGAAATTTTTCATAGCGCTGTTTCAAACCATATAATATCTTTATCGCATCGCTCTCGGAAGGTTCTGTAATATCCACCTTTTGAAATCTCCGCAACAGACTTCTGCTTCTGGAAAAGTGTTTTTTATATTCCTCATAAGTAGTTGCACCGATAAATCTTATTTTTCCATTTGTAAGATAGGGCTTCAGAAGATTGGACATATCAAGACTTCCCTCTCCCGTCGCTCCTGCACCGATAATATTGTGTATTTCATCCAGATAAAGAACCGGTTTTTCCTGTGTTTCAAGTCCTTTCATCACAGTTTTAAAACGCTGCTCAAATTCTCCCCGATACTGGGTTCCCGCTACCATAGTTCCCATATCCATGGAATAAATTTTTGCTCCTTTTAATTCCAAAGGAATATCCTCTTTTTCTATCTTTTCGGCCAGTCCGTAGATAATCGCCGTTTTTCCCACGCCTGGCTCCCCTACATGAAGAACATTATTCTTATCCATTCTGCATAAAATCTGAATGGTTCTTTCCATCTCGGTTTCTCTTCCAATCAGAGGATTTCTGTTTTTGCAGGTATCATTCATACACTCTACATACTGCTGCCATTTTCCGGTTTGCCTTTTCGGACTTTTTTCATCAACCATCCAACCGTCTTCCTCATTATAAAAGAAATCATCCTCTACATAATCAAAAGTCATTTCACTCTTTTTGTCTCTTCCAATGCTTTCTCTTGACATATTACCAAGGATTTCAAGAATATCTGCTCCCTGACGCATAACATAATATACGGCAAAGCTGTCCTCCAGAGATAAAATAGCCGAAAACAAATGCGTCACATCCACTCTGTCTCTTGCACTGGCATGAGCCTGAATTTCGGCATGTGTAAACACATCTTTAAAATCTTCGCTCAGCTCCATCCCTTCCTCATTCTCGGCGTGACCGGCGTTTTCTTTTAAAAACTTCGCAAGGTCCTTTTGCAGTTTTTTTATGTTTCCCCCATGTTCCTCGAAACAGTCTGCAAAATCTTCATTTAAAGTCAGCGCATATAAGATATGCTCCGGCAGAAGATATCTGTTTTTATAATCCGCAGCAACCGAAAACGTATCCTCCATTAATTTCTGCACATCTTCGGAATAATTATTAAAATCCATATCCTGTTACTCCTTCTGTCTATTCTGCGACTGCCTCCACCTTTAAAGGATATCCCTCTCTCCTTGCCCAGTCTGTTGCGTGCTTTGCCTTTGTTCTTGCAATATCCCGTGTATAAATGCCAACCACTGCACAAGTACTGTGATGTATTTCCAACATAAGCTTTACAGCTTCATTATAATCCTTCTCAAAAATTTCATTTAATACAAGAACGACAAATTCCATCGGGGTGAAATCGTCGTTATAAAATAATACTTTATAGCGTTTTGGAACTTTTATTTTCGTCTCTGAACGTTCTTTTACCGATTCTCTGGGCATACTAATCTCTCCTTGTAAATCTGTTCCTTGTGAATTTTTTCTTTTGTGAATGAACCTTTTCATTTACATGTAGAAATCATTATAAAATGTTTTATTTTGTTTGTCAAGAAACAAAGTGCCTGCAATATCATAAAATGAAAAAGCCTGCCCGCATTTTAAAATACAGGCAGACTGTATATCTGATTTTATCTCTCATATGCAAGAAGGTCCGAGTAATTTGTAACCTTTGCCTTTGCAGCACTTCCCAAATCGTCATAAAGTGCCCTTGCATGCTCTGCTACTATCGCCGGCTTTGAAGCAGACGCAATCGCATTAATCTCATCAATTACCGCCTGTGCCTTTTCTTCCTCTGACTGTATCGTAACAGAAGTAGATTCCGTTCCTGAAAGATTATAACAAATTACAGGCATCCCTTTCTCTACATAAGAAAACAGTGCTTTCGCAAAATTATATGGAAGATTCACACAGCCATGGGAGCCCGCGCTTTGATAGAACTGACTTCCAAACTGGGTTTTCCATGTAGCGTCATGCATGCCGATATCTTCATTAAACGGCATCCAGTACGACACGGGTGTTCGGTAGTAATTCTCTCCCGACAAATAAGCATATCTCTGTGTATAAGTCACAGCAAAAGTTCCCGGAGGTGTCAGATGTGGTCCCGGCAATCCTGATGTGAAATCCGATTCCATAACCTTTTGCCCATCTACATACAAAAACAGATGTTGCGCAGTAAGATTAATCTCCACATAGGTATTTCCATAATCAAGCTCTCCATATGCAGCCGCCTCCTGATAATATACCGGTTTTCTCTCGCCACTCTGTCCTGCCTCTATCTGCGCTGTCAGTCCCGCTACCTCTTCTGCCTTATTCATCCACCAGCCATAATCTCCACCTTCTATCGTAACTTCTGGTCCATAGCTTGTTTTGAACTTTCTTGTTCCAAAAATTGTATCATAGTTCCAGCGCAGATAGGAAACGTATTTATCTACTCTCTCTGCATCCAGAGACACCTGATAATTTTCAAAATCAATAATCAGCCAGTCACAGATATCTGCTCCTGTCAGCTCTTCCATCTTTTCTCCAAATTTATATGTAATGTTTGTATTTGCATACTGATTCAGCTTTTCATGGAAAGCCTTCAGACTTTCTGTTTCTGTGGTAATCTCTGGCTTTTTATAATAATCCTCGCCAAAGCTTATCATTCCCTCCAGCTTCCCTACTGCTGCTGTCATAACCTGTTCTGCTTTCTCTCTGTCGATTTCATTTCCATTTACTTCCTCGACCATCGGAAAACTTTTACTGCTTTTGTCATATTCTTTTACATAGGCATTCTGAGGCTTTATGGTATGTTCCTCGGAAAAGCACTCCAAAGTATCCATCGCTTTGTTCCAGAGCGCTTCGTCATACTTTGTCAGGCTGCTCACAGAATACTCCTTGCCGCTTCCCAATATCCATTTTCCACTCTGCTGCCCATTAAGAACATCTTGAAGGTCACCGTCAGAAACCACCTGAAGTCCAATCTGTGAACCGGTGATTTTTTCCTGACGTTTCTGTCCCTCTGAATCCTTTGTTTCTATTGTCAGCGTATATTGCTGAATCCTCTGTTCGAGCTCTTCTACAGTCATATCTGACACGTCTATCCCATTCACCGTTGTTCCTTTTAAAAAATGGCTTTTATAATAATTTTCACCGACAAAATATCCGATAAATCCGGCCACCAGTAATACTACAATTACAATAATAACACAAAAAATTATCTTTTTCCTTATTCCCCACTTTTTCTTTGATGTTGTATCTGCTGTATTCATTTATATCCTCCCAAATATATGTAAATTTTAATTATAATGTATTGAATACATCACATAATATAACATATCTGTCGAAAATTGCAAGACCTGATTATGACCGTTTTTATCCTTTTTATGGGAACAAAGCTCCCTAAACATACCCGTTTATAATAACCTTCCCTACACCTTGTTTCTTTATTCTTCAAATACATTAAGTCCATTTTTATCCAATTCCTGCGTAATATGTAAAATATCTGCAAAATCTTTCTGGAGCTCGTCGGATAAACGCTGAGCTTTTTCTATCATCTCACCGGTATCTCCACCTTTCTTTATCTGCTCAATAACAGAAATGGCACATTGATGAAATTTTCGATGCTTTTCTTCAAGACTTTTCCAGATTTCAACTATTTCTTTATTTTTCGGGGTAATTGAATAATAAAAATGTCCAAAACCGCATTTCTTTTCATTTGTCTGAAGTGGTCTTATTTTTCGCTCCTTAGCCATCAATTTTAGAGAATCAAGCCATTTTTCATGTGATTTGGCACTGCCGTTGACACAGTCTGCAAATATTTTGTTTTCAATCATATAAAATGTATCTTCCGACATGATTCCAAGCAGCTTCACGGTCTGGTCAAGACCATTCTCAATCTGTTTAATCGGCTCCAAAATATCCGAAAGTGAACTGTCAATATCCTTCAGTTCAGCAGACTGATTGTAAATGCCCTCACTTTCCTCTGAAATAAGTCCAATTTGATTCTCCAGATTAATAATGGCATTACATACCTCATGACTTAAAGCTGCAAACGTATGAAGGTATTCTACAATTCTGCCGACATGTTCTCCATTTTCTTTATTTTGTTCTCCGATTACCTTTAATCCCCGATTCATGCTTTCCAAATCTGATACTGTGATATCCACACTTGACAGACTTTTTTTAGAAGCGGAATGAATAGAACCAAGGAACGAACCCATAGAATCTGTCAGATTCTTTGTCTCATCTGCCAGATTTCGTATTTCCTCCGCCACAACTGCAAACCCTCTTCCCGCTTCTCCGGCTCTTGCCGCCTCTATGGAAGCGTTTAATGCCAGAAGATTTGTCTGGCTGGAAATAGAAGTAATCTCAGCAGTGACATCATTCATACGGCTAATAATTTCTGTCAGTTCTCCCATATCTTTCTTCATCTGTTCAGACTGATGAATCGCCTGGTCGGATACCTTTAACATATCATTCAATGTCTGTCTGCCGCTTTTTATTCTTTCGATTACCTGGTCTGCCTCTTCTTCTGTTTCGCTTACTGCTGTTGTAAGTTCCTCATGTTGTGCGGTGGCTTCACTTCCCATACTCACTGCTTTTTTTACAATACTTTGTATTCTGTCTGTTGCAGCGGAAAGATTTTTCGTTGTTTCTTCCAGATGAGTTTTGCCATAGGCAAGCATCAAATCAAGGGAACTCACAGCCATTGTGGCCTGTAGAGTTCCCAATACAACCTTTTCGAAATTCTTTTTTCCTTCTGCCAATCTGCCTTGTATTTCAAGCAGACTTTTACCTGCCGATTTTCCAAGCGGACGCATTTTCCCCAATGAGGCTAATTCTTCCTCCATTTTCTTTTTTCCTGACATTTTTTTCTCCTTACATTCTGGCATTACAATATTTGCAGTACCTTGTTGGAAGGTGCTTCATACATATAAATTATAACAGTAACAGGAGATTTTGCAATAGTTTTTTCTTAAGTTTACATTTCTTATTGATATTCTCTGTGTATATTTCTACAATTCCAGCAGTTTGCAGTCTTCATACCACTTCTGATATTTTGCATCTCCTCTGTGGTCTGTAAGCTGAAATTTTTCATTGAGATATTTCCCGATATATTTTGTAACCTTCTTTGCCCCCGCAAAATTCAGATGGTCTCCTGCATCCTTTGTATCCGTCTTCCAGTTGATTCCAATTTCTTCCACCAGATTCAAATCAAGGTACACAATTTTATTTTTTTCTGCAAGTTCTGCCACTCCATTATGTCTGCTGTAATTCCAGTTCTTGGCAGAAGGAACACTTACCAGTATCAATTCTGCATTATTTTCCTGACAAAGCTTGTTGATTTTTTCTACATATTCCCCTGCAAGCTCCGGAACTGCTGTTATCTCACTGGTTTTTTTCATATATGGCAATGGACCGATATAAGGCTTTACTGACTTGCGCAGACGAAAGCCTTTCATTCTCCGTTCCTTTGTCACCTCCTGCTTGGTTGACAGAGTAAGCGGAACATAGCCCTTCCAGCGGGAATGATACTGAAAAACCGGAAAATATTCTGCTGCCAGCTTTAATGATTTATCATCAGATTCTTTTGAAATTCCGGCCTCTCTGTACAGACAGTTTGTTTCCAGCACTACAAGTTTTGGCGACTGTTTTTCAAAGACATGCTGAAGAAGGGAATAGGTATCGCATAATCTCTGAGCAGTTGTTCCACATACATAAGAAGTATTTCCATACTCTGCCCATATCTGCAAAGGAGAGAAACCCGAATAGCTCTCACTGTCACCCATAAAAATAACATCCAGTGTATTCTCGGGTTCCGCATTGATAGACCTCTCTTTCTCGTCTACTGCAATCACATTATAAGCTTCTCTTTTTGGTGAAAATATCATGGAGGACAAAGTCAAAATAAGAACCAGTCCAGCCATAAAACCAATGCTTCTGACTACTTTTCCATTTAATTTCTTCATAGTATACCTCCTAATATCCGGCATATATCATGTCTACTACTGTATACCCTGCGCCATAGGCCCCGAAAATCACAACAAACATAATTGCTGCATACCAGAAAACCCATCTTATCGGCAACGCCCATTTTGCAATAATATCTCTTAATGAAATATTTTTTTCATGCATAATATCTACTGCCAGTACCACCAGAATTCCTATCAGTGCAACTACTGAATCGTACTGGTCCATACCTAAATCAAAAAACTTATAAGTCAGCTTGTGAATATGAAAATTCATAAACATGTTTTTCAGCATGATAAATCCTGCGCCAACACTTTCTGCCCTGAAAAACATCTCTCCGATATTTACAATTACAAGCAGCTTACACAGGCGGAATATGCGATAGCCTCTTCCTTCTCTGTTTATATGTAACTTTGCTGTAAGCTTCGATACCGGTTCTTCCAGAACATTTTCCAGAAAAATCAGTACAAAATAATACATGCCGTAAAAAATATAGGTCCAATAAGGTCCATGCCACAATCCATTGCAGGACCATACACAGAACAATGCTGCAAAAGGAGCGACAAATTTGCTTACATTTCTTCCAAATCTGTTTTTTACCTTTTTGGCAAAATTTTTCACAGGCTTTGCCAGCGAAACTGGATAAAAAATATAATCTTTAAACCATGTTCCAAGTGTAATATGCCATCTGTGCCAAAAGTCAGAGGCATCCTTTGCAAAAAACGGCTGTCTGAAGTTTTCCGGTAGTTTTACTCCAAAGATTTGTCCGCTTCCCATAATAATATCCATACAGCCTGAAAATTCCATATAGAGCTGAAGGGTAAAGCAAATCACTGCAAATACAATAATCGACCCGTCATATTCCGTATAATTTCCAAAAACCTTGATTACTACCGGAGCGATTCTGTCTGCTACGACGATTTTTTTAAACAGGCCGTAGATAATACGCTGGTAACCAAATTTTATATTTTCAAACTCAATGCTCTTTCCTTCATAAAGGCTTTCGGCAGTTTCATGAAATCTGCTGATTGGCCCCTCCATAATCTGTGGAAAGAAGCTGAGATATAATGCTATTTTAACGATATTTTTTTCAGCCTTTAAAGTTCCCCTGTATACATCCGTCATATAAGAAATGGTCTGTAATGTATAGTATGAAATGCCAATCGGCACCATAAAATGAATCGTTTTATACTCCCAGTTAATAGACAATACATTCATTAACGAGGATATGTTCTGTCCAAAAAAATTAAAATATTTCAGTACAACTAATACAGCCAGGTTTATTAATATTCCAAATGCCAGAACACGTCTTTTCTTTTTGGTAATCTGTTTGGCAGAACCTTCCGCAGTCAGAGAGACATTCTCAAGCCATATGCCGATATAATGTGTGATAATGGTGGCAAACAGAAGGTATAAAATAAGTTTTCCGCTAATCAGCCAGAAGAAAATATAATCTGCCGACAGGAGCACTAACCACCTGAACTTCTGCGGCGTCAACTGATATATCAGTATAACCGCCGGCAGAAATATCGCAAAATACGCAATCAGGTGATAAGACATCCTATTCCTCTCCCTTCAGACGTTGAATCATCTTCCAGAGTCTCTCTGCCGAATTGAAATTGTCCGGTACAAGCTCGGCAGGAGATACTTCAATATCAAAAGCATCTTCAATCTCCGATACAAGTGATAAAATTCCGAAAGAATCAAGAACATGGTCATCAATCAGCTTTTCATGTGTTTTATAATCTACCCCCGGCTGGATATCCTCCAGAATTTCAATCAGTTCTTCCATTATTAAATGTCCTCCATTCGTTGTAATCTGTCATCATGCGAAGCGTGATGACCTGCGCACGCATCCGCGTGCTTCTTTGTAATCTGTCATCATACAAAGTATGATGACCTGCGCACGCATCCGCGTGCTTCTTTATAATCTGTCATCATGCGAAGCGTGATGACGTTTCTGAATTTATAATATCGGTTCCCATCGGTTTTCTTACACACCAGAAACCTTTATTAACAGAATAAAAAATAATCTGTGGCAGCTCTCTGCTTAAAAACAATGCCATACCTTCTGTTACGGAATAGGCACCACAAGTATGAAATACCATACAGTCGTCAATCTCCGGCTTTCCAATTTCCAAATCTCTGACAATCACATCATTAATTGTACACAGAGAACCACACATTGTCCATTTGCCAGTATTCTCTGTCCTCTGCGGCAGATAGGTAATTTGGGGTTTTTTCATTCCCATAAGCTGGCCATAATAATTAATCTGGTGGATTCCGCCGTCTACAATGCAGTAATTTACATTTTCGGTAGTTTTTACATCAACCACCTTTGTAATATAATACCCGCATTCCGATGCAATAAACCTTCCCATTTCAATAGAAATATGACTGAACACATCTGTGTTCTTTAAAATCTCCCGAAGCCCTGCAAGCTGTACTTCTGCCGCATCTACTTTATCTGTATCAAAATATGCTACAGAAAGTCCAGGACCATATTCCAGTTCCAGTCTTTCCAGTCTGTACGTTTCCTTTAAATAAGCTCCATATTCTGAAAGCTCTTCCAGTTCCCTTTCCACCTTTTTCAGCTTTTTCTGTGTACCTGAATAATAATGAATCCCTATTACGTTTATATACGGGTCTGTCTGCGCATGCTTTAAAACCTCTTCCAAGGTTCCCTTATCCATACCAAACTGATTGGAGCTGGAAAGACGCAGATAAACATTCAACAGAAATCCATATTCTCTTGTACACTTGCTTAGTATATCATAATGTCTGAAAGATTCAATGGTAAATATGCCCTTTCCTTTACTTAATTCTATAATTCTGTCCATAGAACAGGCAGTTTTGTTTACTCCTGAAACTACAATTTTTTCCGGTTGAATCCCCTGCCTCATGCAGATTTCATATTCTCCGGGAGAACATACCTCAAATCTGTCAATATACTCATTCATTGGCCGGATTAAAAATGGATTGGCCTTCATGGCATAACATGTAGTAATATCTTCACCCAACATATCCGAAATCAGCCTTACCCGTTTTTCCAAACTGTCCAAATCAAACACATAGCAGGGAGTATCAAATTTTTGAATCACTTCTTCAAAATCTTTCTTTTCCATTTTTCTCACCCTTTCCTTCTCTGTACATTTCCTTCAGTCTGTTTCGGTCTGTCTTGCCGTTTTTATTTAACGGAAGCTCTTCTACATTTACAAATACATTTGGCACCATAAAATCCGGCACCTTTGTTTTCATATTGTCAATAATCGCTCTTTTGTCCTCTGTTCCCACATAATACGCCACTACTTTATTTTTCTGTTCATCAAAGAAGCAGCAGGCATGTTCGATATCTTTCAGACTTCCAAGTACTGCTTCAATCTCTTCCAGCTCAATCCTGTGTCCCATATGTTTTATCTGAAAATCCTTGCGCCCTGCAAAATAAAACATTTCATCTTCTCCAATATACGCAAGGTCTCCGGTATGGTAAATCACTTCCGGATAATTTTTGTTTAAAGGATTCTGAGTAAATGCTTTTTCTGTCATCTCCGGATTATTATAATACCCAAGAGCAAGAGCAGTTCCCGCCACACAGATTTCCGCAGATATATTTTTCTCTGTCACTTCCTGTCCGCAGTCATCCAGCAGAAAAACTCTCTCGTTTGGAAAAGCGGTTCCCATAGGAAGTTTCTCCTCTTCGGAAAATTCTCTGTCTAAAATATAATAAGTGCAGTTGCAGGTGATTTCCGTCGGTCCATAAAGATTGACAAACATGGCATGTGGATAATAGCCTCTCCACTGATTTAACTGCTTAATCGGCATAAGCTCTCCACTGAACATGATTTTATTAATACAAGAAGGAACCTTATATTTTAATCCATGCAGCCTGTTTAACAGACATAACGCAGATACTGCCCAGATTAAGGTAGTTACATGATTATCTTCCAGCATATCAATCACTGCATTTGGAAACATAAAACTGGATTTCGGTATAATAATTAACGTAGCCCCTGTCTTTAAGCAGGAATAAATATCCTTCACTGAGACATCAAAATCAAATGGCGCCTGATTTCCAATTACATCTTTTTCTTCTATATGAAATAACTCTGTAAAACAATCAATAAAATCTATTACAGACCTGTGGGAAATCAGCACTCCCTTTGGTACTCCTGTAGAACCTGAAGTAAATATGCTGTATAGCGGGTCTGTATCCAGCGCCTGATTTCTTATATTTTCCAGTGCCATCAAATCTATATCGCTCTGTATTTCCAAAGCTTCAGCAATCTTTCCTCCATATCCGGATTCCTTCAGCTTATCTCTGTACTCGGGATAAGTAATGACTACCTCCGGATTCAGCACGCCAAGAATCTGTTCAATTCTCCATATTGGAAAATTCGGGTCAATCAGCACATAAAAATCACCTGCATATACAATTCCCATAAATAACTGCAATGCAGTCACACTTTTTTCCATAAATACGGCAACCGGCTTATGCGGCTGTGTTTCTTTTGAAAGCCATGTACCTACCTGCTTTGCCCGCTTTTCCAGTTCCCTGTATGTGCAGTAGGTCTTATCATCCTTTGCTGCAATTTTTTCCGGATATGCTTTTGCGGAAGCCTCCAGATATTCTAAAACATTTATTTTCTTCATTCTAGTTCCCTCATAAATAAGTGATTTTCCTGTATTTCACAAGTGTACTATATCACATAGTACACTTCTTTCATGTGACATTATAACATGACTAATTCTATAAGTCAATCCTTGTTTCATCTTCTCTTCCGGTTTCCTTATTTTATTTTTTTCTTCTTTCTTTTTCATTATAATAAAAAAATCTTAAGAAAAAATAAAGCTGTTTCTTAAGATTTTCTTATTAATTTTAAATTTTTTCAGACAGCTTACAGAAGTTCTCTAAATCCTCCCTCTTGTATGAGATTGCATATCTCAGTTAAAATTTCCATACATCGTTTGGATTTTTCTTTTTCTTCTTCCGAATCTGCATTCTGAAAAAGTTCTTCTGCTTCCTGTTTTAATTCCAGCCATTGCTCATATGATTTTGCACCTGTCATTTGTTTATTTAACTCATCCGCTTTGCTCAATTACTGAATCCTCACTACCTCATATTCCTGCTCTTCTACTGCTTTTCTCAGCTTTTCATCCTCTATCTGTGTATTTAAAGTCACAACCGCTGTGCCTTTTTCGTGGCTTACCTCTGCCCTGACTACCTCTGAAAGTTCTTCCAGCGCTTTTTTTACATGTGCCTCACAATGTCCGCACATCATTCCCTTAATCTCAATTACCTTTGTCAATTCTGCCATTTTAATCTCCTTTTCCGTGTTATATGCCTGTTCTTTTAATGCATATTCAGGCGTTACACTTTCCCTGAAGCTGTCCGCTTCTATATTTGCTGCATTTACTTTAAATAAATTTAATCTCAAGGCATTCATTACTACGCAAAAACTCGACAAACTCATTGCCGCGGCTCCAAACATCGGATTCAACTTCCAGCCAAAAACCGGAATCCATACACCTGCTGCCAGTGGAATACCAATTACATTATATATAAATGCCCAGAATAAATTTTCATGAATATTTCTCAAAACTGCCTTGCTAAGCCTGATTGCCTTGTAGGCATCATACAAACTGTTTTTCATCAGAACCACATCAGCCGCATCAATTGCCACATCAGTCCCTGCACCAATTGCAATTCCGATATCTGCCCTTGTAAGCGCAGGTGCATCGTTTATACCGTCTCCTACCATAATTGTTTTTCCCTGCTCCTTGAGCTTTTTTATGGCTTCCTCTTTTCCGTCCGGCAATACATTTGCTACTACTTCATCTACACCGGACTGACTGCCCACTGCCTTTGCTGTCTTTTCATTGTCTCCAGTCAGCATAACTACCCGAATCCCCATCTCCTTTAAACGCAAAACCGCTTCTCTGCTGTCTTCCTTTACAACATCTGCTACGGCAATTATCCCATAAAACTTTCCATTTTTTGCAAAAAACAATGGCGTTTTTCCCTGATTTGCCAATTCTTCTGCAGTCAGAACTATCCGTTCCGAAATATCAGCTTCTTTTTCCACATACTCTCTTTTTCCGCCAATCAGCTTTTCCCCATTTAATTCTGCACTCAGCCCGTTTCCGGCAGAAGCCGAAAACCCCTGTACTTCTTCAGAAACCCTTTGTTGTCTCTCTTTTTGTGATATTCCCTGCTGTGTTTCTGCATAGTTTACAATTGCCTTGGCCAGAGGATGTTCACTCTTTTTTTCCAACAAAAAAGCCATATGCAACAATTCATATTCGGATACTGTTTCTGCTGGAAGAATATCTGTTACTACCGGCTCTCCCTTTGTAATCGTTCCGGTTTTATCTAATGCCGCAATCTGTGCTTTTCCGGTTTCCTCAAGCGAGACAGCATTTTTAAACAGAATACCATTTTTCGCCCCCATTCCGTTTCCCACCATAATTGCAACCGGAGTAGCAAGCCCCAGAGCACAGGGACAACTGATTACAAGTACCGAAATTCCTCTTGCGAGCGCAAATCCGATTTCTTTTCCCGCAAAAAGCCATAAAAAAATTGTCAATGCTGCAATCAGAATTACCACTGGAACAAACACTCCTGATACCTTATCTGCCGCTTTTGCAATTGGGGCCTTTGTGGAGGATGCCTCTCTTACCATACGGATAATCTGTGACAGCGCTGTATTTTCACCAACTCTGACAGCTTTGCATTTTAAAAACCCTGACTGATTGACTGTGGCAGCAGATACTGTATCACCTTTTGTCTTGTCTGCCGGAATACTTTCACCTGTCAATGCAGCCTCATTTACCGCACTTGTGCCCTCTATCACGGTTCCATCTACCGGAATATGTTCCCCCGGACGGACAACAAAAATATCTCCTGGCTGAACCTCTTCAATGGGAACTTTTACTTCTTTTCCATTTTTAAGAATAACCGCGCTTTTTGGTGACAGCTTTATCAGACTTTTCAACGCATCTGTAGTTTTTCCCTTTGAGAAAGCCTCAAGCATTTTTCCCAGAGTAATAAGAGTAAGTATCATTGCTGCAGACTCAAAATAAAATTCATGCATATAATGCATAGCCTGCTCTGCATTGCCTTTTGTAACTGCATGTGTCATTGCAAATAATGCATAAGTGCTGTACAGGAAAGAAGCTCCTGCACCGAGTGCCACAAGTGTATCCATATTTGGCGCCCGATGAACGGCACTCAAAAAACCACTGATAAAGAACTTCTGATTAATTATCATAATAAAAATTGTCAATAAAAGCTGAATCAGACCTATCGCAAGGTAATTGTTTTTCAATATTTCAGGAACCGGCCAGTTCCACATCATATATCCCATGGAAAGATACATCAGAGGAAGCAAAACCACCACAGACGCAATCAGGCGCTTTCTTAAATGTCCGGTTTCCTTATTTTCCAGCTCGGCCATATCCGTACTGCTGTTCCCGCTTTGGCTTTTTGCGTCTGCCTGATTCCTGACAGCTCCATATCCGGCCTTTTCTACTGCTGCAATAATATCCTGCTCTTTGGCACTTCCTTCTACTGTCATAGAATTTGTCAAAAGGCTGACAGCTACATTGTCTACTCCCTGCACCTTTGCAACCGCCTTTTCTACATGGCTGCTGCAGGCGGCACAACTCATGCCAGTTACTTTATATTCTTCCATTTGTTCATCTGCTCCTTTCTGGAAATACTCGATTTTAAAATTTCCTTTCTTCAGGACTGTATAAAGATATATCATTTCATAAGCTTCTGCAATA
Organism: uncultured Lachnospiraceae bacterium; assembly: GCA_910585215.1. Classification (GTDB taxonomy): domain Bacteria; phylum Bacillota; class Clostridia; order Lachnospirales; family Lachnospiraceae; genus CAG-303. The sequence goes on along the minus strand of CAJUDQ010000031.1, from coordinate 12,612 downwards.
CCATTACCAGCTCATCTACAATCTCTTCATTTCCATTCTTTACATTTTCTGCAACACAGGTTCTGATATGGTTTGCCAACAAAACCTTGTTAAAACTGTGGAGTGCCGCATTGGCTGCAGATACCTGTGTAAGAATATCCACACAATAGGCATCCTGTTCTACCATTTTTTTGATTCCCCGAACCTGACCCTCTATACGATTCAGTCTATTTATCAAGTCCTTATATTCTTCCTGTGTGCGGCTCTTTGTTCTTTTACCACAACAATTTTCCTGATTTGTCAAATTCAGTTCTTCCATAATATTATAACCTTCTTTCCAATATTTTATTTTTTATCCAAGTTTGAAAAAATTCCATAATTTTCTTCTAATTCCATAGTCTATTCCTATAGTTATCTGATTGCCCGAATATCACGCACTTTATATAATATACCCCTGCGAGGTATATGTCAAGCATGATTTTTAATTAATATTTACCAAATATTTATCCCTTCGTTTCATTTATCTGTTAATTTTATCTAAAAAAAGGTATATTCAATTTATAAAAACTGTGCTATAATAAAAAAAATGAATTATGTAGAGATAGGAGAGACTTGCATATGAGAAAAAAAATCGGTATTAAAATTCTTACCATAGTACTACTTTTAACTATTGTATTTATAGCAACTACTACGATAAATTCATATTCTGTCGGCGAACTTTCAAAGTCTGCGAAAACAATTTCAGACTATTATCTGCAGCTTGAAGCTTATGGAAACACTCTTGTAAAATACAGCCAGACCTGCAAGCTGTATACCAATCTGATTGTATCGAGCACAAATGAAGATACTTCCACAAGTGTTGCAGGCTCCATGTCAGCCATTGTAAACAGACTGGATATTACAAAATCCGCAGTACTTGCACTTTGCAAAAAAACAGGAAATGAAGATTTGCAGAAGACTTATCAGACATACTATGATTCTCTGACAACACTTCAGAAAAAAGCTCAGGAGGTTGCCAACTGTTATACCTCCGGAGACAAAGAAGGCGCCGTTGCTGCCAGCAATGAGATTTACACAGTTTCCGTTGATGTTGACAACCATGAATCTGCGTATGAAGACTGCCTCAGTAATAATGTCAACGAAATTACGGAAAAAATGCACGAGCAGATAAACTCCCGTACAAATGTAGCTATCACTCTGCTGTTGATATTTATTGTTATTTCCGCTTTGTCAATTGTCTACCTTTCCATATCTGTTGTTCGCCCTACTACCAGAGCAAACAAAAGCCTGAAAAAAATTACTCAGGATATTAATAACAATAATGGAAATCTTACAGAACGGATTAAAGTTACAACAAAAGATGAGGTTGGACAGCTTGTAAATGGTATTAATATATTTATTGGAGAACTGCAGAAAATTATAAAAACGATTCAGGAAGATTCTCTGTATCTGTCTGATTCTGCTGCAAATATGAGCGTGAGCGTAAAGGAATCAAATGAAAATGCCAATTCTGTCTCAGCATCTATGGAAGAGCTTTCTGCCACTATGGAAGAGGTAGCCGCCACTGTAGAACAGATTACAACAAATTCCCAGAATGTACTTGATTCTGTTAAAAAAATGCGTGAAAATGCAGATGGCGGGGCCAATCTTGCACAGAATATCAAAGAAAGAGCCAATCAAATCAGCAAAAAAACCACTGCAAATATGGAAGCCACTACCAAAATGGTAGAAGAAAAGCAGAAAATTCTAAAGGAATCCATTCAAAACAGCCGAAATGTAGAACAAATCGGCGAACTGGTAGAACAGATTTTAAATATAACAAGCCAGACAAACCTTCTTGCATTAAATGCTTCTATTGAAGCTGCAAGAGCAGGCGAAGCAGGCAAAGGCTTTGCTGTAGTTGCAGAGCAAATCGGAACTCTTGCCAATGACAGCAAAACAGCTGCAAATAATATTCAGACTATCAGCATAGCTGTTACAGATGCTGTAAATACACTTGCTCAAAATGCGGATGATATGCTTAAGTATGTAAATACTGATATTTTAAAGGATTTTGATGAATTTGTAGACGTTGCCGTTCAGTACAGCAAGGATGCCGATGATGTCGACAATTTAATGATTCACTTTAACCAGAATGCTCAGGAACTTGAAAGCACTATGTCTGACATATCTGACAGCATTGATGGTATCAATATTGCGGTAGATGAAAGTGCTCAGGGTGTCACCGATGCAGCGGAAAATACCAATTCACTGGTAGACGCAATTTCTGCCATTAAGACAGAGACAGAGAACAATCAACGGATTGCCGACTTACTGTCTGCTGAAGTGAAAAAGTTTAAACAAATCTAAATATTTCCTCTGATATTCCGATATAATGAGCAGATACATAATTGACAAAAAATAGAAAGGCGGTAAATCATGTCATTAAAAGTTGATGAGTATTTAAGTTCTATCGGTGCATTTACACCATCTCCAAAAATTATGGACACTTCTTCCGATGCTTTTAAAGCAGCGGATGGGCAGCGGGACAGTTATACAGCATCTGAAGTTTCTTCCGGTACAGTGATTCCATGTGATAATTATAATGATATTCTGAAAATTATACAGAAATCAAAAGCTGAATCATTGGATATCAATACCTCTCAGGAATCTGAATCCATGAATAAATCAGTAAAGAAACTGCTCTCAAAAGAAAATGAGGATTCAGAGGAAAAAAATGAAGCTACACAAAAAATTGTGACAATTAACGGAATTACTTATCTGGAAACCACAGTAATGATAGATGGTATCAAAGTAGTGACGCGCACAGCTATAAAAGGTGAGAAAATTCCCGATATTGACCAGATAGGCGGGCCAAATAATGATATTTCGATACCTTCCAATGTTGAATAACGTATCTCAATACCTTCCAATTGTAAAACTATCATTTTTATATTTTTCACAAACAAAGAACTGTCCTGTAACAATTGCTACAGGACAGTTCTTTGTTTGTGAAATTAGCTGATATCAGACAAAAAATTCTTAGTTTTGAATGCCGGCGACCGGAATCGAACCGGTACGGGAGATTAGTCCCGCAGGATTTTAAGTCCTGTGCGTCTGCCTGTTCCGCCACGCCGGCTTTTAAGCAAGATGTGCCATTTATATGACATTTTATATGAATATATCATATAAACGACCCGAATGGGATTCGAACCCACGACCTCCGCCGTGACAGGGCGGCGCTCTAACCAGCTGAGCCATCGGGCCATTTTCTTTTTTAGTGGACCTTCGGGGACTCGAACCCTGGACCGACCGGTTATGAGCCGGTTGCTCTAACCAACTGAGCTAAAGGTCCGATTATTTATACAGCTCAATGACTCCGACGGGAATCGAACCCGTGTTACCGCCGTGAAAGGGCGATGTCTTAACCGCTTGACCACGGAGCCCTTTGATAAAAACCAGACTATTTCATAGTATTGAAATACCCGCTGCAAAATACGTTAGTATATTACCATATTCAACTGTATTTTGCAAGCACTTTATTTTTTATTTTAAGCAAAAAAGCAAAATACCTGTAATGCTATAAATCTATATTCGCAGTGGCAATTCCATATAAATAGAATCACCACTGTAATATCATAATATAAAATACTATTTCAACCCCAAGATAAGAATGATAATAATAATGCAAGGAATCACATATGTAACATATCCTTTCAATATTCTTGGGAATTTAATACCTTCACCGCTGTTTGCCTCTTCCAAATAGTTGTCAAATCCCCAGCCCCATTTTGTAACACAAAACAGCAGGAAAATAAGGGAACCAATCGGCAACAGCAGGTTACTGACAATAAAATCTTCCAAATCAAGAACTGCACTGCCCTCACCTCTCGGCTGAAAACTGCTCCAGACATTATAGCCCAGTACGCACGGCATGGAAGCGGCCAACAAAATAATACCATTTATGAAAGAAGCTTTTTTTCTGCTGAGTTTCCATTTATCCATACAGCAGGCAATAATATTTTCAAACACTGCAATAATGGTTGAAAAAGATGCAAAAGTCATAAACAGGAAAAACAGACTTCCCCAGAAACGACCACCCGGCATGGCAGCAAATACATTTGGAAGCGTGATAAAGATTAATTCCGGTCCTGCCTTCGGGTCTACTCCATAAGCAAAGCACGCCGGAAAAATAATCAAACCGGAAACAATTGCCACAAAGGTATCTAATATACTGATTCTTAAGGATTCTCCCAAAAGAGTACGGTCTCTGTTCATATAACTTCCAAAGATTTCCATAGCTCCAATACCAAGGCTAAGCGTAAAAAAGGATTGATTTAATGCGGCAATAATTACATTGAAAAGTCCTACTTCCTCTACCTTCTTCCAGTCGGGAATCAGATAAAATTTTAATCCTTCTGCTCCTCCTTCCAGCATAATACTGTTTACTGCCAGAATCACAATTAAAGCAAGAAGTCCAATCATCATTGGCTTGCTGATTTTTTCTACTCCACCCTGAAGTCCAAAAGAACAGATAAGAAATCCCCCTATTACAATTACTGCCATCCAGAAGGTCATGCTCACAGGGTCCTCCAGCATATGAGAAAATTTCCCCGCTGTTTCCTCCGGTGTGACTCCGGCAAAATCATTTTTCACAAAACGGTAAAAATAACTGAGCATCCATCCTGACACGGTAGTATAAAACATCATCAGCATATAGTTTCCAATCATGGCAACATAACCATGTAAATGCCATTTACTCCCTGGCTTTTCCAATGTCTGATAACATTCAATAACACTCTTTCTGCTCGCACGCCCGACGGCAAATTCCATGGTCATTACCGGAACCCCCAATGCAATTAGAAACAACAGGTAAAATAATACAAAAATTCCTCCTCCATTTTGTCCTGTTACATATGGAAATTTCCATACATTTCCAATTCCAATGGCACATCCTGCAGAAATCAGGATAAAGCCAAGCCTTGATTTAAAGTTTTCTCTTTTCATAACCTTTTCCTTCCATTTAGATTTATATTTATTTTATAAACTTTTCTATGAAAAATTTATTTTTTGGATAATTTTCTATGAGATGTGTCAAGAACATTCGTGACTTTAGTCATGAGAGGTTCAAACAACTTTGTTTCTATGATAACTTCCGGCTTTTCCTTTTTATTTAAATGCCTGTTTTCCATATAATTCATAATAAAAAATATACTGCTGTAAAACTCCCTGAAAGCCCTCATATCTGTCTGCTGGAAACCCCTGTTTATAATGTTTTTCCATTGCCTGACGAATATGTGTGTCAACCGGAAATGCCTGAAGCTTATGCAGTGCATACAGACAGATACAATCCGCCACTTTTTCACCCACTCCGTAGAGCTTTAACAGCTCATTTCTGGCTGCAAGATAGGACATTTTTGAAATCTTCTCCAAATCCGGTTTATGCTCTGCAATATTTTTGGCAGTTCGAACTACATATTTACTGCGATACCCCAGATTGCATGCTTTTAAGTCCTCCTCATCAAGTACCGCCAATATCTCCGGTTCCGGAAAAGAATAATAAGTTCCCCTTTTGTTTTTCTGCTGTTTCCCGTATGCTTCACATATATTCTGAATACATCTCCTGATTCGTGTAATGTTATTTTGCTGAGAAATTAAAAAAGAGACAATCATCTCCCATAAATCCTGCTGCAGAATACGGATTCCGCTTCCAAAATCTGCTGCTGTCTTTAAATAGACATCTTCTGTCGATATCTGATTTATATAACTTCCATAATCCTCGTCCAAGTCAAAATAATGTTTCCAGAATGTTTCAAACTCTGTATCCTCACAGTCAAAATAACACTGCTCTTTATCCTGCCATACCTCAAGATAACGGTTTCCTGCAATCACGGCAAATCTGCCGTCTTCTCTCTCACTCATACGAAAACACTGGCCGGAACGGCAGACCTGGCTCAAATTAAAATTGCAAACTATTTTTGTCACCATGTATTCTGTATCCTTTATCACTTTTTTCTCTTTTGACATTCTCTATTTTAACATATATATTTTCATTTGACTACATGAAATCTTTTATTTTTTATCCTGCAATCTGTGCATCTTCTATTTCGGTTTCAATATTTCCACTGACAATAATGACATGTCCCCAGAACATATCATCGTCATTATAATATACTTCATAATCTCCATTTGGAAAAATAATGATTTCGCCAATCCAGATTCGTTTCGCAAAGGTTTCTTCTGTAATCAGATTTTCATCTGTATCCTCTTCTCCGTCAAACTCTTCTTCATCCATCTGCCAGTCATTTGCAAGCTCTGTCAACTGCTCTGCAGCAAATTTGCGGAATCTTTCATCCCATTCCTTTAAATCTTTATAAATAATATGTAATACAGACAATGCATACTCAGCCGTTTCCTCTCCTTCTTCCGTATCTTCTTCGTATGTCAGCATTGCCAGACACTCATGTCCAAGCCAGTCAATTGTTCCTGAAAACCATCCATATTTTCTTTCAAGAGAAAAGTTGCCGCACAGCTCATCTTCAATCCGCATTGGCGTTTCATATTCCTCCAATATCTTATTCAAATCTGAATGTGTCATATCTCTTTCAACTACCTCTACCAGCAGAAAATCCTGATTTTTCATATTCTGTTTCTTCTGCTTTCTTTTGCGCACCTTTAAATGATAAATTTTTTTATGTTCCAGATGATAAATCCAGCCGTCGCTGTCCTTTTCCTCCGCCAGCCATGAAATCTGCCCTTTACATTTTATAAGCTCCTGCGTGGATAAATCAATATACGCCAGCATATCCACAGACGGCTCCCAGATGCCCTTGGTCACTCCGCCTGCACCTCCGCCCATATCGCCCAAAAGTACAAGAATATCTATAATTTCCTGTTCATAATTTTGTTCCAATTTTTTCTGTTCCTGTTTCAATCCCATTTTATTTCCTCCTTCTGTTTTTTAGCTTTAATTAATTAAAAATTTCATATGCACAATATTCATAATCAAAATGATATCCCAGCTTTTCTGCCAGAGCCACAGACCACAGATTCTGTGCATCCCAGCTTGGATAAAGATTCCGTTTTCTACATTCCAGTATCAGTCCTGCTCCACATGCATAGGCAAGTCCTTTTCTTCTGTATTCTGTTTTTGTATCAATTTCTATCTCGATTCCATTTCGATAGGAGGAATAAGAAGAAGCACCTGCCACGATTTCATTCTCTTTTAAAGCTACAATTCCAACACCAAATTTCTGATACATTTCATAATTTACATACTGTGAAACAAAATCTCTGCTCCATTTTTGTTCTCTGCACAGATAAAACAGTGTTTCATCTATTCTATTTAATAAATATTCCGAAGATACTGCCATAGCCTTTTTTAACTTTTCCTCCTGAAATATATCCGGCTCCTTTTTCATGGCATATCTTGTCACCTTTTTTGCATGTTTTCCATAGCACTTTTCAATCATGTCTTCCCATCTGTGATTTTGTGGAACCATAATCATAAAATCCTTCGTCAAAAACAATACCAGCTCTTTCTTTGGCTCTCCTGCCAAAAAGCAGAAATCGCCAAGAACTGCCACAGCGGAAGCTGGATGTTCTATATTATCTGTATAGATATCTCCCATCATTCCCTGAAGGCAGGACCAAATCATTGTTTCCTGCCAGTTTTCAAACAAACCCCTTACTTTGAAAGTATCCTCTATTTTTGAAATCATTTTTTCCATTTATCCTTTTTCAATATATTGCATATCATTTACATCTCTATATAACTGACATCTTCTGTATATTTTAACATATATTGATTTAAAGGTACAGCAAATCAGAAGATTTATATCATTTTGTCTGTTCCTGATACATTTTTTCATCAATAAAGCTGTCATACTAACATTTAAACACTTCCAGATATATTTACATATAATGATATCTTTCCTTCTCCCTTATCCAAAAGACAGTTGTTACCACAAGTGCCATCACTTCCGCTGCTACAATCGCAAGCCAGATTCCGTCTTTCCCCAGAAAAACAGGAAGCAGAAGCACTGCTGATACCTGAAACAGAAGCGTTCTTAAAAATGAAATTACCGCTGATATTACTCCGTTGCTCAATGCTGTAAAAAATGCAGAACCGAAAATATTAAATCCATTGATGAAAAATGCAATTGCATATATGCGGAATCCATGACAGGTCAGCAAAAACAGCTCTCTGTCATATCCAACAAACAACTTTGTAAGTGGAGATGCAAGAAGCTCTGCCAAAGCTGTCAGAATTATTCCAAACACGCCAATCAGTTTCAGACTTCTTTTGAATAAATTCTTTAATTCCCCTGTATTTCCTGCACCATAATGATATCCTATAATCGGCGCGCTTCCTATGGAATACCCGATATAAATAGCCACAAAAATAAAATTTACATACATAATTACCCCATATGCAGCCACTCCATTTTCTCCGGCAATTCTCATAGTATAATATCCATATATTCCTCCTTATATCTGAAATCGGACTTATGTCAAGCAAAAAATAAGGAATCTTTCTTCTATCAAACAGACTTCAGAAAGATTCCTTATAAAATATTTTTTATATTGATAAAACCGTTCCAAGAAATAATGGAAGTTTTGTCTGGTTATCCACTACTGCATACACAAACGGACGATTCAGCTTTACTTTATCAGCTATAATTGCGCAACGGGAAAGCTCTACTGCTGTTGCTGCGCCTGCCTTTGTTCCTCGTTCATCTATTTCAATATAAGAATCCTGAAATACTCTGCTGATATAAAGTGAATTTTTCTCTGATTTTCCTAATCGGGACAGGTCTGCTTCTCTTGAAAATGCCTTTTTTATCCCCATTTCCTGCAGTATTTCTCCAAGCTCCAGAGATGATTTTCCCTGAAATTTTGGAAGTTCTGCCAAAACCATCATATGCTTTACATTATTAAGAAGATGTAAAAAATACTCTCCGGAAAGAGATTTTACGTACTCATTGATATCCATACCCTCTTTTGGCAACAGTGCTACAAAACTATATCCTTTGGCATAGGGCTTTAAAAAACCTGTTGTAATATCATCTTTCAAATAACAGTTTTCTGTACTGTGCATCATAAAAGCCGTCTGCTTTTTGTTATTATATGCAGTAAATATTCCCTCTGAAATTTCATGCTGCTCGTAAATATTTGCCCATTCCGCATCTAACGTACATATATCAATCAAATACATCCACACATCGCTTGGAAGTATTTTTAAAAAATTTTCTATTCTTCCTTCTGTATTCCCAGATACCCATGAATTTATCTTTTCTCTTGTCTGGCTGTCAAAAGGAACCTGAAAAAGTTCTGCATGAAAGGTATCAGAAATTAAATTTAAAAAATCTCTGTTTACCGTAAATTCTCCCTCTGTATTTTTAAACCAGATAGAATCTGCTCTTTTTAATACTGCTTTTTCTCCTGTATATAAATCTGTAAGAAACTGCTTCAGCTCAACGTTTAATTCCTCCAGAGAATCTCCCCCCAATACCTGTTGCATTTCTTGCCGAGTCTGGGTATCTGCTCCATTTGCTGTCATTGTCATGGCAACCAGAACAGAAACTGGAGATATTATAATACTTTCTTTCTGTTTTACAGTTTTTTGAAACAGTTCAAAAGAAAAATCAGCGGTACTTTTTATAAATTTTCCTGATGTTTTTAATTCCTTTGAAATCTTTTCCAGTATTTTGCTTTTTATCATTCTATCATTTCCTTTATTATTGTCTGTTATAATATCTGATTCCATCTTCCGGCAGAAAATAAGTTCTGATATAGCCATCTGTGGATACTACTACAAATTCATTACTTTCTTCCAGATAATAAACATCATCATTATCCTCTGCCTCTTTTTTATGAAGAACCTTTGGAGATGAAATTACTTTATTGGCCGCTGCAAGGTATTCCTCAGCCGTAGCAAACCCCATGTCAATTCCATGCTTTTCGAAATGCTGATTTAACAGTTTTTCAGAGCGAAAGACATACGAATTTTCATTGTTTTTATGAGAGAGGTTTTCTGTACTTTCTGTTGTTTTGCTACTTCCTATTGTTTCCCCTTTTGTTGTTTCTCTCTGTATTGTTTCTGACTGCTCTTCGTGCATATCCAGTTTGCCCTGAACAAAAAAGATAATAACTGCGAGCACAAGGACTGCTGCCAGATATAGTGGACTTCTGCGGCTTAATCCGGTACCTGATGTTTCTGATTTTTTCATATTGCTTCTCTCAATCCTTTATTTATCTAAAAAATTGTCAACTTTTTTTGAAATATAAAAAATATCCCATAAATCAACAGCAGCATTCAATATCAATACCACTCCCACAAAAGATACCAGCATACTTGCAGTTCCAAATGGATTAAATAAAACGATAAGCCCCATTACTGCCATAATAATAGCAAGAAGCATCATAATCCACCAGTTCTGATAATTCAGCTTTTTTAAATCAAGTGCATCCTGAAGCTTTGTCACACTGTCCAGAATAATCACAATCGCCAGAATTGTAAATAAAATACCTGAGAGAATCCCCGGTTTTACAAACAGTATTACTCCGGCAGCAGTTCCTATCACCCCTTTGACCAAATCATACTGACCGGAAGCAGCCGCCTGCTGCTTAAAATAGGTTATGGCATGCATAATTCCATATACCAGCAGCACCGCCGCACAGATATAGCTAATCAGCCTCACTACGGAACCTGAAAAAACAAGCAGCAACACACCTGCCAGAAGCTGAAATACTGTGATTAACATCATATCCTTTTTTACATTTTTTAAAAATTGAATCATATTACCCATCCTTTCCTTATATTAATATATTTAATCGTATATTGTACTATAATATACCAAATTTGCCAATTTTGCAAAGTATTATTTTATAATTATTTCATAAAATTTATTCTTTTGAAGACGTTTTTCCGGCAGCAGTTTCCTTGTCAAGTCTTCATACAGTTTGGCATACATGTTTCCAATCTCCAACACTCGCTGTTTACATTGCCTAGTTCCTTTTTTTAGTTAAAAATTATGGCATTGTATCGGGGATTATGTTATAATTTTAAAAAATATTTAAGAAAGGAAAATTTGATATAGCAGTATTAAAAAATCAAATACCAATATTAGAATTTGATACAGAGCAAAATGCTGTTATAATGCCAGGTGTAGACATGAGAACAGAAAACGAAATGTACAATCTTATTTTAGAAATTGCAAAAAATGATGATAGAATTAAAGCTGTTTATATGAACGGTTCCAGAACAAATGAAAATGTTCCAAAAGATATTTTTCAAGATTATGATATCGTATATGTGGCGGAAGATACAAAAAGCTTTATAGAGGACAAAGACTGGATTAAACTGTTTGGTGAAATTCTTTATATGCAGTATCCTGATGAAAACCCATATTATCCAAGTGATAAGGAAAATTCGTATGGATGGCTGATGCAATTTGCAGATGGAACCAGAATTGACTTAACTGTACAATCTATAAATTATGCACTGAATCATATCCAAGATGATAAGCTTTGCAGGATTTTGTTGGATAAAGAAAACATATTACCCAAAATCTCAGCGGCGACAGATTGTCAGTATTGGGTGAAAAAGCCTACTAGAGAACAATATCTGGCAACCTGCAATGAATTTTGGTGGTGTACCAATAATATAGCAAAGGGCTTATGGCGAAAGGAAATTCCTTATGTACAGGATATGACAAATCATGTTGTAAGAAATCAGCTTATTACTATGTTGAATTGGAAAGTTGGTATCTTAACAGAATGGTCAGTAAGCACCGGAAAATCATCAAAATACTTATATCAATGGATTTCAGAGAAAGAATGGAAAATGCTTTTATCGACCTATTTTGATGGTAATGTTGATCATGCATGGAAGTCTGTTTTTAGTATGTGTGAATTGTTTGAAAACGTGGCACGGTTTGTTGGGAAGGAATTAGGATGGGAATATAATGAAAATGAGGGAAACGCTGCCTGTAATTTTTTGAAATACGTACATCAATTATCGAAAAAGGAAGTGTAACCATGGAATTCAGAAAGGTATTTGATACAATTCCTGAACAATTTGATAAGTATAGACCTCGATACAGTGCTGAGTTGTTCACGGATTTGATTGCTTATGCAAACATTGAGTCAAGCAAGACAGTATTGGAACTCGGTCCAGGAACCGGACAGGCTACAGAACCGATTCTGAACACAGGTTGTGATTACAACGCCATTGAGCTTGGTGAGCATCTGTTTGAAATGTCTCACATAAACACACGAGAGTTTTTCACCTATCAATAAAACAGTTTGGTACTCTAATAAATAATTTCCCTTGTTTCGGCTCGTAAGGGCAAAAGCAAGCGGAAAAGCATAATGCTAGAACACAAAAAAAGGGGAAACATCTTAAAAATACAGCATTTCCAAAGGATTTGAAAGATAAACTGGAATTCTGATAAGACACTTTTTATGGCATTTAATAACTGTTATATCTTATTTTCAAAAAGTCCGCAAACCCTTGAAAATGCTAAATTTATAGCAAGTGAGTTTGCCCTTATGCTTTCCCTTGTGTTATATCCTTTTCCCTCATGTTACGAACTCTCATAAGGGCAAAAATAAGGGAAAGAAAAACCTGTAACAAATTATAACATGAAA
>CAJUDQ010000030.1 GCA_910585215.1 uncultured Lachnospiraceae bacterium | reverse complement strand
GGACGAAGCAGGCATTGAATACTACTTTGTTTATATGACAGGGCTTGCGGGAAAAAAATTAAAGCTCAACGGCGGCGATATGAAATCGGTGCAGGGCGATTCTGGACACGCACAGGTTAAAATGGTGGCAGATGTGTATTCTCATATCATAGACGATGACAGACGGCTGAATGCACAACGGTTTGAGGAACAATTCTACCAGACAAAAGAAACTCCGCAAGCCGAAGAAGCACAGCAGAACACAGAGCCATCGGTATCATCGACAGACCAAGAAATGCTGCTGAAACTGCTTGCCAATCCAGAGATGGCAACGCTTTTGAAGTCGTTAGCGAAAAATTTATAAAAGTATAAGGGGCAATCCGTGATAGGGTTGTCCCTCGTTTTACATAGCCATATTGCAAAATCGGTGAGGATATGCTAATATATGTACAGTTATTTTTCGATTAAGCTGTAAGGCAAATAGATAACACAAAGCGGTACGAGTAAACAAATATCCATATAAGATAAACCCAATTTGACACCGCAACAAATCCCCAATTACAAGCTCGGTGCTAATTGCCTGCAAAATACAGAGTTTAAAAACATATAAAATTAGCAGAAAAACAGAGGTACGAGATAACATTCATAAGCCGTGAAAAGCCAGTAGATACGGGGATTATCCAACACTATGAGGGAGTTGCCTAATGGCGTATAGCGTCACTCCTAAGCGGTAGGCCGGAGGTTCAAATCCTCTTAGCGACGCTGAATACGCCGAACGTTCTATAAAATTTAGAATTTCGGCGCTTTTCTTATATAAAAAATTATCGTCATATCTATGACAGGTGTCCCTGCAGCCAGATATTTCCTTTAAACCTTCTCCCCTCTTTTGGTTCTCCCATTAAATCCTGCTGATTTATGCAGATATCTATATAAATTCCATTATAATTTAGCCGCAGCTTCCAGATTTTTTCCTTTGTCAACAGATTCACTGCTTTTTCAACACCGACAATATCCGCAACAATCGAATACTGGTCACATTCCATACCATAGGGAATAAAGGAAGTTTCCACAATGGAAAATACATCTTCTGTAAGGATTCTTTTTGACACACGGGTATATATATCCATATCCTGATATGCAAGACTTTCCATTGCCTTTTCATCCCCTTTTTTGGCCGCCGTCAGCAGCCGGATTCTCTTTTTCTGCTCCTTTGCCCGCCTTTTCTGTTCTTCCTCACTGAACGCAAGCGGAAGCAGAATCGTTCCGTTTAAAGCCAGACCAGATAATGTCATAGTAGTTGTATCTGTCTCATTATCCGATTTTTCCTGTATCCCAAGATACTCAATTCCATTCTGTACAAAAAAAATAATAAAGACTCCAACTCTGAAATCCTCAAAGGCAGCACTGTAAATATTTCCTGTCACTCTTTCTTCCAGACTTACTTCTGCTTTCGAAAAATATTTATTTCCCTTTATAAAAGGATAACAATACTCACACAAAAGTTCTCCATCCTCCTTAGTCCCAAGCCATGTAAGGCCAAAGCCATCTCCTGCCATTTTCGTCAGCTCAAAAACAGTATCTTTTTCTCTGTTTCTATATTCTGCATATACATCCGGTTTTTTTTTGACTGTATCAAATATCTGATTCAATTTTTTATTTGTTTTGTATTCAGTAAAGCCGACTGCTCTCATAAACTTATTCATAATTTCAACACCATCCCTTTCTTGTTTTACAGGAATTGTATTATTGGAATCATCTTATAAATTTTCCATAAATACTGTTCCAACGAATACCTATTGTCAAAAACTGCTTCCTATTTTCCATAACGATTTCCCATAAGGCTGCTTAAAGGGTTCCTAATCTGCTAAACAAAGTGCAGAAAAATTATAAAAAACTTATAGTATCACAGACACTTTGTCGAAAAAAGCTTTTTCCTATTTAATATAAAGAACAAAAAATATTGTATTTATTACTTTATCATTTGTCAACTAGATTTTTTTATGGTATAATGTCGTCAAACGGAGCAGCGCGCAGTTTGATGACCTGCGCACGCATCCGCGTGCTTCCTTGTGGTATAATGTCGTCAAACGAAGTTTGATGACCTGTGCACGCAAAGCGTGCTTCATTGTGGTATACTAAAAAAACATGGTTATTTGGAGGTTTTTGTTATGAGCAGCACTAAAAAGACAAAGTCAAAATTTAATTTTATCATAATTTGTATTATTGGATTTGTAGTTTCCATTTTTTTCGAATTTTATTTTATCAATTATTTTCCATATGATTACTTTATGTTATTTGGAACAGGAATAATTATGTGTATTTTCGGGTATCTTTCTATTGACGGTGTTCTGGAAATTATTAACCAGACTTCTCGCAAACGTGACGAACAGAATGAAATTATGATAAAAGCAAGCAAGGCTATCTATCTTACCACAAAGAAAATCGCTCTGAACAGTCATTCCATATCAGATACCCTTGAAACACCAAAGGATTTTGGCTCATTGATTGATGATTTATCACAGGCAAATGAACGTCTGGCAAAAGAGGTGGAAAATGCAGTTTCACTCCAGTCCCTTGTTCAAAAAAACAGAACAATTGTAAACAACGCCCGTGAAATTATTGAAAACCATGAACAGCCATTATCCCCTTTGGAAGTGGAAAAGGATTTAAAATTGGATGAGACAATTTCAGAAACTGATTTTGAAACTGTGACACAGCCGGAAACTATTGATTCCATGATAAAGCAGGAAGTCGACAGCCAAGAATCGGCTGTTCAGGAAGTTTCCGGTCTGACTGTTCAAAATGAAGAGTATACACAAACACCTATGACTGCTGATGTTTTAGAGGAAACCATAGAAGCTGTTGGCAATATTATGGAAGAAACAGATAATACACCAAAACAGGTTTCTGATACCTCAAATTCAAATATTTCCGAACAGCCTTCTGATACTACTGTTGCTTCACAAACTGTTTTGGACAGTCAGATGGAACCTGAAATTCCTTTAGAAACTGCCTCTGAAATTTTCTCAGAAGTAAAAGATGCCGCCAGCCATATATTGAACAATTCGGCAGAAAATAATATTTCAAAAGAAA
Source organism: uncultured Lachnospiraceae bacterium (assembly GCA_910585215.1). Taxonomy (GTDB): domain Bacteria; phylum Bacillota; class Clostridia; order Lachnospirales; family Lachnospiraceae; genus CAG-303. The sequence continues at coordinate 35,037 of CAJUDQ010000030.1, read as the reverse complement.
ACAACAATAGTGCTGGAAATAGTACTATAGGACAAAGTAACACCCTATCAGAAAGTAATCTTATAACAGAAGATAACAAGCTTGAAAAAAGTAATATACCAGAGCATACTCATACTTTTTCAGAAACTAATGATATAGCAGAAAGTAATATTACAGGAAATGATATAGAAAAAAATGATACTATAAAGAATGATGCGGCAAGGGATGCTACTATAAAGGATGCAGAAAGGAATACTACTATAACCGAGGCTACTATCTTAACACAACACAATGAAACATCAGAAAATAATGTTATCTCAAGAGAAGATAGTCTTTTAGAAAATATGATTACCTCACAAAAAGCAGAAACAACAAATAGCAATACTACAGAAATAAATAATGAAACACCAACTGCTTCCAAAACACCAGCTTCAGAAAATAATACCGCTAACAAGCCAATGACCTCGGAAGAAATTGCAGCGTTATTTGCCAATTTATAGAAAGAGCAGGAATTTATCATGAACTACATAGTGCTAGATTTGGAATGGAATCAGTCCGCACATGGTAAAAACAGAGAACTAAAAGCCCTTCCCTTTGAAATTATTGAAATTGGAGCAATTAAGCTAAACAATGATTTTCAGATTGTGGACCGGTTCCAAAGTATTGTCCGTCCGGTGATTTATCCTCAAATGCACTATATTTCACGGGAAATTACCGGTTTTACTACAGCAGAATTAAAAAACGGAGAAAAATTTCCAAAGGTATTGGAACGTTTTATGAAATGGTGTGGAAAAGAAGACTTTCGATTCTGTACATGGGGACCACTGGACTTGACAGAGCTTCAGCGCAATATGAAATATTATCATCTTCCCCTGTTTCCCACACCGGTATTTTTTTATGATATTCAGGAAATATTCAGTATTGCCATTCATGATGGAGCAACCAGACGCTCACTTGAATATGCAGTAGAATATTTCAAGCTCAAAAAAGAGATAAAGTTTCACAGAGCAATGAGCGACGCATATTATACAGCCTTGATTATGAATTGTATGGACAAAGATGTCATCTTGAAAAATTATACCATAGATACCTATCAGCGGCCCAAAAACAGCAGGGACGAAATCTGTATTTCTTATGAAGACCACTCCAAATATATCTCAAGAGCATTTCCAAGCAAAGCTGAGGCCATGGAAGACCGTGAGGCAGTTTCCACCAAATGCTGCAAATGCGGCAGACGGCTCAGAAAAAAAATCCGCTGGTTTTCAGATAATTCCAAAAATTATTATTGTCTTGCCTTCTGTCCCGACCACGGATTTCTGGCAGGTAAAATTCATATAAAAAAGACAGATGACGAATTTTATTTTATGATAAAAGAGCTAAGACTTATAAAAAAAGCGGAAGCGGACTTGATTTATGAAAAACGGAATGAATTCAGACGAAAACGCCGTTTAAAGCGCAGCCAAAATGCCTCATCTCACCAGTAATTTTATGTATTCCATTTCAGGAGGGGAAAATGCGTTTTTTTACAGATAAAAGGAAATTATTTACTATATTGATATTATTATCTATTCTTTTTACTTCTTTTTTTCATTTGGATGTTCTATTTGCAGATGAAACAGAGCAGGAAAATGTACCATGGCCCACAGCCCCTTCTATATATGGTACTTCAGCTATCCTTATTGATGCAGATTCCGGCGCTGTTTTATATGCAAATAATGTACATGAAAAACTTTATCCGGCAAGTATTACAAAAATCATGACCGGACTTCTGTCAATTGAACATCTGAGTATGAATGATACAATTACTTATACGGACGACGTATTAAACTCTCTTCCTGGCGATGCGTCCAAATTGGGACTGATGTCCGGTGAAACCACAACTATTCACGATGCACTCTATGCACTTTTTTTAAGAAGCGCCAATGATGCCGCCGTTGGGCTGGCAAAAAAAATATCCGGCAGTGAACAGGCTTTTGGAGAGCTTATGACAGAGCGTGCCAGACAAATAGGCGCACTGGACACCAATTTTGTCAATTCTACCGGACTGCATGACGATATGCATTATACTACCGCGTATGATATGGCATTAATTACTAGAGCCGCCATGTCAAATTCAGAATTTTCCGCTATCTGGGGCTGTCAAAATTATACACTCGCCGCCACAAATTTAAGTGAAAGTTACCGTATCTGGCATACACACTCTCTGCTTGTCTCTACCTCAAACTACTATTATCCTTCTGCTATCGGAGGAAAAACAGGATATACGGATGAAGCAGGTCGTACTCTGGTAACCGCCGCCCGAAAGAATGGCCTTACATTAATCAGTGTGATAATGAAATCGGATAACGAACATATCTTTTCGGATACGGCTTCTTTACTTGATTATGGATTTCAGAATTTTACCAGAGTGAATATCAAAGAATCTGAAACGCGTTTTGGTACAGACTCCTCCGGTATTCCCGTAATAAATAAATTATATGGAAGCAGTGCGGAAATTTTTTCACTGTCTGGCGATACCATTCTGATTCCTGCAAATCTTTCCCTTTCAGAAATTCCTTATACAATCGAATTTCTTGATACACCGGATAATAATGTTGTTGCATCTATTACCTATGAATATCAGGGCAACTATCTGGGAAAAGCATCCTTACTGATGAATCTGTCCAACAGCTCCCAAATTCCTCTTTCCAAGCCGCAGAAGGCTGAAAATTCCTCTGATATCAGTTCGTCTATCAAAGAGACTGCTTCTATCAATATTTATATTCTGGTGGGAATACTTGTTTCTTGTCTGGTGATTGGTTTTATTCTTTTTAAAATACTTCGATTCAGACATAAAATGGCACAGATGAAAAAAAGAAGAACTTACAAATAGAAAGGATTTTATTATGAGATTAAGAAATATAAAGGGAGCCCGAGAAATTGTGGAAAACAATCCCTACACCATTACTGAACCGGAGACCAACAAAGGCCACTGGAAAGAATACTTTCACAATACAAATCCTATTCATATAGAAATTGGCATGGGAAAAGGAAGATTTATCACTCAGCTTTCTCTGGAACACAAAAATATTAACTATATTGGCATTGAAAGATATTCCAGTGTTCTTGTGCGGGCGGTCGAAAAGCTTGAAGCTTTAGATATTTCCTCAATAGAAAATCTGAAATTTGTTCGAATGGATGCGGGAAGTATCTGTGAAGTATTTGACAAAAATGAAGTAGACAGAATTTATCTGAATTTTTCCGACCCCTGGCCAAAAGAAAGACATGCCAAAAGGCGTCTGACTTCAAGACAGTTTTTTGAACGATACAGTCAGATTCTTTCCCCGAATGGATGTGTGGAATTTAAAACAGATAATCAGGATTTGTTTGAATTTTCACTGGAAGAAATTCCAATTGCCGGATGGAAAATTATAGAATACACCCGTGACCTTCATCATAATGAAAATATGGCAAAAGGAAATATTATGACTGAATATGAAGAAAAATTTTCTTCCCTTGGACAGCCGATTTATAAATTGATTGCACAAACAAAATAAATAAAAAAATGCAATCAACAGATACGCCGGTTGCATGATTTGGCAATCAACAAAAATGTCGATTGCATAATTTATTTTAAATTCCACGCGTTCTTCTTTGAATATCCTTCATGAACGTTACTTTTACAGTTAGCTCAGCTCAGGCACCCTTGCGGCACATGAGAGGTTTTACTTAGTGCTGCTCCATTCCTGACCTGACACGGTTCATAAATTCTCATTGCGCAAGACCCAAACGTCAACGCCACTTATAAAAGGCTGCTCCACAAAGAAATACCCTGGGAAGAACATCACCCCTGCTAAAGCGGATTGCAGGTACAGGGCACCGCTGGCTCCCCGGCTGCGTGGAAATCTTATGACATGAAACACAGATAGTATAACCGATTTTTTAGCAATTGTCAAACTGTTTCCGTTCTTTCAAAAAAATGATTGATTGGATTTTTACCTTTTCCAAGCTCAAGACTGTTTTCTGCCGCCATTTTGGCATACTGTTTCGCTTTTCTGACACTTTCCGCCAATATGTCTCCTTTTGCCAGATTGCATGCAACTGCAGCTGACAGCGCACAGCCTTTTCCCATGCTCTTGGCACTCTCCTTATATCCTCCTTCTATCCAGGTAATTTTTCCATTCTCAAAAAGCATATCTCCTTTTTCTGTTATCCTGTGTCCTTCTCGGAAAAAAATACCTCTCACTCCGTACTTCTGAGAAATAATTCCGGCAGCCGCCCCCATATCTTCTATACTATCAATACTGATTCCACTGATAGTTTCCGCTTCCGGAATACTTGGAAGTATCAGAGAAGCCATAGGAAAAAGCTTTCTCAAAATAATTCTTTCCGCCTTACTCCCAATCAGCGCCCTTCCGCTGTTTGATACAATATTTGTATCAAGGATAAGATTCTTTACCTGATATTCCTCCATCTTGCATGCAATTACTTCAATAAGCTCTTCACTGGACACCATGCCAATTTTTACTGCATCTGGATAAATATCCTGAAACACACAGTCTATCTGTCTTCCCAGAAATTTAGGCGTAGATTCCTGAATATCATAAACTCCGGTTGTATTTTGTGCTGTCATTGATGTAATGACAGATGTGGCATATAATTTGTGAGCTGTAATTGTTTTTATATCTGCCTGGATTCCACCTGCACCGCCACAGTCACTGCCTGCTATTGTAAGCACTGTTTTCATGGTTTTCACCTCTTTATGCATAAAATTTATCTATCAAACAAAGTTTGGTCGTATTATTAAGCAATCCACCTTTGGCCGGCTACATTATGGAACAATTCACTTTCAACTTATTGTATCTTTCATATAATCTGACATACGACAGGCGCCAAGAGCACCGGCCTTAATTGTATCCAGTTCATTTTCCTCTGTAATTCCTCCCAAAGCATATACTGGTATCTTTATATTTTCACAGATATTCTCCAAAAAGTCAAGCCCCTTTGGCTTTAAATCTTTTTTACATTGTGTTTGAAAAATATGTCCTGCAATAATATAATCTGCACCATGCTTCTCTGCAAAACGTGCCTCCTCCAAAGAGTGCACCGATACACCTGTCAGTTCAAATAGATGCAGCAGGGAAAGATTTTTACAAAAAACAGGAAATGGAAGATGAATTTTTTTGAAATCAAGTTGAAAAGCTGTTTTTATATGTGTATGAAGAACCAGATTTTCTCTGTTTTCCAGAACAGCGAAAAGGTTTTGTACAAGATTTTTATATTCTTCCATGTCAAGATTTTTTTCCCGCAGAATCATCAAGTCTACTTTCTCTGTAAGCTTTAAAAGATGCTCCATATAAGCTTCCTTAATATAATTTTCTTTTTCTATCTTGAATTTTTCCCTATAAGCCTTAAAAAACAGTTCTCTGTCTGTAATTGCTATTTTTTTATACAAATACATAATCATTCATTACCGGCTGCAAACCTCTTTCTCTGATAGCTGCTACTACCTGATTTACATCTCTTCCATCTGCAATTTCAAACTGGTTATCTCCCCTGTTCTCATCTTCTGTATGACTTCCGATTCCGGTGCTTACTCCTGCTGAAATTTTGGTGGCAGCCATTCCTATTACATGGTCCCGAAAACCTGCCCGTTCTCTTGTGGAAATTGTCATTCCTGCAAATGGCATAAACAGGCGATATGCTGTCATTACCTGCAAAAGCTGCCTTTCATGTACATTCATTGGATTAATTTTATCATTGTTTACAATCGGACGCAGTCTTGGGCAGGAAAAGGATATTTCTGCATGAGGATACTTTCTTTGCAGCAGATATGCATGCATACCAGTTGCAAATGCATCCTTTCTAAAATCATCCAGTCCGAGCAAAGCGGCAAATGCCACTCCTCTCATACCTCCGCGCAATGCACGTTCCTGCGCATAAAAACGATATGGAAAAATACGTTTATGACCGGATAAATGAAGTGTCTCATATTTATCCGCATTATAAGTTTCCTGAAATACTGTGACATAATCTGCACCACACTGGTGAAGATATGCATATTCGTCAGAATTTATCGGATATATCTCAAGCCCTATCATTTTAAAATATTTTCGGGCAATTTTACATGCCTCTCCAATATAACCAATATCCGACATTTTCCGACTCTCTCCTGTCAAGAGCAAAATTTCCTCCAGACCTGTTTTAGCAATAACTGCCATCTCCTGTTCAATACCTTCCGCATTGAGTTTGGCTCTCTTAATTTTGTTATGGCAGTTAAATCCACAGTATACACAATAATTTTCACAATAATTAGAAATATACAGAGGAGTAAACAGATAGACACTGTTTCCAAAATGCTTTCTTGTTTCCAATGTAGCTTTCTCTGCCATTTCCTCCAGAAAATCATCTGCAGCAGGTGACAAAAGTGCTGAAAATTCCTTCTGTCCTCTGCTCTCCTTATCCAGAGCATGTCTGACATCTTTTTTGGTATATTGATTGTAATTATAATGTTTCACGGCAGAAAGCACCTGCTCCATAAGATTTGAATCTGAAAGTATCTCCATGCCTTCCATATATTCCATATGATTGGTACGGCCTTTCTTCATATCCTGTTTGATTTCTTCACTTAAAATACTTTCATTTATATGTGTTGACATTCTAATTTTCCTTCTTAAAACTTTTTAAATTTCTTTTTTTGAATTTAATTTTGAAACTATATTTTTAATTTAATTTTGAAACTTCTTTTTTAACAGATTTTTGTGAACTTTTTATAAACAACATCTATTGTAAAAACCCAGTCAACGGGGAAGACGCGCTTGCGGTATCTCTTATTTGTCCAAGTCCAGCAAGGTAAGCCATTCTTCCCACTTCTACTGCTCTGCCAAATGCCTCCGCCATAAGAGGAATATCTTTGGCTGTAGCGATAGCTGTATTTGCCATAACAGCCGCCGCCCCCATTTCCATTACCTCACATGCCTGTGAAGGACGTCCGATTCCTGCATCTACAATAATCGGAAGGTCAATTTCCTCTATAAGAATTTTAATAAACTCCTTTGTTGCAAGACCTTTGTTTGAACCAATCGGCGCCGCTAATGGCATAACGGCCGCCGCACCTGCATCTACAAGCTCTCTGGCAGTATTTAAATCCGGATACATATAAGGCATAACAATAAATCCCTGCTTCGCAAGAATTTCAGTTGCCTTGACTGTTTCATGATTATCTGGAAGCAGATACTTGGAATCATGAATAATCTCTATTTTTATAAAGTCTCCACATCCCATTTCTCTTGCCAGTTTTGCGATACGCACTGCTTCCTCGGCATTTCGTGCTCCTGAAGTATTTGGAAGAAGCGTTATATTATCCGGTATAAAATCAAGAATATTTTCTTCTGATTCTGTATTTGCACGGCGCAGTGCAAGGGTAATTATCTGCGCTCCTGCATTTTCTACTGCCGCTTTGATAAGCTTCAGATTATATTTTCCTGAACCCAAAATAAAACGCGAGGTAAATTCATGACCTCCAATTACAAGTTTATCATTCTTCTTCATTTCTTTTTTTCCTTTCTGCTATTCTTGTTTCTGTCAGTTCTTTTTTCCTTCTGCTATTCTTGTTTCTGTCAGCTCTTTTTTCTTTCTGTTTTTGTCATTTTTTCTACCCCTGCTGCAAAATAAGTCGTACTGCCTGATTTGCCTGATGCCCTGCACAAATAGAGACTCTTGGAGCCATTAATCCTGCTCCCTCTTCTGAATCAGTCTTTCCATCTCCACATAAATAAAAATTTTGAAAGATTCTTTTTGTCTGAATTTCGTTTGCATCCCCAAAGCCTGCCATACCCGAACCTGATATCAGCCGGACATGGGGCAGTTTTTCCAAAATTCCATTTACTAACATTGCTTTTTCTTCTGGCCGATCAAATGCCTCACAGACAATTGCCTCCTCCCTGAAAATCTCCTCAAGATTTTCTCTTGTCACACGTACATTGTCTGTCAAAATATGAATAAATGGATTTATTTCCATTAATTTCTCCTTTAGGCATTGTGTTTTTGGCCTACCAATATGCGGTATGTAATATTCCTGTCGATTTAAGTTACTGATATCTACTGCATCAAAATCTATCAAATGCAACGTACCTACACAGCTTCTCGCAAGCATAACTGCTATATGAGAGCCAAGACCTCCAAGACCTGCAACGGCTACTCTCGAGTCTGCAAGCTTTGTGTAAATTTCAGCACCAAACCTTTGAACACAAATGTCCTTATATTCTTCTTCTGTCATTTTATCTCTTTTTATCCCTTTCTCAGCCTCCACCTACAAAATGAACGATTTCCAATGTATCACTGTCCGATAAGACACATTCTTTATAGCTGTCCCTTGGAACAATTAGACCATTTCGCTCTACTGCAATTCTGTCTGTCCGATATCCTAGCTGCTCTAAATAGTCAGAAAGAACCACATTTTGTTTTAATATGTTTTCCTTGCCATTTACCTTCATATATAATTCCTCCTTTTATAATATATATGACATTTTTCACTATTTGCTTTTGGCAAACAAAAAAGGCCGCACGAAGAAAACTACACCCGCGGTGGTGTACCCCTTCGTGTGACCTGTCACACTCTGTCCTTTATACTAACAAAGAATTTTTAAATTGTCAATCTTCATTTGCTCTAATCTTAACACAACAATAAAAATGCAGACTTAATTCTCGTCATTCTTTGAAACTGTCGTCGTTGTTACATTGGCATTATCTACAATATGTTTCATAACATATTCAGACATAACGGATGTATATACCATCTTTTCTCCATAAAAGGAATTCAGCTTATCTACATCCATATTATACTGTGCAGCCAAATCCTTAAGAAGATTCTGATATTTTTCATCTTCTGTTGTAAGTCCTGCGTCTTCTGCAACTGCATCTACAATCATGGCTACCTGAGCATAGCTTGCCCCCTGCTGAGATTTTGTATTTGCATAATCCTCTTCCGACATATTGTTTGCAGCAAGAAAATCACTGAGTCCCATATTATAATAAGAAGCATATGTCAAAAGATAATTTTCATATTGCTTCTCACCTTCCTCAACCAAAGACTTGAAATATTTGTCCACCTTTGAATTCTCGACAACTGTATTTAATGCATTTGTTTCCAGTGTATATTGTGCAGAACTGTCTGCCTCTGTTTCGAGACGTGTCCGTACCTGTGTTTTATACTCTTCCATCCCTGAATATTCTGTATTGGTCTGGAACCACTCATCGGTCAACTCCGGTTTTCTTTTCACATCCTTTACCGTCACAGTAAAAACCACATCTTTTCCTGCAAGCTCGGGATTATTTTTATAGCTTTCCGGAAATGTAAGATTCAAATCGACAGTTTCTCCTTTTTTCACGCCGATAAGTCCGTCTTCAAAACCGCTGATAAAAGAATTTGAACCTATTACCAGTTCATAGTCTGTTCCTGTTCCTCCTTGAAAAGCCACCCCTTCACGTTTTCCTACAAAATCTATCACTGCTGTATCTTTGTCCGCAACAATGGCATTTTCTTCCTTTAACGCAACCTTGTCCTTTTCCATCTCATCCTGTACGTCCTCATCTGTTACTTCTGTAATCTCCTTTGTAAGCTCAAGTCCTGTATAGCCTGCAAGCTCTACATAATCCAAAGCCTTTACTTCCGCTGAATCGTCAATCAAATCTTCCTCTTTGTATGCCGGATTTGATGGAACTGCCGAAGAAAGGTCATTTCCCGAAGAAGCAGCCGTGCTGTTTTCCTCCTTTTTGCCGGAATTTGTAGAATCCTCCTTTGAACTGCTTTCTTTCCCGCATCCTGCTACAGATATACCAAGACATATACACATAACTACTGCCAATAATCTTTTTCTCATTTATTTCGCCATTCCTTTCCAATAAATATATAAGCATCAAAATTTTGTTCAATTTTTCTGCTCCTATATCCATTTTTATACTTTTTCACCATTCTGCTTCATGGTAACATTGCCATTATAACATAATTCGGTGTATGCAACAATGACGAAATTATGATATTTTTATGTCCTAAAACGATTCTTTTCTTTCCATCAGAAAATTTGTAAATTCAGCAAACTGCTCAAGAGATAAAGTCTCTCCCCTGATTGTCGGAGATAAATTCATTTTGTGCAGTACTTCTGCAACCTGAAGTTTTGTAAAGCTCAAATCCTGTGCATTGCAAATACTGTTCTGCAAAGTTTTTCTTCTCTGGTTAAATGCTGCCCGAATAAGCTGAAACATTATTTTTTCATCTTCTACAAAAACTGGACATGTTTTATGTCTGGTAAGCCGAATCACCGCAGATGAGACATTTGGTCTTGGGATAAAACAATTTGGCGGAACATTTGCCACGATTTCCGGTCTGGCATAATACTGGACTGCCAAGGATAAAGCTCCATAATCTTTTGTTCCTGGTCCTGTCTGCATTCTGTCTGCCACTTCCTTCTGCACCATAACTGTGACATTTTCCACAGGAACACTATTTTCAAAAATTGCCATAATAATAGGCGTTGTAATATAATATGGAAGATTTGCCACAATTTTTATCGGTCTGCCGTCATTTTCTTTCTCTGCCAGTTCTCTGATATTCATCTTTAAAATATCTTCCTGAATAATAATGACATTATCATAGTCGGCCAGCGTATCATTTTTTAAAATTGGTATCAGATTTTTATCAATCTCCACCGCAATCACTTTTTTTGCACTCTCGCAAAGATACTGTGTCATACTTCCAATTCCTGGTCCAATTTCCAGAACCATGTCTTCTTTCGTAATATCTGCTGCCTGAATAATTTTGTCCAGCACACGTGGCTCAATTAAAAAATTTTGTCCATATTTTTTTTGAAATACAAACTCATATTTTTGAAGAATTGCAATTGTATTCTGTGGCTTGCAAAGCTCTGCCATAATTTTTTCCTTTCCTGCTACTGTCCTTCTGCCTTTATTTTATATATCTGAGTTCCATTCTCCCAGACAGCCTTTCTTGCCTCATTTTCGGTGATTCCTTTTAAAAATGCCAGCTCTCTGATTACATAAACCAGATTCCCAGAATCATTTCTCTTTCCTCTGTTTGGTTCAGGTGTCATATATGGACAGTCTGTCTCTATGACCAGTCTGTCCAATGGTGCATATTTTACTACCTCTTTCAGCTTTTTTGCATTTTTAAAGGTCAATACACCTCCAATTCCAATATAAAACCCCAGATTCAGAAATTCCCTTGCCATTTCCGGCCCATAAGAAAAACAGTGGATAATTCCCTGTATTTTACCGGCATATAATTTTACAACATTCAATGTATCTTCCACAGCATCCCTTGAATGCAGAATGACCGGCATTTTAAGCCTTTCTGCCAGTTCAAGCTGTCCTTCAAAATGCTTTTTCTGCAGTTTTCTTGCCGGATTATCCTCATAGTGATAATCCAGACCGATTTCTCCAAGTGCCACTATCTTTTCTTTCTGTAAACAGTTCTCCAGCTTGGCATAATACTCTTTATTCTCCAGTTCCATTACATATTCTGGATGTATCCCTGCTGCTCCATAGACAAATTCATATTCCTCTGTCATTGCAATAGTTTTCTGAATACTTCCCAGAGCCAGAGAAGTGCCGACATTCACAATCCGGCCCACTCCCTGTTCTCTTACCATTTTCAGAACTTCTTTTCTATCTCTGTCAAACCTTTCATCATCATAATGTGCATGGGTATCAAAAATATACATCAGCAAATTTCACTTCCTGCAATTATATCTCTGTCAACTGTAAGAACAGATAAATTTCCCTGCTCATCTCCTGCTGCCAGAATCATTCCCTGTGATTCCACTCCACAAAGCTTTACAGGCTTAAGATTGGTGATAACTGCAACCTTTTTTCCAACCATTTCGTCCGGTTTATAGTACTGTGCAATACCAGAAACAATCTGTCTGACCTCCTCGCCAATACGAATTTGTGATACAAGAAGTTTTTTTGATTTCTTTACAGGCTCACACTGAAGAATCTCTCCAACTCTTATCTGCACTTTATCAAAATCATCAATTGAAATTTCTTCCTTTGGTGTTACTTCCGGATATTTTACCTCCGCTTCCTCTGTCTGCTTCTTCTGAATTTCCTCTACCTTTGCCAGAGTTTCTTTCATATCAAGTCTTGCAAATAAAATTTCCGGCGTATCTGTCACCTTTGTGCCATCTGCATATTTTCCAAATTTATTTAATTCCTCAAACTCTCTTTTTTCAGCATTTAACTGCCTTAAAATATTTTTTGAAGTATCTGGCATAAACGGCTCTAAAAGACATGCTCCAATTACAATACTCTCTGTCAGATTGTAAAGCACAGTTGCAAGACGCGGCCTGTCTTCTTCATTTTTTGCCAGAACCCAAGGCATCGTTTCATCAATATATTTATTACATCTCTTAAAAAGATTGAAAATCTCTGTAATAGCATCTGCAACCCGCAGCTTGTCCATCTTTTCATTTACTTTTGCAGCTGTCTGTGTTACAACTGCCTTCAAATCTTTATCAATTTCTTCCTCTGCTCCTTTGTCAGAAACAATTCCTTCAAAATATTTATTTGACATGGAAATCGTCCTGTTTACAAGATTTCCCAAAGTATTTGCAAGCTCGGAATTTAACCGTTCCACCAGCAGCTCCCATGTAATAATCCCGTCATTTTCAAATGGCATTTCATGAAGCACAAAAAATCTCACTGCATCTACCCCGAATAATTCAACCATATCATCGGCATAAATAACATTTCCCTTTGACTTGCTCATTTTTCCATCTCCCTGCAAAAGCCATGGGTGTCCAAATATCTGTTTTGGCAGAGGCAAGTCAAGCGCCATAAGCATAATCGGCCAGTAAATCGTATGAAACCGCAGAATATCCTTTCCTATCAAATGCAAATCTGCCGGCCAGTATTTTTCAAACAATGCATCACTATTGCCTTCACATTGATATCCAAGCCCTGTAATATAGTTTGCCAGTGCATCTATCCACACATAAATCACATGTCTGTTATCAAAATCCACAGGGATTCCCCATTGAAAGGATGTTCTTGACACACACAAATCCTGCAGGCCCGCCTTTAAAAAATTATTCATCATTTCATTTTTTCTGGATTCCGGCTGAATAAACTCAGGATGTGTTTCAATATGCTTTATCAGTTTATCGGCATATTTACTCATCTTAAAGAAATATGCCTCCTCCTTGGCTGGCTGTGTTTCACGTCCACAGTCCGGACATTTTCCATCTACAAGCTGAGAGGGGGTAAAAAAGGATTCGCATGGCGTACAATACATACCTTCATAATATCCCTTATAGATATCTCCTTTATCATACAGTTTCTTAAATATTTTCTGCACCTGCTTTTCATGGTCCTTGTCCGTTGTTCGAATAAATCTGTCATAAGAGGTATTCATTAAATTCCAGATTCTTTTAATTTCCTTTGACACACCGTCAACAAACTCCTGAGGAGTAATGCCTGCTTCCTCCGCTTTCAGTTCAATTTTCTGCCCATGCTCGTCTGTTCCTGTCTGAAAACGTACATCATATCCCTGTTGTCTTTTAAATCTCGCAATACTGTCTGCAAGAACAATTTCATAGGTATTCCCAATATGAGGCTTTCCGGATGTATATGCTATCGCAGTGGTAATATAATAAGGTTTCTTTTCCATCTTTCCATCTCCTTGTTACTTTTAATTTTAAATATGTCTATACTAATATAGCAGTTTTTCTTTGATTCTACAAGTAGTTTTAATGGGTTCCGATAATCAGACTGTGATTTTTCATCATTTTGTTCATTCCTATCAACAAAACATCTCCACATTTCAGCTTAAGTTCTTGAAATCTGTCCACATCAAATCCTTCTTTTTTCCACATATTACAATACCCCTGGGCTTCATTTGTACTGTTCTCATAAGATAATTTTTTTCCTGTTTTATCCGTTCCATAGATATCTGTATTTATAACAAACGCTCTGTTATAAAGAATATAATCACTTTTTATATGGATATCGGAAATATCCGTTCCCTTTTCTACAGGAATCAGCTTATCTGTAATTTCCAGAACTGCAGAAAAATAATATACGCCTTCTCTGACTTTTACTGCCTGCTCTGCCGGAACTGTAATTATTTCCTCCATTTTTACCAGAGTATCGGCAGTAAAATCATCTCTGTCTGCCTTATAGATATCCACAGGCTTTTTTGTTAAACTGCCGTCTTCCTCTCTGTCAATTATAAAATAAGACAAATCCAGTTCTATTGTTTCCTCTGTATCGTCTCCAATTCCATTTGCATATAATCCAAACACAAACAGATTATCCGTACTTTTCAGTTTTTCAAGACAAAGTGGAAGTGGTTCGTCATTACACTCAAATAATTCGGGAAATATGGAATCTGCACCTGTTTTATACCTTTCCCCCTCGTTTTCAACCGTAAATCCGTATAATTTGCCGATTACTGTTACCTGAAAGGTATTTTCTGCACAGTAATTTTCGATATCAAAATTTGCTTCCTCTTCACTGATATCTTCTATGCTGTCAAAATCCAGATATTCCACAGGAATATTTTTGGCAACTGCTATGCATTTTATATCATATTGTCCCTCCTTTACATACTCGGGAATACGAAAGACTGCTGTCCGAGATGCTTCTATCCATGTATTTTCAGGATATACTTCTGTGCCGCAGATAACGGGAAATTCCATTTTTACATATATACCCTTTGCATATTTTTGATAATTTTTTATGCCATATCCTTTGATATCTCTGTGATTTCCTCTGAAAGAACTATATAATACAAATTTATCTCCAATAACTAAGTCTGATTTTGAAGGATGTATATTTTCATTGTTTTCCTTATTTCCTGTAACAGAAGCTTTTATTGCCACAGGAGTATGCACTGTCACTGTATTAATATTTGAATTAATAATTTCACTGATATGTGAATCACAGCTGTAGGTCAGCTTTACACTGCTCTTGTAACCTGCTCTGTTCTCTGTTTTTTCAGGTATTATAATATTCTCTTTTCTAATTTCCTGTTTTGGTATTACAAAAGCAAGACAAATACTTTTTCCTGTTTTGCTGCATTCTGTATCTGAAAGCAGCGTTTCTCCGTTTATCTGAAGCCAGTCACTCCATACAGTAAGCTCTGAAACAACAGATTCTGCACTGCTTTGAAAATCCTCGTCCGGTATTACCGGCCTTCTGTAATCGGTACTGTTTATTACACCTATTCCTGCATCATATTCTGCTGCTGCATTTATTCTTACATGCTGGCGACTGTCCCCATACTTTTTTGACAGACATGCCCCTGCCGCCAAAAATCCTGCACTGCTGCATGAATCAAAACATTCAGAAGAAATGTCAACTTTTGTCAAATCATATTTTTTTGCGTTTTCAAGTTGTATATATTCATAATCACGCTTTACATGATACCATCTGTCTACAGACTGCTGTTCTTCATGATAAACACCAAGACTGTCACACCATCGAAGCATATATACTTTTGTTACTTTCACAGGAATACTCGCATATCCTGTAACTTTTTTCCAGTCAATACAATATTTAAACTGATCTGCCATACCATATAAATATAAATCCTCGCCGGATGGAATCCCCGAAGATACAGCATACTTTTCATTTTCAGGAGAAAAGGAACCTATTTTAAACGCGCTTGCCACGGTGCTGCTATAGTTTCCATATTCTTCCCTGCTATCTGTAAATATCAGCTCCAGCGGTGTCTCGGGAAAACACGGATATTGTACCATCAAATTATAATATGCCTGCAGTTTGTCGCCATCTGCCCATTCTCGGGCGCTTCGAATTCCTTCATAGGTCTGATATGCCTCACCATGCAGATTTCCCGCTTCATCAATTTCTCCCATATCTGTTCCATATTCAGTAACCGTCATAATACTGTCAAGATAAACATATCCTCCATATTTTTGAAGCTGATTTTTCCATTCAGATGATGTTTGTGCAATACGTTCCATAATCATTGCTCCATCCACGACAAAAGTAGTATAACGATATTCCGGATTTTCAGGGTCTGGTATTCGATAGATAAAACCGGAACGGGGTATATTGACAAAACTTTGTCCAGATGTATACAATCCATCATCATAACGCTTAATCACCCATCCAATGGTTTTATACTTGATTCCACTGGTAGCAATTTTATCATGCATGGAAAAAACAAGGTCTCCTTCTTCGTTAAAATACAGTTCTTCTGCAAGGACAGTTTTTGAAGCAGGCAAAGAAAGAAATAGAATTGTTAAAAAGATAAAGATTATTTTTTTCAAATGAGTTCCTTTCCCTCTCCCGGATTTCCCTCTGATTGCTTTTATATTATCATATTATTTAAAATATTTCAAGTATATTTAAAAATTATTTCTTTTTTATTTTATTCTAACAGCCAAGCAAAACGAATACAAACCAAAATAAATCATCATTCTCAAAAAACTATGTATTTTTATAGCTTTTTTTGGTATGATATTCTTTATAAAAGAAATTAGTCCAGAAAAACAACGCGTATCTCCCAAAGGCAACTGTCAGAATTGTCTTTTGGACAGCGTTACAAAATTGTGCAGGATATTTCCTGTAAGAAAAGGACAGAAAAGAGGAGACATGAAACAATCATATCTAAAAAAATATTTACTGCTTATTTTATCCTTCCTTCTGACAGCCTCTCTGCTTTTTTCCACAGGCTGTTCCAGAAAATCCGAAGAAAAAGAAACAGAAAGTGCCAGTGTTTCTCTTGTGGAAAAGGATACTACAGATGACAAGAAGAATACAGATGATAAAGATTCTGATTCAAAACCTGTTGACATTGGTTCTACCAAATCACTCTTTGAATTTTCTCTGTACGACAGTGATACTGTTTATTCAAAAGAGGATTTGGCAGCACAGCAGAACTTTGAGAATTTTTTAAATAAACTATTTATGGATGAATATTCCATGAATCCCATCAGTTTGAATTTTCTCATAGAAAATCCCGAATCTTACGGGCTCAGCAGAGTTCCTTCTGCATGGCCGGCAGTCGGCACTTCCGGCATGGATGAATATTTTACAGATATTCAGGAGTATCTTACGGAATTAAATACATTTCCGTATGATTCGCTTACTTATGAGCAAAAGCTTATTTATGACATTTTAAAAACATATTTGGAAGAGGAAAGCATTTATAAAGACTGCTATCTTTTTACTTCACCTTTTTCAACAGATGGTATTACCTCACAGCTTCCGATTATTTTTGCAGAATATATTTTCCATAATAAACAGGATATTGAGGAATATATCCATCTTCTTGAAACTCTGCAAGACTATATAAAAGATTCACTGGAATTTGAACAGTACAGAATTGACAAAGGCTATTATTTATCCGGATATACTTATGAAACTGTAATTGCGCAATGTCAGACGTTTTTAGACCAGGGGGAAAATTATTTAACAGATATCTTTAAAAACAAGCTGAATGAAATGAAAGATATTACAACAGAAGAGAAAAACACTTATATCACACGCAATGAAGCTTCTATCCAAAATTCTGTAATTCCGGCTTATCATCTGATGATTGACACACTGACCGAGCTTCAGAAAAAAGGAGAATTTAACAAGGGCTTATGTGAAATGGAACACGGAAAAGATTTTTACAAGTATCTTCTAAAAACTAGTGTAGGTACAGATAAAACTCCGGAAGAACTAATTGCTTTCACAGATGCAAATTTGAAACAGTATCAGGCACAGATGACATCTCTGATTCTTACAGATGCCAGTCTCTATGACAAAATAGAAAAACCGGAATATATCTACTCCGACCCTGACGAAATCCTGTCTCATCTCACCAAAATGCTGAAAACAGATTTTCCGGATGCAATCTGTGACAGCTACAGTCTTCATGAAACAGATGCCGCCATGTCGGATGAACTGGTAGTTGCCTTTTATATCCTTTCACCAATTGACCATTTTCAAAATAATGTAATTTATATTAATCCTGACAAAATAGCCGAGGGAAGTGATTTATTTCCTACCCTTGCTCATGAGGGCCTTCCAGGACACATGTATCAGCACAATTATTTTTGTAATTTAAAACCACATTATTTCAGAAGCATATTGACTAATACCGGATATAGTGAAGGTTGGGCAAAATATGTGGAGCTTTACAGCTACAGTTGGAGTGGACTGGATGAAAAGCTTGCCAAACTGCTTAAAATCAATGATTTATTTTCGATTGCCCTTCCAGTAAGACTTGACCTTGGCATCAACTATGAAGGCTGGTCCATACAGGATACTGCCAATTATCTTGAAAAATTCGGGCTGGAAGATGAAGAAATCGTAAAGCTTTATTATGATACAGTAATCAGTTCTCCCACCGTATTTCTTCCTTATTATGTTGGTTATCTGGAACTTGAAACCCTGAAAGATACTGCAGCTCAGACTCTGGGAGACAAATTTTCCATTCGGGATTTTCACAAGTTCTATCTAGAAATCGGTCCTGCCTACTTTTCTATTATAAATGACAGAATGAATGACTGGCTGGAAAAAATGAAAAAATTATAAAAGTTATTCTGTTCCTTCTTGTACAAGCAAAAATCGGGAGTGTTGCAAACAAAATCCAAACTGCAGGATATCGATATAAATTATGTTTTATATCTACAATATCTTACAGTGAAACATTATTTTGCAACACTCCCGACCCTTATAAACAGAAAGTTTAAAAAATTCAGTTTCCGCTTGCTTCTTCCAGCTTTCCTACTACTGAAATCAACTCCTTTAATGTATTTTTTATTGATTTATTTACCTCTCCGGAATTTACTGCAAGATTTCCAACCTCATTTGCAACCACTGCAAATCCTTTTCCGGCTTCTCCTGCTCTTCCGGCTTCAATAGAAGCATTTAATGCCAGAATTCTCTGCTTGCTCTCAATCTTATCAAGTGCACGCGATTTATCATTGATATCCTTTAAAAGAGAAGATACTTCTTTAATATTTGTATTCAGTGCACTGATAATATTATGATTTTTATTATACATATACTGATAATTGACAAACATATTCACTGTCACTTCCAAAAGCTCGGCAGCAGAACGAATTGCCTGCTCTGGACGCACCGGAACTTTTTTGGCCGCCTGATAATACGCTTCGGGATTAAGTCCAAGCTCTCTTGCCACCTCCTTTATTTTACTCTCTTCTGGTTCATGTGACAAAACCTGACCTCCAACAATCTTTCCAGCCGCTTCGCCTTCTATTATAATATCCAGCGAGAAGTCTATCAGACCCGCATGACAGAAATAAGTACCTTTTCCCTCCTGGTTGCATTTTTCACATCTTCTGCATCCCTCATCTGTACTTCTTGTATATTTCATACAAAACTCTGTCAGACCAATCTCATCAGAAATATATTTTCCGTCACTATCCAATGCCACCACTGACATTCCTGTAGACTCTGACCATCTGCGGAGAATCATATTTAACTGCTCCAAATCACAAAAATCTCTTATAAACATTTCAAACCTCTCCCTTCCTGCTATGTGCTCTGCACGCAACTTATTATTTTCATTATATCAACTTTTGTCGACATTAACAAGACTATTTGAATGATTTTGCAATAATTTATTATTTTTTTAATTATCTGTTTCTATTATGCTGAAAATATAGAATATCAATAGTAAATTGCACATATAATTTACAAACCCTTTTTTGTAAAATCCCATGAGCTTTCTTTTATATTTTTCCGAAATTGTTATCCCCTTAACAGCCGCGTATATCGTTATGCATGGTCTTGCGGCAAAACGCAATGTATTTGAAGACTTTACCAAGGGCGCCGCAGACGGCATACATACGGCCGCAAAGCTTCTGCCTACACTGATTGGGCTGCTAGTCGGCACAAAAGTGCTCCGCGCTTCGGGACTGCTTGACTTTTTATGCAATAAAATAGGCTGGCTGATAAGTCTGACAGGAATCGAAAATTTTCCAGAAGAATTGCTGCCTCTTTCCATTGTCAAACTGATTTCCGCCTCGGCAGCAAATGGACTTTTATTTGATATTTTTAAAGAATTTGGAACAGATTCCTTTATTGGCATGGCTGCCTCTATTATGATGAGCTGCTCAGAAACCATGCTGTATTGTTTGAGCATTTATTTTGGTTCTGTACATATTACAAAAACCCGGTGGACCATACCGGGTTGTCTGCTTGCAATTATAGCCGGTATTACTGCCAGCGTAATTTTAGCGGGAATATTGTGCAGCTGACTGAAGATTTATTCAAACTCCTGCATGCCTTCAATTCCCTGAATATAATTAATAAACTGCTGTGCCGTTCTTCCAGAAATGCCTCCGTGGCTCAGTTCCCATTTATTTGCCTCGGCCTTCAATTTATCCTCCGGCATTTTTATCCCTGCCTTTCCTGCCAGCTCAGTAACAATATGAAAATATTCCTTCTGAGTTGGCTTGGAATAGCTGATAGTTACACCAAAACGATTCACCAAAGACAATTTTTCTTCCATTGTATCCGAACGGTGAATTCCATTATCTACCTCCACATCATCTCTGTCATTCCATGTTTCCTTAATCAGATGACGTCTGTTTGAAGTTGCATAAATCAGAATATTTTCAGGTCTTGTCTCCACACCGCCCTCAATTACCGCTTTGAGAAATTTATATTCTGTTTCAAACTCCTCAAAGGATAAATCATCCATATAAATAATAAATCTGTAATTCCGGTTTTTAATCTTTGCTATGACATTTGACAAATCCTGAAACTGATGCTTGTAAATCTCAATCATTCTTAAACCGTCTTTATAAAACTGATTTACAATGGCCTTAACACTTGTAGATTTTCCTGTGCCGGAATCACCAAAAAGCAATACATTATTTGCCTTTCTTCCCTCTACAAATGCTCTTGTATTATCGACCAGCTTCTTTTTCTGAATTTCATAGCCAATTAAATCGTCAAGCATGACTCTGTCCATATTGTTAATTGGAAGAAATTCCACACCCTGTTTCCCTGAAAAAATACGAAATGCCTTGTTTAATCCAAACATTCCCACACCATACGCTTTGTAAAAGTCGGTGATATATTGAAAAAATTCATCTGCATTTTGAGCCGTTTCCAGTTTCTCACTTAAAGTTCGTACCTTTTCACTGACATTCTGGTTATACATCTGTTCAGGCTTCTGCACTGCCTGATAATCGGATATCCTTGAAAAACAGTCTATTCCAAGCAACTGTTCTATCCACGAAAAATCATAATGAAACAAATACATGTATTCCTGAAAATCATTTTTTACCAATGCATTAATGCTGCCATGACCAGCCCCTGTTTTTTCGCAGGTAAGACTAAAAGGATTTTCATCTGTAATCAGCAGAAAAGTAAGATAATTATGCCAGAGATTTTTATCAAAACCATATTCTGTAGCTGTCACAAGAATACGCTTTATCTGCTTATAAATTCTGGTTACAAGCACATCCTTTGACTGAGTGTTATTGCGAAGATTTGTACAGATATCACTTAATTCCATTAAAATACTGTCCTTTGGCATATCACCGTACATAAGAAGTTTTGAGGTTATATGGTCCATAAAATTAGCCTTCTTTCTTTTTTGATTTATTATAGTCCTTTTGCAGAAGTTGTCAATATAAATTCCGATTCAACAAAAATCAGGCAGAAGCTGCACGTATTATACTTATGACAGCTCTGCCCTGTAAAAATATACTTTTTATTGTTTAAAATCGTACTGTTACTTTAAACACATCTCCATCCACTTCGGCTTTCATTTTTCCACCAGACACCTCAATAAAACTCTTTGCAATCGACAGTCCCAGTCCGTTTCCTTCGCTTGTTCTCGCTTCGTCTCCTCTCACAAAACGCTCCACAATATCGTCACCAGAAAATGCCATTTCATAAGCGGCAATATTTTTAATTACAAATATAAGATTATCTTCCATTACACCGGAATTAATATAAATTCTTGTTCCCTCCATAGAATACTTGAGCGCATTGTCAATTAAATTCTGTAACGCCCGATACAGCTTTTTTCCATCTCCTTTGATAAAAAAAGTATCCGGTCTGATATCTGCCTTTATAATTTTTCCAGAGCGCTCAATGGTATCGCTCATATCTGCCAGCACCTGATTAATCAGCATAATTCCGTCTATGGTTTCAATTTCCACATCCTGTCCGCTGTTTGCCTTTGCCAAATCAAATACATCTGAAACAATATCGCGAAGCTGATAGGATTTATCTTCCAGAATCTTTACGTATGCAGCCGCCACATCTGTCATCTCCTCCTGTTTTAAGAGATTTACATAGCTTATTATAGATGTCAGAGGGGTCTTCAGGTCATGCGATACATTCGTTACAAGCTCAACTTTCATCTTTTCTGAAGAAATCCGCTTTTCAATCGCGTCTCCAAGACCGTTGGAAAGACCATTTAATTTTTGTGTAACCTCATATGTCATATCATCTTCTTCTACTTTTCGAATTGCATATTCTCCATGATAAATATCATCAATCTGTTTGTATACGTCATTTAAACTCTTTAAAAATTTCATTTCATAATAATTATAAAGGATAAATACAATCATATAAATCACTGCCGAAAGAATCACTGGAAAAGGCTCTATATATTCATAATAGCCCCATGTCCCATAACCATAAGATACTCCTACTCCATTGACAATCAGACAGGCAAAAAACATATACACAAAACTGAAAATCATAAATAAAATTCTTCTTATCCACAGTTTTTTTGCAATAGAGAAATCCTTATAATTACTTTTTGTAAGCATAAGCTTTCCTATATCCCTGCATCTTTTTCCGATTCTCTTCATAACCTTTATTATGCAGAAATCCTTCCAGAATCTTCGTTCCTTACATTTTATTACACCTTCCCTGACACACAGATAAATAACAAATATCAGTAGAATCGAAATGATTGTCACCAGAATCTTTTTGCTTTTGTTGTAAACAAAATATACTTCCCACAGAATTTGAACAATATAACATTCCGCTGCAATCCCCAAACCAAGCAAAATCATTGGTATCTCGGTATATATCTGCTTTTCGCGCATATTTCCTTTTTTTGTCCGCACAGATAAAAGTGATGCCATAAAAAATGATACACCTGCAATAATAAATGAAATAATAATGTCATTCAAATTATAATCTCTGAGCGTGTTTATATTCTGCATCTGTATATTTTTATCTGCATAATACTTCTCATCTACCCATATGTAAAGCTGTACCTTTGATTTATCTATGTTTTTTCCTAGATTTGAAATAGCCTGCTCTAATATATTTAAATCATCTATATCTTTATACTCCCGAATACTTCCATCTGTGTACAGAATATGCGCTGTATTTCCATCATATTTTAATGCCCCTATCTTATCATCAAAAAATGTGTCATAATCAAATTTATTGTCTAGCATGTATTTATGAAGCTTTCCTGTGAGTCCTTCTCTTTCATAATAATACTCTTCAAGGATAACTGCCGCATGGATTCCCTTAACATAAGAATCATAAAATCCATAGTCATATGCTGAAAAAGCGGTTTCTGTATCTGTTCCTGGTTCTATTGATAGCTCTGTTTCCTGATTCCATGTAATCTTTGAAATCTGTACAACAGGTTTTGTTATCTCATAGACTGTTTTTTTGGATTCCTCAGTCAGTCTGTTTTCACGAATAGCAATCTGCACACTGTCTAAAAAATTTTCTGCTGCCCAGATAAAGATTCCCTCGGTTTCTTCCTCTTTTTGAAGATATCCCCAATTTTCCTGATACAGTTTGCTTCTTTCTTTCACAAGATAATCAGACCCTCTGTAAACACCATATGCAAAAGAAATAAACATAAGAATCAAAAATATCATTGAGAAAAACATTTTTACAAAACGCGTCCCAACATTTTTATTTGCCATATTTTTATTTTCATTATTCTCTTTTTCCATAATTTTTTCAGCTCCTTTCCTGTTGCTTGTCTATTTTATAGCCAAGTCCCCATACTACTTTTACATATCTTGGTTCTTTTGGATTAATTTCTATTTTTTCCCTAATATGTCGGATATGTACCATTACTGTGTTTTCTACTGCATAGCCCTCCTCATTCCATACTCTTTGATAAATTTCTTCCGCAGAAAAGATTCTTCCGGCATTGTTCATTAAAAGCTCCAGTATTTTGTATTCTGTAGCAGTAAGTCTTATTTCTTCGCCATCCACTGTCAGCTTTTTCTGCATCATATCAAGCTCAAGCCCTCCTATAATAACCGTATTTTCTGTGACTGCGCTTCCTATCGCTCCAAGTCGCATATATCTGCGCAGATTTGCCTTGAC
This sequence comes from uncultured Lachnospiraceae bacterium, assembly GCA_910585215.1. Lineage (GTDB taxonomy): Bacteria > Bacillota > Clostridia > Lachnospirales > Lachnospiraceae > CAG-303. Next base: position 10,743 of record CAJUDQ010000030.1, on the reverse strand, counting down.
TCTTGCTGTCAGTTCCATCGGATTATAGGGCTTTGCCACATAATCGTCCGCCCCTATGGATAATCCGAGTACCTTGTCAGTATCTTCCGATTTGGCAGATAAAACGATAATTGGAATATTATTTTTCTCCCTTATTTTCATAATAGCGGACAATCCATCCATACGGGGCATCATAATATCAATCAGTATAAGATGTATCTGATTGTTCACGAGCTTATCTAATGCCTCCATCCCATCATATGCTTTTATTATGTGATAACCCTCTTTTTCAAGCAACAGAGCAATTGCCTCTACAATATCTCTGTTATCATCTACTACCAAAACTGATGCATTTAATTCATCCATTACCAAATCTCCATTCCATAAAAATGTCTGCAGATACCATACCCTATGCAATAAATAGTATAATATAAAACTTAAGAAATCCCAAATGGAATTCTTAATATTTTCTTAAATAGTAAAAAGAAAAACACCTTGATTTCAAGATGTTTTTAAGTATGCTTGTTAATCTGCTATCAATAAATATAATTTTCTTTTGATTTTATGCAACTATTTTTTCGTATCATTATATTGGTACTTTTTATTCAGCAGGTTTATACTTTATTTTACATACATTGTCTCTATTCTGATAATTGTTTCTATTTCAATCTTTTTTCCAAATACTGTTGTGACAGAATCCTTATTTATCTCTAAAATAGCTTATACCGCTATACCCTGTTCCAGCCTTTGTATTTCCTTAAATTCCACTCTCGCCATAATCACAGCCGCAATTCCTGCCATCATATCCGATATTGGCCCTGCATACAAAATTCCCTCTATCCCTATAAATTTTGGCAACAGCATAAGCAGCGGCAGTAAAAATATAATCTGTCTGGTCATCGACAAAAAAATTCCTTTTATTGGCTTTCCAATCGACGTAAAAAATGTCGAAGTAATTGGCTGCATAAAATTCAGCCAGATAAAAAATAAAAATATTCGGAAAAATTCAATTCCAAACTGATAATATGTTTCATCTCCCTTTCCAAACATTGCAAGAATCTGCCGTGGTGCTGCCTGAAACAAAAGAAACGCTATCAAAGATATACTTCCTCCTGCAATCATTGCCAGCCGGTATGCCTCGCGCACACGCCCATACTGTTTTGCGCCATAATTAAAGCTCTCAATTGGCTGACTTCCCTGTCCGATTCCAATCACTATTGAGAAAAATACCTGACTCACCTTCATTACAATTCCTGCGCACGCCAATGGCGTAGCATCTCCATATACGGACAAAGCACCATAATATTTTAAAGAATTGTTCATCACTATCTGTACAATCATCATTGCAATCTGATTAAAAAAGGAAGCCATTCCAAGAGAGGCAACTTCTTTTATATAATACCAGTTACTGCCCGACCAGATTTTTAAATGTTCTCTATGAATGGACACTGTCTTGTAATGTCGGAGACACCACACCACAATAGCCGCGGAAATCATCTGCCCAATAATTGTTGCATAGGCAGCTCCCGCCATTCCCATATCCAGCTTCAGAATAAAGACCGCATCCAATATTGTATTAATCACTGCACCTGTCAGATTGCATATCATCGCAATCTTCGGCCTTCCGTCCGCACGAATCAAATGTCCTCCTCCTGTTGTTAAAATCAAAAACGGAAATCCAACAGAAGTAATTCTTACATAAGTGGCTGCATATGGCAGTACATCCTGTGGTGCCCCAAATCCTTTTAAAAGCGGCATCAAAAACAACTGTGTACAAAGACACAGTACAAATCCGCAGAAAAACAACATTACCGCCGCATTTCCAACATAATATGCCGCTTTGTCTTTCTCCCCTCTCCCCATATGCAGATTAAAGCACGATGCGCCGCCAATGCCAAACAACAGCGCTATCGCAATACAGGATGTAGAAAGTGGAAATGCAATATTTGTTGCCGCATTTCCAAGCTTTCCCACTACCTGTCCGATAAAAAGCTGGTCTACAATATTATAAAGCGCTCCTACCAGCATGGCAACAATACTTGGCACTGCAAATTTCACCATCAACTGAGCAATAGGAGCAGAACCCAGTGGATTTTCTTTTCTCTGTTCATTCATAATCAATTCTCTTTCTCTAAAACTTGTTCTTTTTTCCTTTATATTCTAATGTATGTGTTTTATCTTATCATCAAGGTGACCTGTACACTTATTCCATTTTCTATGATAATAAAATTGATTCTTTACAGTCTCCCTGATACAAAAAACCTTTAAATATTATAACAACCATTTTTCTTATCGGCAAGCAATAAATCTTCACTTTTTTCTTGAACCTCTTTCTTACAAATGATACGATAAATAAAAAAGGAGAACTCTGCTTATGAATTTTAATGAACTCTCACTTCCATGGAAACGAATATTTGAACTGGACTGGATTTCCATATGTGCTGACAGCAAAGAACTCTTATGGCGGAGCAACAAATATGATAAATACAAGCGATTTTATAAAAAGCAAAAATATTGAAATAAAGTGGGAAGCGCCAATATTGGGGGGAAATCCAGAGAAGCATGCAGGCCATACGGGAATATTTAAAAAATACGGATATCCGCAGCAGAGAAACTACATTGCAGCATATACAAATAATATACTCAAACGCAGTTTATGTCGCAAAATCACTGATTGATACGGGGTATTTTGATAAAAAAGATTTGTCTCAAATAAAAATTAATGATGTTTTTAATGAAATTTCTGCCAGATTGAAAGGCTTTACAAAGTAAAAATAGATAAACTGATATATAACAAGGCCGCTGCACTTTCTATTCTGTTTTGTGCCGCAGCCTTATTATCACCCATATGATAATTGTATTTATCTTATTGATTTTATATTTGAAAATTTATTCTGTATTCTCTTTCTCTCCCTCCATATCATTTCCAAGATACGACGGAATCTCCATTCCAGCCTGCTTGAAAAGCTCATTTATCGGCGGAATTGCCTTTACCATGCCTGCAAGAAAATTGGCGGTCGCAGGAGTATTCTCTCCTTTTCCGTTTCCATTCATTGAATCCCATACAGTCACCTTGTCAATCTTAATATTCTTAATTGCCTCCACCTGAATTTTCATCAAATCCTGCAGCTTATCCGCAATCATCAGCTTTACGGCATTATCAGCATTTCCGCCTGCTGCCTCTACCAGTTCATGAATACCTTCCGCCTGTTTTGACAGCATTTCCTTTACACCCTTTGCCTGTGCTTCCATTTTTGCGTAAATAGCATCTGCTTCACCCTTTGCCCTGCGTCTGGTCACCTCAGCTTCTGCCTCCGCCTCTATTTCTGCCTGTTCCTTTTCTATCTGTGCCTTAATAATCACATCTGCCTGCTGCGTCGCTCTCTCAAGTTCTGCACGTGTCAACTCCGCTTCCTTTTGCGCCTGATAGGCCTCTTCCTTCGCCTTTGCTGCCTGTACAGCTTCTGCCGCAGTCGCTACCTTTAACGCTTCTGCTTCTTTCTCTCTTCTCGCCGCTTCTGACTGTGCCACCTCTACCTTGGCATCATTCTCACCCTTTATCGCATCTGCATTTGCAGCGGCCACCTGTATTCTCTGGTCTCTTCTTGCGTTTGCCTGACCAATTTCACCATCTCGGTCCTTTTCTGCCACGCTCTTCTTTGCATCATTAATTGCCTTCGCCGCTGCTTCCTTTCCAAGCGCATCGATATAACCGCTTTCATCATTAATATCTGTAATATTTACATTAATCAGACGAAGTCCAATTTTTTTCAACTCAATTTCCACATTATTTGAAACTGCCAGAAGAAATTTATCTCTGTCCGAATTAATTTCCTCGATTTCCATAGTAGCAATGACCAGACGAAGCTGGCCCAAGATAATATCCTTCGCAAGCTCCTGAATCTCCAGCATTTTAAGCCCTAAAAGCCTTTCCGCCGCATTCTGCATAACCCCTGGCTCCGTGGAAATTCCCACAGTAAAACGCGATGGCACATCCACACGGATATTCTGCTTTGACAATGCCTTTTTCAAATCTACATTAATTGAAATTGGCGTCAAATCCATATATTGATAAGACTGAATAATCGGTACAATAAATGCTGCTCCTCCATGAATACACCTTGCCGTCTTTGTCTGCCCGTTTTTATCACTTCCTACCTTTCCATAAATGACTAATACCTTATCCGACGGACATTTGCGGTATCTCGACAGAATCCCCGACAATAAAACAAACAAAATAATGACTGCCACACATATAGCAATTAAAATCTCTGGACCCATAACATTTCTCCTCCTTAATAAAATCTATTCTTTTTCTATCACCAAATAATTTCCTTCTATGTCAATCACCCTAATATTTTCTCCTGTCCGAATTGCCGTATCAGAGCTGTTCAGCGCGTCAAACTCCATAAATCTCCCTTGAACTGTAATATTAACCTTACCTGTTCCTCCTCCCTTTGGCGGCACAGTCAAATATACTCTTCCTGTCTCTCCAAGTGTATTGCGCATATCCAGAGTTCCGCTCTGTGTCATTTTTGCAGAAATCTGCATAACCTTCGCCACTGCAAACATCGCGATAAATCCAAACACAAGTCCTACCAGCACGGAAACAGTTGTGTTTCCCCCTCCATGCAGAATAATAATAGAAGTCCATCCAAAAATACAAAGAAACGCTACAATTCCCTGCATGGTAAAAAAATGCATGCTTCCCAAATCTGACACTGGACCTCCATCTCCAATATCCGTATCAAATGAGATATCATCTGGTATATCCATATCAATCCCCGACGTATCACTGACATTCATATCTCCCCCTTCATGACCAAATCCGCATAATGTCATAATTGTCTGCAAAAGAAGAATCAGTGTAGATGGAATCGCTATACAATATAAAATCTGTTCCATCAATGTCAGTCCGTTCCACCAGTCAATCATAAAAATACCTCCCTTCATGCTGCTGGCAATGTGAAAGAAAATTCCACAGCTTTATGTAAATTTAATTTACTTTTATTATAACAGGTTTCGAAATTTTGTCAAATATTTCTTGATTTTTTTTCCTTTTTCTGTTATATTACCTTTTATCAAATAAATTTAAGTAAATTTTATTTACATTTTAAAACAGGATTGGAAATTAGAAAGAGGGAAGATTTATGGATAATATTACATTGGGCCGTCGTATTAAAGAGGCGAGACTTGCCAAGAAAATGACTCAGAGCGAGGTAGTGGGAAATTTTATCACACGCAATATGCTCAGTCAGATAGAAAGTGGAAGCGCCTCCCCGTCTATCAAAACATTGGAATATCTGTCACAGGTACTGGAAATACCGGTAGACCAGCTTATATTGTCGGAAGAAAAATCAAAAGAACTTGAGGTTTGTCTGACAGATTCCGTTTCAGAAAATTATCTGGAACTCAAAAAAGAATTTTTGCAGGAAAAATATGAAAATGTCTGTCAGAAAATAAAAGAATTTTTACAGGAAACACACCCATATTATGATGAATGTTGTGCCATTTATGCTCGATGCTGCCTAAAATGTAGTGTGTTCGCATCGCAAAAAGGAGATTTCCGGCAGGCATTGGATTTTGCCAAAGAAGCCAGCAGTTACGCCCAAGCCGGATGCCTCGCCAGCAGAGACATCAAAACTCAGGCGCTTTTGCTGCTTGACAGTATTGCGGAGCATTTATAAGTTGCAATACCATACCTTTCCTCTTTTTCAGATTTGTTTCGTTACAATAAATATCCTTAAATTATTTTACTTTATTATATCTTTTTGTACCTATAAAGACTACGCCTGCCGCTGCCATTACCAAAGCAAAAACAGTAATATATGCAAAATCCTCTGTCTCTGGTGCTTTTTCTACTATTTCTGTTTCGTTATTTTCCACAGAAGCCTCAGGGATAGAAGTTTCTGGTTCTGGAACAGTGCTTGGTTCTGGTTCCGGATTCTTTACTGATTCTGGTTTCGTTGTTATTTCTTCCGGTTTTGGCGTTTCTGGTTCTTCCTCTTTTGTCAGCTTCACTGTCACAGGTATTGGAATTGTATCTTTGCCATACATCGGCTCATATCCCTCTCTGTAAAGCGCTGCTAAATTGTCATACATCTTTGAAAACAACTCTGGATTAAAATTAGCTATATTAAATCCACAGCCTGAAAGATTCATATCTGCAATTTCCAGACCCACAGGGCTTGTTCCTCTTTCTGCAAATCCTTCTGATTCTGAACCAGTTCCATTCAAATCAATTGCATATCCTGTCTTTGGATTTACTCCTGTTTTTCCTGTTTCTGGATTGTGATATTTAGTAATAATTAAGCTTGTACTATTAAATACACCTCCTGTCCAGTTGTCTGGATTCCAGTATTCAGGGTCTGTCATATCTGGTATGCTGCCTTTCTCCCTACCAATATAGGTTCCATCCCCTCCAAGCAGGTTACAGGTAATTGCTGCCATTCCATCTCTGTCTGTATAAGAACCAATTCTTGTTTCACGATACCACGGATTGCCCGTTGTAGCGGTAGGATGAATAAATAATGTACAGCCCATCGCCGCATAATATCTCCCAAGCTCTGGATAAAAATGACCATCACGGCAGATATCAATTCCTGTCTTTCCCCATTCTGTTTCAAACATATAAGGCGTATCTCCGCATACAGACCACATTATCTCATATCCGGCCCTGTGAATCTTGCGGTAAGAATCAATTTTTCCGTCAGGATAAAGAATTGCTGCGGAATTATATACCTTTTCTACGCCCTTATCATAAATCGGCTCCTCTTCCTTTTCTGTCATCCCAAAAATAATATACATATTGTATTTCTTTGCATATTCAGATAATTCATTTGTTGTATCACCTGGTATTGTCTCCGCAAGCGCTACCTGCATGGCCTTTCCCGTTTCCTGATAAAATAAATCGTCTTCCGGTTTCTTCCATTCATATCCTGTCAGCACAGTTTCGGGAAATACCAGAATATCTACATTTTTTTCACCAGCTTCCTCAATATACTGAATCATTGCGTGTTTATTTGCTTCCTTGTCTCCCCAAATACCGGGCATATTGACAACCGCTGCCCTTGGACCGTTTTCCGTCTCTGAATAATAGGATAATGTTTCTCCGGCTTCCTGTTTTTCTGCAAGCTCAGCATATAATCCGGCATACAGTTCAGGATTAAAATCGCTGTTTCTGCAAGTGGAACCTGTCGAAGCCTTTAATTCTTTCGTATTTGTCAAAAGTCCTGCACTTCCGGTGATAATGTCTGTATCTTCGATACTTTCAGTTCCCGCATAATACTTTGCACCTGAAAATGTACCCTGAAGAATCACACTTCCGCCCGGAAAATTATAAATCCCCTCCGGCCCGTCAGCTCCCACAAGATTTGCACTTAAAACTGTATAGCCCTCTCTGGAAGCATTGCTTTCCAGCCTGTTTTTATAATACCATTCCCATCCTCTGTCATCTGTTACCCCATCCCCGTCAAGGTCTCTGTAGCTTCTTGACGTTGCGGTGGGATTTAGCAGAATATTACAGCCCATTGCCGCATAATATCTTCCAAGTTCTGGTGTTGCATATGTATCATAGCAGATGCTCAGGCCTATCCGTCCATATTCCGTGTCCAGCAGTACAGGTGTTGTTCCCGGTTTACACCAGTTTCCCTCCACAGGAGTAATTTTCTGATATGCGGTTACCTCGCCTTTTGGTGAGCATGCAAATGCAGAATTATATGCATGCTCTGAATCACCTTCAACTGTCTGAGTTGCACCATAGATAATCCACATATCATATTTATCGGAAAGTTCTGCAAAAGTTTTTGCAGTAGGGCCATCCAGGGCCTCTGCATTTTCTACAGCCATTTTATATAATTCCGAATCAGGGTCGTCTGCAGAGGCATACCCTGTTACACACATTTCAGGAAACAGAAGAATCTTTACACCCTTTTGACGCGCTTCCTCTATATACTGAACCATGCTTTGTATATTCGCCTCCTTATTTCCCCACACAGGAGTAAAATTAACTACTCCAAGTTCATTTTCAGCAAATTGCCAGCTCTTTTCCGGCTGTTCCAGTCTTTCATATCTTGACCAGTCTGTGGCATATGCCGGAACTGCCGCTGATACTACCAGCATTGCAGCAGTTGTAAATGCGGCAAATTTTTTTAAAAACCTTTTTTTATTAAATTTTCTCTGCATTTGTATCTCTCCTTTTTATCCAAAAACTCCAGTTACACAGGCAACCGGAAAAATACCGACTGCATATTGCGCGCAATAAATTTCTAGCTGAACAAAGTACAGAAAAGTTTTCAAAACCTGCAGTGTTGCAGACACTTTGTCCAAATCAGACAAAGGAGCCGCTAAAATGCGACTCCTTTGTCCTGCTATACTTTTACATGGGGAATAGTATCACTTTTTTCAAATAATGTCAATTACTTTTTTTAACTTTTGCAAATATGAGAAAAACCAGCAGCCAAAGCCACTGGTTCTATTTTATACTCAATATTGTGTCAGACCAGTGTCAAACACAGGCCCAGCCGTTCAAACGCCATTGTCTGTAATTTAGTCAATGGAATATGGCATAAGTGCAATATGTCTTGCTTTCTTTACAGCCACTGTCAAAGCTCTCTGATGCTTTGCACAGTTTCCAGTAATTCTTCTTGGAAGAATCTTTCCTCTCTCAGACACATATCTCTTTAACTTATTTGTATCCTTATAATCTATCACACCATTCTTATCTCCACAGAAAATGCAGACCTTTTTTCTTCTGCGAACAGGTCTTCTTTTCATTGGAACTTCATTACCGCTTTTTTTCACTTCATTTGCTGGCATAATTTATTACCTCCTGTTAATTCTAATTAAATGGCAGCCCTTCGTCTTCTACTCCGTCCGGAATATTCATAAATCCGTCTCCAACAGCGCTTGTAGGCTCCGGTCTTGCAGACTGCTGCTGTTGTGGCGCATATCCGCCTCCGTTGTAACCACTGCTGCTGTCTGAATTTTTGCTCTCGGCAAATTCTGTATTTTCTACCACCACATCTGTTGTATACACTTTGTTTCCGTCTTTATTTGTATAGCTGCCTGTCTGAATACGTCCTTCAACCACAAGCTTTGTTCCCTGATGTGTATATCTTTCCATAAATTCCGCCGTCTTGCCAAATGCCACGCAGGAAATAAAATCTGCCGTCTGGTCATTGGCTCCTTCTCTGCGGAAACGCCTGTCCACTGCAAGCGTAAATCTTGCAACAGCAACAGCGTTCTCACCTTGTGAATATCTGATTTCAGGGTCTCTTGTCAACCTTCCCATTAATATTACTTTATTCATTTTCTATCCTCCTTTGGACAATCTGTCCGAGGAACCATTGTCATCTCATGACGTCCTGTCCGAAACTAAGCTTCCTGCTTTACTACCAAGTATCTGATTACATTTTCCATAATACGAACATTATCTTCCACTTCGTTTGGACAATCCGCATTTTCTGACTCGAATTTAATGAAATAATAGTAAGCTTCTTTCATCTTCTGAATCTCGTAAGCCAATCTTTTCTTACCCCATTCTTCCACTTCTGTCACCGTACCGCCGAAACGTACAATATACTCTTTTACCTTTTCGATAACAGCAGCTCTTTCCTCATCTTCGAGTTTTACATTAACAACAACTGCTAACTCATACTTATGCATATGTTTTACCTCCTTCTGGTCTCTGGCCCACCTCCTGTCAGTGAGCAAGGATATTTTATTTAATATACCACGGAAAAAAATTTTAACATAAAATCAGTTATTTTGCAAGTATTTTTTTATTTAATTAATATGGAGTATTTCACACAATTTACGACAAATCATCTTAATTTGAACCAAAAAAATTAATATATCACTAAATTTATTTTGAAATCAGTGTTTACATTTGGAATGATTGTATTATCATTATCTGCGTTTATACAAAACCGCCTTGTTTTATTTTCTTATGCATATTGGATACGGAACATTGTCTCTTCCTCCTTATTTGAATGTCACAGGTATTTATTTTGATTTTGTATTTGGAAATGATAAGGAATTGCAAAGCCTTTTATATGCTTTTTCATTCACAATTACTATTGGCATAATTTCCGACATCCTATTTGCCAAAAAAATCAGGAGGTAACAGCTATGAAGCATATCGGTATTACTCCATATATCCCATCTACTTTTCTGATTGGATGAACTGTATATATGTATTATTATCAATTACTGTATTAATGAGCGATGCTCCGTTTCGTGAAAATAATGAATTATATTTATCTTTAAGAATGAATAAATACCGCTGGATTTTATCAAAAATTTTATTTATTTTTATTCTATCTGCTGCTTTTCAATTTTTTTCTGCTTTGCAGCATAATTATGTTATTGCCATATCTGGGTATAAGCAGCGGGTGGGGCGATGTATTAAAAGAATATATCTATAATGCCGGTGCGTATCAGTTAGAAGTATATATAGCAGTTGAAAGCAATATTTCCCCGATTCTGATTTTGGGTTTTTAATATTATTTATATTTGTTTTCACTTCACTTATTTTAATTACTGCAAAAAGAAAATTTATAAATATTTTAAAGGGGCTTAAAAATGAAACCTATGATAGAAATTTCAAATATAACCAAAAAATATAAAGAAACTACCGCTTTAAATGAAATATCACTTATGAATGAAACCAGATTAAGGAGAAAACTCAAAATTTTGTTTAAGACAGTAGATAGGCACATGGGGACAGCGGCATCTGGACTATCTGAAGCAGTACCGCAAGGT
>CAJUDQ010000029.1 GCA_910585215.1 uncultured Lachnospiraceae bacterium | reverse complement strand
AAAATAGTGTTTTTTTAATTTCTCATAATCAAAACAACCAAGCGATGTTTCAAAGGAACTCCACAAATTTTTTGACGGAATATATGTTTCCAGTTTGTTTAATAATAAATATTTTCTTACAGAATCTTCTAATATTTTTTTGTTTTTTGCTTTAAAGAAAAATTCAGATTGCGTTCTGCTGATTTTTTCATATTCTGTTAAATATTTATGAAAGTCAGAATAGTTACTTTGAATCCCATGCGCCAAATCAAAACCATTTCCAATTATAATTAAACTTTGTATTTTCATAATTTTCCTTTCCTTCATTATTTCATCTGCTTTTATTTAGTTTATAGTCTTTTGAAAAAAATAAACAGAAAAAAATTGATAGTATTTTTATATCCTGTCATAAAATTTGATAACAGAAAAAAATTGATAAATTTCTTTCTCTATGGTAAGATTATTATATAAAAACTTTGTCTGTCAGTATTTTTGGCGGCAAATTAAGGAGAAAGATAATGGAAAATCATATTCTGGAACAATATCAGCTATGGACAGAACATGCGCTTGCCGATGTTGACGTAATAAATGAATTAAAGGAAATGACAAGAGATGAAACAAAAATAGAGGAAGCTTTTTATCGCAATCTTGCCTTTGGAACGGGAGGTTTAAGAGGCATCATCGGCGCAGGAACCAATCGTATGAATATCTATACAGTTGCAAAGGCTTCGCAGGGACTTGCAGATTATGTAGTGAAAAAATTTCCCAAGGAACAGAGAAGCATCGCAGTCAGTTATGATTCACGCATAAAATCAGAACTGTTTGCAAGGGTTGCCAGTGAAGTGTTTGCTGCAAATGGAATTAAAGTACATATATATTCACAGCTTATGCCTACCCCCTGTCTGTCCTTTGCAGTGAGAAATCTTCGCTGTGCGGCAGGAATTATGGTAACGGCTTCTCATAATCCTTCGAAATATAATGGTTATAAAGTATACAATGCAGACGGCTGTCAGATTACCACAGAGGCGGCTGCCGAGATTCTGACAGAGATAGAAAAATTGGATATTTTTGCTGATATAAAAAAACAGGCATTTTCAAAAGGTCTGGAAACAGGCATGATTCAATATATTCCAGAGCAGGTGTATACGGATTTTGTCGAGGCTGTAAAAAATCAATCCGTGCTTGGTGAGGAAAAGATTGACAAAAATGTGGCCATTGTTTATTCACCACTGAATGGCACAGGACTTCTGCCTGTTCTTCGCACATTAAAGGAATCAGGTTATCAGAATATTACTGTAGTAAAAGAGCAGGAACAGCCCGACGGTACTTTTCCAACCTGCCCTTATCCAAATCCCGAGATTCATGAAGCGATGGAGCTTGGGATGAAATATGCCAGAGAACATCATGCGGATTTATTACTCGCCACAGACCCCGATTGCGACCGTGTGGGAATAGCAGTAAAGGATTTGTCAGGAGAATATATTCTTTTGTCCGGCAATGAAACGGGAATACTTCTTCTGGATTATATCTGTTCCAGACGCCAGACTCTGAAAACTATGCCACAGGCGCCGGTACTTGTGAAAACCATTGTAACTACAGATATGGGAGAGCGTATTGCCGCACATTATGGAGTGCGGACAGTGAATGTACTGACCGGTTTTAAGTTTATCGGAGAGCAGATTGGATTTCTGGAGAAGGAAGGAAAGGAGGACTCCTATATCTTTGGTTTTGAAGAAAGCTATGGTTATTTGTCCGGTGCATATGTCAGAGATAAGGATGCAGTAAACGGAGCATTTCTGATTTGTGAAATGTTTGCATGGTATGCTTCTCTGGGAATCAGTCTGACAGAAAAATTGAACGAACTATATCGTGAATATGGTTTCTGTTTGAATACGCTTCATTCCTATGAATTTGAGGGCGCACAGGGATTTTTAAACATGCAGGAGATTATGCGCAAATTTCGCAGCGGGCTGAAAAGTTTAGGGGGAAAGAAGATTTATACCTGTCTGGATTATGCGGAGGGACTTGATGGTTTGCCAAAGTCAGATGTATTGAAATTTCTTTTGGAAAAAAATTGTTCCGTGGTAATCCGTCCGTCTGGTACAGAACCAAAACTCAAGGCATATATTTCCGTAAGCGCAGAGGACAGACAACAGGCAATGCTGATAGAAAACAAAATTGCAGATGAGTTGGAAAAATTTTTTGTTTTGTAAAAAACAGGAATAAAGTTTTTATGGAACATAGAAAGCGGGTTTATTGTCACATTGTGGCAAACAGAAAAGAACTATGGAAAGGATTCATTTAAAATGAAAGAGAATATTACAATAAAAGAAGATACTACAGCAAGACAATATGCTACTCAGATGGAAGCCGCAAAAAAAGGCATTCTCACAAAGGAACTGGAAGCAGTTGCAGAAAAGGAATCTATGACACCAGAGGAGCTTATGCCATTAGTAGCAGCTGGAAAGGTGGTTATCTGTGCAAATAAAAATCACAAATGTATTGACCCGCAGGGGGTCGGCTCTATGCTCAAAACAAAGATAAATGTAAATCTTGGAGTTTCCAGAGACTGTAAGGACTATGATATAGAGATGAAAAAGGTAATGGCGGCAGTGGACATGGGAGCTCATGCTATTATGGATTTGTCCTCACATGGAGATACGATTCCATTTCGAAGAAAGCTTACTTCGGAATGTCCTGCCATGATAGGAACAGTGCCAGTATATGATTCGGTTATTCACTATCAGAGAGATTTGGATACTCTGACAGCAAGAGATTTTCTTGATGTGGTAAGGCTTCACGCAGAAGACGGGGTTGATTTTGTAACTCTTCATTGTGGAATTACAAGAAAGACCATTGAACAAATCAAAAATCATAAAAGAAAAATGAATATTGTATCCAGAGGCGGTTCTCTGGTATTTGCATGGATGTGTATGACAGGAAATGAAAATCCGTTTTATGAATATTATGATGAAATTCTTGATATCTGCCGTGAATATGATGTGACGATTTCTCTTGGTGATGCCTGCCGGCCGGGTTGTCTTGCAGACGCATCTGATGTATGTCAAATAGAAGAGCTTGTAAGGCTTGGAGAATTGACAAAGCGTGCATGGGCAAAGGATGTTCAGGTAATGGTAGAGGGACCAGGACATATGTCCATGGACCAGATTGCCGCAAATATGAAAATTCAGCAGACAATTTGCGGCGGGGCACCGTTTTATGTACTGGGACCGTTGGTTACAGATATTGCACCGGGCTATGACCATATTACTTCTGCTATCGGAGGAGCTATTGCTGCTGCTTCAGGCGCTGCATTTCTCTGCTATGTCACTCCGGCGGAGCATCTGGCACTTCCAAATGTAGATGATGTAAAACAGGGAATTATTGCTTCCAAAATAGCAGCTCATGCTGCCGATATTGCCAAGGGTGTACGGGGAGCAAGAGAAATAGATGACAGAATGGCAGATGCAAGACGCGAGCTTGACTGGGACGCTCAGTGGGCATGTGCAATAGACCCTGAAACAGCAAAGAAAATCCGTGAGGACAGAAAACCGGAGCACGAAGATACCTGCTCCATGTGTGGAAAATTCTGTGCGGTAAGAAGCATGAATAAGGCACTGGCAGGGGAATACATAGATATTTTGTAAGAAAAAAAGGAAAGTGTTTGAGAGATTATCAACAGGAAGATATGACTCTCAAACACTTTTTTCTTAATTTTTGCATAAAAATACTTGTAGAATACTGTCGAAAATGCTAAAATAAATTATAAATTTACTGTAAAATTTATAAAATATAACTAAAAAAAGGTTGACCATAGTCAGAAGAGGAATGAGGGTGATTATAAATGATTAAATTGAAGAATGTCGCAAAGTATTATACAAGCGACACCAGTATTGTTATGGCCTTAAGAAACATCAATCTGGAATTTCGAAAAGGTGAATTTATTGCTGTTACGGGAAAGAGTGGCAGTGGAAAATCGACTTTTTTAAATGTCATAAGCGGAATGGATACATATGAAGACGGGGAGATGTATTTTCAGAATATGGAAACTTCTTATTATGACAGCAGAGACTGGGAGAATTATCGCAGGGAAAATATCAGCTTTATCTATCAGGCATACAATCTGATAGACAGTTATACCGCGCTGGAAAATGTGGAAGCAGCAATGATGATTTGCGATGCAGAGGAAAACAAAAAGATTAGAAAAGAACGAAGAAAAAAGGCTTTGGAAATTCTGGACAAGGTAGGTCTGAAAAAGAGAGCAAGGCATAAGGCAGTACATCTTTCCAGCGGTCAGAAGCAGAGACTGGGAATTGCCCGTGCGCTGGCAAAGGATACAGATATTATTATAGCCGACGAGCCTACCGGAAATCTGGATGTAGAAAATGGTGAAGCGGTTATGAAAATGCTCTATGAGCTGTCAAAGGAACGGCTTGTGATTGTGGTTACGCATAATTTTGAACAGGTTCAGGAATATGCAAGCAGAAAAATCAGACTGTTTGACGGGGAGATTGCAGAGGATATTAAATTAAAGCCAAAGCTTTATGAAAATGGCATATTCAAAGAAGTACGGGAGGAACAGCAGAAAAAATCTGAGACAGAAAAGGCACAGCAGGATGCGTCTTTTGGAAAAGCGGTAAGATTTGTGAAAATGAACCAAAAGGCACAGCCTCACAGGACTTTTTTTCTCTTTACAATTTTGACAGCTGTGATTGCCTCCTTTTTTGTAATGTATGGATATTTTCTCAGCAGCTTGGATGATACTGTTACCAAAGAGGTATCAGATGAGGTGTTTTGCAATGTCAATAATAAGAGACTGATCGTAAGAAAGGCAGACGGCAGTATTTTTTCAGATAAGGACATTGAGGAGTTGAATGGTCTGCAGTATGTCAATTATGTAGATAAATATGATTATGCGAATGAAATAAGCTGTCTTTATAAAAAAGATGAGGATTATACTGTTGATTACAGAAAATCAGAAATTTCCAATATGAAAAGCATGGCAGTAGAGGTCAAGGATTACAGTGATTTTATTCTGTCTGCAACCGGAATCAAAAAAAATCAAGTAATCGCAGGAGTATTGCCGCAGAGGAAATATGAAGCAGCACTGGCGTCGCAGGATAAAAGTCTGATTGGTGAAACTGTAGATATTTATTTTAAATCAAAAAAATGGCCGGATGCCATCTGGCTTGGAGGCAGCTTTACCATTACGGGAATTATTGATGAAGAATTAGAAACGCCCTGTTTTTCAGAAGAGCTGCTGAAAAGTATGAATGTGAATTATGGAAAGACAAAAATAGATATAAACTACAATATAGAAAAGAAAATCGTATATGATGACCAGAATCAGGAGGACCTTGTCACTCTGCTCAACAGAAAAAACAGAGTGATTCTTGTGGAAGGAGAAGGACTTGCCGGAAATCAGGTTCGTTTATCTTCTGCGATTACCATAAATATAAGGTCGGAAGGTTACAAGGCTTCCAGACAGATGGTATATGAAAATTTATGTTCTGCCGGTAAAATAAAAAATGTGACAGATTCTAAAAATGAAGTTGTTTATGATATGGAAATTGTAAGTGATACACACAGTGGAAGCACCAATGTGGTGGAAGTCGGCCATGAATTTCTGGAGCAGATTTACGGCTCGACAGCTATTACACAGGTTTCCGTTTATATAGATGATTATGCCTATGCAGATAGAGTGATGAAAGCAATTAATAAAAGAGGATATGAAGCAGTCAGTGTTTATCGTATCAGTGCAGGAGAGTATGATCCAGAGCTGGTGCAGGAAAGAATCTCTTCCATGATAATGTCGGCGGCTTCCGTAGTGGTGATATTTGTATTGTCTGTTCTGGTTCTTTATGTGATTATGCGTCTGAAACGCAGAGATTTTATGATTTTGAAAATGCTTGGATTGCGGCAGAAAACGATTTATCAGATGAATTACTATGAGCTGATAGCGGACAGTCTGGCAATTACAGTTCTGTTGACAATTGTTTTTGCAGTGGCAGGAAAATTTAAACTCAGGGCAGTTTCAAGCCTTGTGAAATATTATACAGTGGGAGATTATTTGTTTGTTGCAGCACTGGTGCTCTGTATGTCTGTTCTTACATCAGTTCTGTTTAACAGATATTTGAATAAGTTTTTGGGAGAAAAAAGATGATTAGAATAGAGAGTTTAAATAAGTACTATAATAAGGGAAAATCAAATGAGCTGCATGTGATTCATCAGACTACCGTTACACTTCCAGATAATGGACTGCTGTGTATTCTGGGAGAAAGCGGTTCGGGAAAAACGACTCTTATGAATGTAATAAGCGGTCTCGACGATTTTTCAGATGGAATAATAGAAGTAGATGGTACAAAGATAAAAAAATTCGGCAGTAAGGTACAGGAGAGGGTAAGAAATGAAAAGTTTGGATATATCTTTCAGAATTATTATCTTTTGATGGACAGAACGGTAGAATATAATATTATGCTGGCATTATCCATGTATGATCTTTCTGACGAGGAAAAGGAGAGCAGAATTGATTACGTACTGAAGGCCGTCAATATGCTGCGGTACAAAAAACGGTTGGTATCTCAGTTAAGCGGAGGACAGCAGCAGAGGGTGGCGATTGCACGGGCGCTTGTAAAATCGCCGAAGGTCATTTTTGCAGATGAGCCTACCGGAAATCTGGACGAAGCCAATACCATGAATATTATGGGGATTTTAAAGAAAATATCAAAAGAATGTCTTGTTGTAATTGTAACACATGAAAAGGCGATAGCAGAGTTTTTTGCAGATAAGATTCTCTGGATTTCTGACGGACAGATTGAAAAAGAAGAAGACAGGGAAAGCAACAGTATCTATCAGTATATTGATGACAGCAATCTTTATCTTCAGGAGTTTTCCAAAAAGGAAATAAAAAGCAGGGATGTAGTGCTGGAGATTTATGGAGATATGGAAAATCAGAAGCTTACCGTACAGTTTGTTTATGACAGTGGAAAGCTTTATCTCAGCACAGGAGAAAGTACAAATGTGGAATTTCTTACGGACAGTGATGAGAAAAAGGTGATTGATTCAAAACGACCGATATTGGAGGAAAAGGATGCAAATAATATTGTCTTTGAACTGGAAAGTGTAGAAACTGCCAAAAAACCGAAGATGAAATTTAAAGAAATTGTGGATATAGCAAAAAAGAATCAGAAGAATCTTGGAGTAAAACAGATATTTCTTGCGGTCACTCTGTTTATTATGTCTGTTATGGTGGTTTTGTCCGTACAGGAAATCCTGTCTGTGGTTATGCTGGATACCGGCAGTATTATTTCAAAGGATACACATTATTACAAGCTGTCATCCTCAAAGTTGAAAGACCCCCAGATATCGCTTGATGTGCATGAGGAGAATTTCAATCTGATGGTGGAAGCATTGACAGAGGAGGGATTTGAAGTTTATGCAATACCTGATACAGTGCTGGAGTATCCGTATAAGGGAATTGTACAGATGGAAAATTCAGTATTTGAGATAAAAGAATATTGTTTTGTATCTGTTGATAAGCTGGAAAGAGATATGCTGCTTTATGGGGAAATGCCAGAGGAACAGACAGAGGTGGTGCTGGACAGACAAATGGTGGAACAGTTTCTCAAAAGCTCGGCTGTAATATCAAATGTGATTACAGATATCAGGCAAATGATAGGAAATACAATTACCACAAAGCAGGGAATTGATTTGACGATTGTCGGCATCAGTGATTCGGGGCAGCCGGATATCTATGTACAGCCGGAATTGATTTTCAAGCTGTGCAGGGAGAATTTCAGATTTATCACAGAAGAGGATGCAGAAAAACAGTATTCGGACTACCAGAGCAGAAATCTTGGCATTACAAAAGACGGAAAAGTAGAAGTGCTGGTAAGTCGCGGCGCTTTAATCAATGCCTATACAGAGTATATATCCAAAACTTATGGTGAAGTTTATATTTACATTAGAAATATTGAAATTATGAAGGATATGAATTTTCCGCAGGAGGAAATTGAAAAGGAAGAAGAGAGACTGAAAGAGCTCGAGGAAGAGTACGGGATAACCGCAGAGCAGTATTATGAACAGATAAGTTCAGTAGAAGATGCACTTGCCTATTCTTATGAGGGAGTTATCAGTGGAAAAGTACAGTATGTTGTAGTAGGATATCATGATATGAAAATATCAGAAGATTATATTGTTCCAGAAGAGGCGGTTCCATATTATGACAGAGCAATTTTGAATCATTCTGTTGAATGTTATGTATATGCAGATGCAGAGAATGCAGAAGCAATGAAGGAGAAAATAATAAGTGTCATACCGGAAGAGGTCAGGGAATTTCTGATTCTGCATATTGAAAATGAAGCAGACCAGAAGATTTCGGCTTACAAAGAGGAAAATGAACGAAAGCTTCAGGGGAGAATATTGATTATTTTTACTATTTTTATTATATCAATGGTGATTCTTTATTTTGTTATGAAAACAAGTGTGGCAGACAGAGTAAATGACCTTGGAGTTTACAGAATGCTCGGCATATCGAAAAAAAATATAGTGGCAATGTTTGCCTGTGAAAACTTTATGATTACCAGTTGTACTTCTGTTCCGGGTGTGCTGTTTATCAGTCTTGTCAGCTTTTTTGTATCAAGAATAGAATCTCTGGGTATAAACAGAGGGTATCCGTGGTATGCCATTGTACTTACCATTCTGTTTTTCTATACAACAACGATACTTGTGGGGATATTGCCTGTACTAAGGCTTTTACATCTGCCACCAGCACAGCTGGCAGCCAAGTATGATATATAATTAATCCATCAGAGGCTCGGGATTCAGTGAAAAAATTTAATAAAGGGGATGCGTTACATGATAAAACTAACAGATATATCAAAATATTATAAAGGCAATGATACAGTTGCGCTGGGATTACACAGAATTAATCTTGAATTTGACATTGGAGATTTTGTGGTGATTACAGGAGAAAGCGGCGGAGGTAAATCTACACTTTTGAATGTAATCAGTGGTTCGCTTGCGTATGATGATGGAGAACTGTATTTTGAAGGGGAAGAGACTTCCTGGTATGGGGAGACAGAATGGGAGAATTACAGGAGAGAGAGGATAGGCTTTGTATATCAGGATTACCGGTTGATTGATTCTTTTTCCGTGATTGAAAATGTCAAGGCTGCTATTTTATTGCAGCAGCCGGATATAAAAGAAAAGGAAGCCGAAGACAGAGCACTGTATTATCTGAAAAAAACAGGATTGGAAAAACAGGCGAAAACAAAGGCTGTACACCTTTCAAGCGGTCAAAAACAAAGGCTGTCGATTGCGAGAGCACTGGCAAAGGAAACAAAGGTAATTGTAGCAGATGAGCCTACCGGAAATCTTGATGTAGAAAACAGCCGGCAGATAATCGAACTTTTATCCTCTTTGTCAAAGGACAGACTGGTAATTATGGTAACACACAACTATGATGAGGCGGAGCCGTTTGCAACAAGAAAAATCAGGTTGTATGACGGGGAGGTGGCAGAGGATATCCGGTTAAAACCCCGATGGGAAACAGAAGAAACCGTTTTTCCCTTAAAGAAGGAAAAGAAAACACAGGAATGGTTACTGGCAAAGAGAATGATAAAGAAAATGCGCAGAGCAAAGCCATACAATACACTGTTTGTGTTTCTGCTGTTTCTGTTTTTATACACGTCGATTTTTATTTTTTATGGAACCTTTGAAAAAAATCTGGACTATTATCCTTCCAGAAATTATTCTTATGATACATTTGTAAATAATGATATGACAAGAATCTGCATAAAAAAACCTGATGACAGTACTATGACAGCGGAGGATATAGAAACGTTGCGTGAACTGAAGTATGTGGAATATGTGGATTTATATGATAGGATAAACGATGTTTATTTTATGAGGGAGGAAGGAAAAGATTACGTATTAAATGAGGTACATCAGGTATCTGTTCCAGAAAATACCAAAACGGTAAGGTCTGTATCAGGGATGACAGAAAATCAGATTACAGGAGAGATACCCGAAGGGTATTATGAAGTAGTAGTTTCATCAAAGGATAAGTCCTTAATCGGGCAAAGCCTTACACTTGCCTTTAACAGAAGAAAATTATGGGAAGGAAGTTATATAAAGTATGAATTTACAATAACAGGTATTACAGATATCGGAGAGGAAGGACAAATTTATGTTTCGGAATCATTTGCTCAGATGCTTAATGTGACTGCACATAGGCTGACAGACTATACGTTTTATGGGATTTATGCCGAAGAAGGGTACGGGCTGTATACAAAAGAATGGGATGTACAGCTTGACAACGAGGAAAACTCTATTGTTATGGAGGAATGGATGCTGTCTTTGGAAGCTTCCGGAGTATCTAGGGAAATTCTTTATAATCCGATTTTTATTGTGAATGAAAATCTTTCCGATTTGGAAGCATGTGTATCACTGATGTTTTATAATTATGCATACATAACAGAAGGAAATCCGGCGGTGAATATTGGTCAGATGATTTATCCCACGACGTATTTGTTTTTTGGACCGTCCGACAACAGAGAAGGGATAGAACTGCATTTGCGGGAACCGGCTACAGAGTACAGTCTGCCGGTAATAGAAGTCAGCAGGGAGGTATTTGAACGGATTTATCCGGATAAAAGTTCTAATCAGGCATCTCTGTATATTGAAGATTATGCATATACGGACAGAGTTATCAGATTACTTAGGGAATCGGGATATGAAGCTGTCAGTGTATTTCGGGCAGGAAGTAAGGACTATAATATGGAAAAAGCCAGCGACCAGACGTTTCTTTTGGTTCTTTCTCTGGTAGCACTGATTATGGTGTTTTTTGCAGGAATTTTTCTTATCAGAGCGACAATCAACCGGAGAAAAAAGGATTATTCTGTTTTGTTGCTTCTTGGGGCAAGCCGACAGGCGATTCACTGGATGAATTTGAGGGATATTTTATGGCATACCACAATGGCATTACTTGGAACAGTAGTGGTTGCAAATATTTCCATGTACTACAAAATTCCGTATGTGAAATCTGCAGTCAGATATTATGAGATACCAGATTACCTGATTTATATGGGAATCACAATTATTATGACTGTTATGCTGTATGGCAGGCTGAAAACATCTGTAAAGAAATTGAAAACAGATATGTAAAGGGAGGACAGGACATGATTCATATCAGAAATCTTAATAAATATTATCATAAGGGGAAAACAAACGAGATACATGTTATTAACAATACAACTATAACTCTGGAGGATACAGGACTTATCTGTATTCTGGGAGAGAGTGGCTCAGGCAAGACAACATTGATGAATACCATAAGCGGTCTGGATGATTTTTCTGATGGAGAAATGGAAATAGACGGTGTAACAATCAATAAGTATGGAGAACGAAAGCAGGAGCGTGTGCGGAATGAAAAATTCGGTTATATTTTTCAGAATTATTATCTGCTTCAGGAACGGACAGTAGAATATAATCTTATGCTTGCCCTGAGTCTTTACAGTATTTCGGACGAGGAAAAGAGGAAGAGGATTGATTATGTGCTCCATGCTGTAGATATGTGGAAATATAAAAAGAGACTGATTTCGCAGTTAAGCGGCGGGCAGCAGCAGAGAGTTGCTATTGCAAGAGCTCTTGCAAAGGCTCCAAAGGTTATTTTTGCCGATGAACCAACCGGAAATCTGGATGAAAAAAATACCATGCGTATTATGAGTATATTGAAGAAAATTTCCAGAACCTGCCTTGTGGTAGTGGTCACACATGAGAAATCCATTGCCGATTTTTTTGCCGATAAAATTTTGTGGATTACAGATGGAAAAATTGAAAGACAGGTGGATAAAAATAAAGAGGCTTCTTATGAATATGTGGAAGATACCAATATTTATCTTCAGGAATATGAAAAAGAGGAAACCGCCGATGAAAATGTGACATTGCAAATATATGCAAATGGAGAAGTACCTCCGACAAAACTGAAAGTTATTTATGAATACGGTAAAATTTATATTTACAGTGAGAACAGTAAAAATCTTGTATTTTTAAGCAGGTCCGATGAAAAGAAAATGGTAGATTCCAAAAAGCCGGTTATGGATATTCAGGAAGCAGAGGAAATAGATTATTCACTTGACCATATTGAAGGAGCCAGAAAGCCCAAGGTAAGTATGGCGGAAATTATGGAGATAGCCAGAGAAAATCTTCATGCTCTGGGAAAAAAGCAGATAGTTCTTGCCTTTACCCTGATTGCTATGGCGGTTTTGATTGTTGTGGTTATGGAGGATATGCTTTCTGTGCTGCGGATAGATAAGCAGGCGGTTTCAAAAGTGGATTCACATTATTATAAGGTAACGGCAGAAAAAAATACAATGATTACCGACAGTGAGTTTATGGACAGCTTTATTGCGATGACAGACAGTTTTCAGGAAAATCAGCTGGATATAAATCTTGTTCCCATTGTTACCTTCCATTATCAATATAGAGGCTATCAACAGCTTGAGTCATCAAAATATCAGATAGAAAACTTTTCTCTTGTGCCAATTGACAAAATTACGGAGGCTGATTTGATTTATGGAAGAATGCCAAAAAACAAAGAAGAGGTGGTAGTGGACAGATGGGTGCTTGAGAATTTTATGCGAAGTACTCCTGGTATGAGAAATGTTATGACTAATATCCGACAGGCTCTGGACAGCAAAATTATAAATGACAAAAATATGGAATTTACAATTGCGGGTATTTCAGATACCAGCGAGTCAACTATTTATGTAGACAGAGATGCTATGGTACTGATGACCAGCACTTATATTGATTTTATTACAGACTCTGAAGCCAGTGAGAAATATGAGGACTATGAGGGCGGGAATCTCGGAGTGACAGAGGATGGAAAGATAAAGGTGCTTGTGCCTGCAGATGTTTTGTGGTCACGATACCGCAAATATATGGTGGAGACCTATCAATCATTAGAATTGCTTTATAACAGACTGCAAAAGGAACAGGAGGATACATCCTCAAGAAGAAACGAGAAACTGATTGCAGAACTGACAAAGGAATACGAAGATGAGGTTGCAAGACTGGGAATGACTTTTGAAGAGTACAAGGGCAAAAGGGATAACCTGCCGGAATATGCAGGAGCTTATCAGGAATATTCCTATGAGGATTTTTTGACGGAAAGGATGCGCTATGTAGTAACAGGTTCTTTTCCGGCCAAATATGGTGTTGATTATATTATTTCTGATGATTCCTGTCAGTTTATGGCCAAGACAATTATAGACAGGTATAAACAATGTTATATCTATATGAAAGATACTGATGTCAACCGTGCAATAAAAAACATCAGAAGCGCAATACCGGAGGAAACATTACAGAAGTTGACAGTCACTATTGTAAATGAATATCAGGATACATTAGATACCTACAATATGGAAAGACGACAGAAAATCGGTGCCAGAGTCCTTATGATGGTGACAATCGGTGTGATTACAATGGTAATTCTGTATTTTATGATGAAGGCCAATGCTGTCTCAAGGATGCAGGATTTAGGCGTTTATCGTATGATTGGAATATCAAAATATAGTATTATAGGCATGTTTGCCTATGAAAATTTTCTGATTACAACGAAAACCTCTCTGATAGGAGCACTGTTGACTGTATTGATATCCTATGTGATTGCTCAGGTGCCGACAGCAGGATATGAGTTTTATTATCCGTGGTATCTGTTGACAGCTACGATACTGATGATTTATGTGTTTAATATAGCGATTGGAATTCTGCCGATTCAAAAAATGTTAAGGCTTCCTCCGGCTCAGCTTGCAGCCAAATATGATATTTAAATCGATAAAAGAAAAAACAACTATTTTGATAATAGAAATGGAAGAAAGAGGAGGGCTGTTATCTGACCTTCCTCTTTCTCTTTTTGGTTTCATAAGATTTTTTGTCTTCTTTGACTGTTTTTTCTGTTGCTTTTTCTGTAGCAAGAATTTGTTTATATGCCTTCATATTTTCCTTTGTATGTCCCCAGATAATATTTGGATACTTGTCTCTGATATAATCTGTAACAGTAGTTACATTGATAGACTGCTGTCTGGAGGCGAGAATGCGAATATTTTTAAAGCCTCGCAGATAAAGCGTATGGTTAATTTTCAGATGAATCCCAAAAAAGGACAGCAGCTCTCCATGTTCATAGGCAAGAACTACCTGTGACAATGGCATAATGGAGACTTCATGTCGCCCAAGATTGATAAAAAAGGATTCTGTAATATACATGGGGCCTGATACTACCAGTGTATTTTCTTCAAATTCATCGTTAATAAAATCAATCATCTGAAAATAGGGAATATCCTTATAATAGGGCTTTATTCTGAAATAAGCGGGATGCAGATACGGGGCAATTACCAGTATCAGATTTACTGCTGCCAGATATAAGCTGTAAAAAATACAAATTACAATAAATCCATAAAGGATATAATAAAAATTCGGGTTATATTCCCGTTCATCCATAATTACCGGAAAGGCGATAGACAACAGGGCATCGTATGTCCAGTCTATGGATTGAACAAACGATTCCATCATGGTTTTTGTCAATCCGTCAAGCTCTTTAAATCGGGCAGAGATGGTAACATTGTTTAAAACCTTTGGAATATTTTCAACAGAATCATAAGTCATATCCAGCTTATAAAACATGCAACGTTCACTGGATAAATCATAGTAGTAGACAGATACTACTTTTTCGCCCTTCATAATATTGTATCCGGTATATTTTAATGTTTCGATTGTCACAGTTACATTATTGCTGCCCTTTGTGTAAGCGGAATATGCATCAAAGGAATTTTTATATAATGTAGGAGAAAACACACTGTCAAAATCTATGAAATTCAGCAGTGAAAATGCCGCAATAATAATCACAGAAGGAAGAATGATATGTTGCAGGGATAGGATGCGGATTCTCCACAAAATATTGATTTTTTTTAGTCGTTTCATAAGGCCACCATTTTCTGTGTAATAGTTTGAATTTGTTATAGTTAAGTATACCTTTATTTGTATCATTCTTCAAGAATAAAATGTACAAGATTCTATTTTTCTTGTGTTTATTTTCATTGACAGAATCGGGCAGTTGTGGTATTCTATAAAAAGGTCCCAGACATAAAGTCCGGAATCACATTTATATTCTTGGAGGTACGCTATGAAAGGTACGGTTAAATGGTTTAACAACCAGAAAGGTTACGGGTTCATTTCAGATGAGACAGGAAACGATGTGTTCGTTCACTATTCAGGAATTGTATCCAACGGCTTTAAGTCTTTAGAAGAAGGAGCTTCGGTTGATTTCGAAGTAGTAGAGGGAGCAAAAGGACCTCAGGCTGTAAACGTAACAAGATTATAATCACAGGGTTAAATGATGTGCCTTTTCAGTATAGAATTTCGTTATATTTTTTTATTAAGGTTTTCGTTTTTTTATGTGAATGAGCGATTGTTTTACGGATTATAAATGAAAATGCTGTCCAAAAAGGACAGCATTTTTTATAGATTCAGGAATGACTCTGCTGACTGTATGTGAGAAGTTTTTTTAATTCGTCTATCGAAAAGACATGACAGGTATTACAAAAATGGCATTTGACTTCTATCGGTTCGCCATCTGCAATCATGGATTCCAGTTCCTTTCTGCCAACACTTAACAGTACTTTTGATACCTTTTCGCGGCTACAGTTGCACTTGTAACAGGTAGGTATGGTTTCGCTAAATTCAGGGTTGAATTTTCCAAGTATTTTCTTGAGTATCTGTTTCGGCGAAAGACCTTCCTCAAGCAATGCAGTAACACTGGTAAGTTCCTTTATGTTAGTTTCCAGTTGGTCAATCACACTGTCCTCAGCAAAAGGCATAAGCTGTATAATAAAACCCCCTGCCTGCTTGACAGAATTATCTGTATTTATCAGAACTCCAAGAGCTACAGAGGTAGGTACCTGCTCACTGGTAGCAAAATAGTAGGTAAGGTCTTCTGCAATTTCACCGGTAATCAATGCAGTCTGTCCAATATATGGTTCTTTCAGGCCCATATCTTTTATGACCTTTAATGTTCCATTTCCAACAGCGCCTCCGACATCAAGTTTTCCAAAATAATTCAGCGGATTTTGAAAATCCGGATTGCTGATATATCCTTTTACCTCCGCATTGGCATTTGCAGTCACGCCGGTTTTGCCCATAGGTCCGTCTGCATTTAAAATAATGGACAGTAAATCTTCTTTATTTTTCATCATATTTCCCATCATTCCCGCACCGGTCAAAAGACGGCCAAGTGCGGCAGTTCCTACAGGGCTTGTACCATGAATCTGTCTGGCAGTTTCACACAGTTCTTTTGTAGTAGAAGCAAATGCGCGAATCTGTCCGTTTGCCGCAGTAGCTCTTACAATATAATCCGACATAATATTCCTCATTCTTTCTTAAATTTTAAGCGGTTTGTTTTCCATTTTCTTGTGCAACAATATAAATTCGTTCACTGTTTTTATCTGGCGGCTGGCGGGTAAAAGCATTATACGAAGCTACAAAGGTCATGCCCGCTTCCTGTAAGGCTGCTTTTATTTCCTCAAGAGAATAGGCGCGCTCATAGTGAATTTCTGTAAGCTTTTCATATTTTTCATCATCACAGCGGGCAAAAATAGTCAGCTCATATTCATTGATATGCTCCGCTTCATAGTAGGTATTTTCCCAGATAAAGCTGGCTTCCTCACGGTTTTCCGCAATAACGGCATCGTTAATGGTTTTGAATTTTGCTTCCATATTCATATCAAAAATAAAAAGCCCTTTTGGGTCAAGATAATTGTTTACAAGTTTAAAAACAGTTACAAGTTCTTCGTATTTTGTGATATAATTAAGAGAGTCGCAAATGCTTACGACAGCAGCTACCGTTCCATATAATTCAAATTCACGCATATCCTGATTGAGATAAAGGATGTTATGTCCGCTTATGGATTTTTTTTCCATAGCGGCGTCAAGCATATCACAGGAGCTGTCAAGTCCAATCATATCATAGCCCTTTGCGGCCAGAAACTCCGTCATATTGCCAGTTCCACAGCCAAGCTCAAGAACAAGGCCAGAACGTATATCATATTCTTTTAAAAGTGATAGAAGATATTCGCCCCATTGTACATAATCAATATTATCCATAAATAAATCATAAAAGGCGGAAAAGCATGTGTAGGTATTGTTCATGTCAAAGCTCCTTTCTGTATATAAAAAACACAAGTTTAATCTTATCAGCTTTTTGCAGGAAAGTCAATGGAGGAAATTTTTGACAGATTTTATACAGATTGCACAATAATAACAAATTTAAAAAGTAATTATAATGTTATAAATTGATTAAAATTGTAGATTTTTGACGAAAAAACTCAAAATTTGAAATTTTTACAACTTGATGACAATTTCCATACACTTTTAATACATCTATCCTGTATAATGGTCTATGTAGAAATAAGTAAAAAGGGAGGTAGCAGTAAAAGTAGAAAAATTATATTTTGAACTTCTGTAATTATAGACAGGCAACTGCAACAAAAATATTTTAGAAGCGTGAATAGAGAAATAAAAATCAGGCAGTTGCAAAAGCAGAAGGAGTAAAGAATAGGGTGGGCATGAAAAGATGAAAAACGGATATTCAATAGCTGAAATAAAATAAAAGTGAATGATGAGACAAACGTTTGTATTGATTGTCCAGTCGAAGGAGCTTGAAGCTGTATTTTCAGGCTCCTTTTGACGTTGTTTTACAGGAAATTTTTCAGGATATGTGAAAAATACTTATATAATTGTAAATTTGCTAAAAAATAACTTTACAATTATATCAATTGGTGTTATGATATAAATAACCTACTAAAACAATAGGAAATAAAATACGGTTTAAAATGGAGGCATATTATGAGCAAAAAAACATATTCAGAAAGAAATTTAAAATTTGAAACCTTGCAGCTTCATGTAGGACAGGAGCAGCCGGACCAGGCGACAGATGCGAGAGCAGTGCCGATTTATCAGACTTCTTCCTATGTATTCAGAAACAGTGAACATGCAGCGGCAAGATTTAATTTGACAGATGCAGGTAATATTTATGGAAGATTGACAAATCCTACACAGGATGTCTTTGAACAGAGGATTGCAGCGCTTGAAGGCGGTGTGGCAGCGCTCGCAGTAGCATCCGGTGCGGCGGCGATTACCTATACTTTTGAAAATCTTGCACAGAATGGAGACCATATTGTTTCAGCAAAGAATATTTATGGCGGAACCTATAATCTTCTTGCGCATACGCTGCCTGCTTATGGAATAACAACTACTTTTGTTGACCCGTTTGACTATCATGAAGTGGAACAGGCCATTCAGGAGAATACAAAAGCCGTATTTATAGAGACGCTTGGAAATCCAAACTCTGATGTAGTAGATATTGAAAAAATAGCAGAGATTGCGCATGCTCATAAAATACCGCTTGTGATTGATAATACATTTGCCACCCCGTATCTGGTAAGACCGATTGAATATGGAGCAGATATTGTGGTTCATTCTGCCACCAAATTTATCGGAGGACATGGGACAACCATAGGAGGTGTGATTGTTGACAGTGGAAAATTTGACTGGGAAGCAAGTGGAAAATTTCCTGCACTCACGGAACCAAATCCAAGCTATCACGGGGTTATTTTTACAAAAGCAGCCGGTGCAGCGGCATTTGTTACAAAAATAAGAGCAATTCTGCTTCGTGATACAGGTGCCACACTTTCTCCATTTCATGCATTTATTTTCCTTCAGGGGCTGGAAACTCTTTCTTTAAGAGTAGAGAGACATGTAGAAAATGCTCTGAAGGTAGTAAGCTACCTTAACAGTCATCCTCAGGTGGAAAAGGTACATCATCCTTCAGTATCAGAGAATAAAGAACAGCAGAGACTGTATAAAAAATATTTTCCAAATGGTGGCGGTTCTATCTTTACTTTTGAAATCAAAGGTGATGACAGAAAGGCAAAGGAATTTATTGATAATCTTGAGCTGTTTTCGCTGCTGGCAAATGTAGCAGATGTAAAGTCCCTTGTGATTCATCCGGCATCTACGACTCATTCACAGCTTAATGAAAAAGAGCTTGAAGAGCAGGGAATCAGATTAAATACCGTGAGATTATCCATTGGCACAGAAAATATTGATGATATTATTGAAGACCTTGAGGAAGCATTTAAAGCAGTGCAATAAAAATTAAAAACAATAGTTGCAGCGATAATCGGGAAATTATAATTGGAAGTCTATAATTTTCCGGTTATTGTTATTTTTCTATTGTATTTATTTGCTGATTGTATTATAGTAATGAAACAAAAGACCTCATATGGGGAATGAACAGAATGAAAAAACAGGAGATTTGGTATGAAGGTTTCAACTAAGGGAAGGTATGCATTGAGAGTAATGATTGATTTGGCACAGCATAGAGATGAGGGATTTATATCTTTAAAGGAAATTGCTGCCAGACAGGAAATCTCCATGAAATATCTGGAAATGATTGTGGGAATTTTAAACAGGGCGGATTATGTACAAAGCTTGAGGGGCAAAAGTGGAGGATACCGGCTTTCAAAAAACAGTGGTGAATATACGATTGGAGCTATTTTAAAGCTGACAGAGGGGAGTATGGCTCCGGTGAGCTGTTTGGAGAACGGGGCAGATATCTGTAAACGCGCAGAGGAATGTATTACTCTGCCTCTGTGGAAGGGACTGGATAAAGTAATTGACGATTATCTGGAAAGCATCTCTTTGGAGGACTTGATTTATGGAAATAGCATAAAAATAGAGAATAATGACAATATTTAATAACAGGGGAAAAGAGGCGCGACCTGCCTCTTTTTTCGGTGGAGAGGGATAAGGATTATGGCAATAACAGTTATTTTCGGGATTATGGCAGGAATTTGCTTTGGATATTATATTATTATGGTGAGTTATGCGGGGATACACACAGCATTTGCATCGGTATGGCTGGCAGCAGTCATTTGTTTTGCAATGCTGGCAGTGTTACCGTCGGTACTGGCAAGAAAGCAGATAAGGTTTCCAACGTGGTTTAAATCATCGGCAATTATGTTTTTCTGCCTTATACTTTTGGTGTTTCTGGCAGTGGAAGGATGCATTGTTTCAGGAATGGTTTCAAAACCAAAGGAAAATCTTGATTATGTCATTGTACTTGGCGCGCAGGTAAGGGGAACTAGAATTACAAAGTCACTGAGAAAAAGGCTGGAAAAGGCATGTGAGTATCTTGATGAAAATCCGGATACGGTTGTTATTGTTTCAGGAGGACAGGGAAAGGGGGAGGATTTATCAGAGGCACAGTGTATGAAGGATTATCTGATAGAATATGGAATCAGTGAAGAACGGATTATTATGGAAGATAAATCCGTAAATACTGCAGAGAATATTGAGTTTTCCATGAAAAAAATAAAGGAACATTCAACGAAGGAATCACCCGAGGTAGGTGTTGTTACAAATAATTTTCATGTGTACCGCGCGGTGGCTGTATGTAAAAAAAGCGGTTATGAAATCAGTGGAATTTCTGCTCAATCAGATAAAATTTTATTTGTCAATTATATGGTAAGAGAATTTTTTGCAGTAGTAAAATATAAATGTGCCGGTACAATTTGAAAATGTATCTGTATAATCTTATTTGTCTGCGGAATAATAAAGGAATATCAGAAATGAAATGGAGAATATAGAGTAGAGATGTCAAAATATGAAGAATTTTTACAGTATTACAAAAAGGTCAGAGATTATGAAAGGGTAGCGGCTCTGATAGAATGGGATTTACAGACACAAGTGCCGGATACGGGAGTAGATGGTCTGGTAGACTGCATGGGAACAATTTCCGCCAAAAAATTTGAGCTTGAAACCTCCGAACAGATGGGAGAGTTGTTAAATCAGCTTTTGGAACCTTCTGAATATGAAAAATTGGAAGAGTATCAGAAAACTGTTATTCGAAAGGCGAAGAAGTATTATGACAGGGATAAAAATGTTCCGGTAGATTTTTATGAAGAATACAGCGTATTGACAGCGAAAGCGGGAGATATATGGCAGAGGGCAAAAAGAGCAGATGATTATAAGCAGTTCGAACCATATTTAAAAAAGGTTATTGAAATGACGAAGCAGCTTGCAAAATATCAAAGTGGTGGAAGAGAAGTGTATGAGGTGCTTCTTGACAATAATGAAGAGGGAATGTCAGGAGAAATTATAGATGGTCTGTTTGAAGAGATAAAACAGGAATTACTTCCGCTTGTAAAGGAAATCACGGAGAAAAAACAAAAATTCAAACAGGAAACAGAAGAGAAGTTTTGTGGAAGTTATGATATTTACAAGCAGAAAGAATTTTCAAGATATTTACTGGAGTATATCGGATTTTCTTTTGATTCGGGAGTAATGGCAGAAAGTGAGCATCCGTTTACAACTGCACTTTCCAATAAGGATGTAAGATTAACGGACCACTATACAGAAGAGGATATTATCGATGCCATATTCAGTATGATTCATGAGGGAGGACATGGTATTTTTGAACAGCATGTCAGTGACAAATTTGATGAAACCCCTCTGTTTAGCTGTCGTTTCTTAGGGCTTCATGAAAGTCAGTCAAGATTTTTTGAAAATATTCTGGGTCATAATATAAACTTTTGGAAGCCGATATATGGAAAGCTTAGTGAGATTTTTCCAAACTTTAAAGAGATTCCGCTGGAAATTTTTTATCAGAAAATCAATGAAGTCCGGCCATCGTTCATACGAACTTCCAGCGATGAAGTTACGTATTGTTTTCATATTATTATCCGATATGAAATTGAAAAAGAAATTTTTTCCGGAAAGCTGGAGCTCTCGGATATTCCGAAAAGATGGAATGAAAAAATGCAGGAATATCTCGGCATAACACCACAAAGGGACAGTGAAGGAGCTTTGCAGGATACACACTGGAGTGGTGGAGCCTTTGGGTATTTTCCTTCTTATCTGTTAGGTTCTATTTACGATGGAATGTTTCTGGAAAAAATAGAAGAGGAACTGGGATGTGTGGATGATATACTTGCAAATGGTGAAATAAAAAAGATTACACACTGGCTGAATGAAAATATTCACCAGTATGGAAGCAGCAGAGAGCCGAAAGAAGTGCTTCAGAAAGTATGTGGGAAAGAAATCAGCGCCAAGCCTCTGATTAGATATTTTAAAAAGAAATATCAAAACATTTATTCTCTTTAGAGAATAGTTTTTTCTGTTTTGAATACTATCAAAGGGACTGTTGGATTAAGCATAACACTTAATCCAACAGTCCCCTTTTAAAGCATCTCAAGATGTTTCAGAGAAGAACTTATTTTAGAAAATAATGGTTTTTATTCTAAAATAAATTTGCTGATATGTTCATTCAGCGAAATAGTCTGCGCGGACAGCTCTTCACTGGTTGCTGAGGATTCTTCAGCAGTAGCGGCATTATTTTGTACCACCTCGGATATCTGATTGACTCCTTTTTCTGCTTCCCTCATCGCTGCTGCCTGAGTTTCAGCCATTAAGCTCAGTTCCTTTGAAGTATCTGCAATTTGTTTCATACCTTCAACAACACTCAGAATAGAAGTGGAAGCCTGTTCGGCTGCCTGACTGCCTTCTGCAACTTCCTGCAAGGAGCCTTCGATTAATTCTCTTGTGCTGATAGCAGCCTTGGCGCTCTGGTCTGCCAAATCTCTGATTTGGTCAGCTACTACTGCAAAGCCCCGTCCTGCATCTCCTGCTCTTGCCGCTTCGATGGAAGCATTTAATGACAGCAGATTTGTCTGCGAGGCAATGGATTCTATTTCTGAAATAATATTGCCTATTTTATTTGATGTCTGGTTAATTCGTTCCATAGCTGCCATCATGGCTTCCATCTGGTCACGGCTCTTCTCTGCATCATCTGCATAGTGGCGTGCCTGTTGATAAGAATCTTCCGCATTTTGCATACTTTTTACTGCTGTTTCTGTAATATTTACAATAGATGCATGCAGTTCCTGTACTGCACTGGCCTGCTCTGTTGAACCTTCAGCCAGTGCCTGTCCCGCATCGGCAATGTGGCTGGAACCTGCTGCTACCTGTTCAGAAGCTTCTCCGATTGCTTCCAATGTGGTAGTCATTTGTATTTTCATATTCCACATTGCCTCGAGCAGACGGGAGAAATCACCTGTATATCTGTCTGGCATCTGAGTTTTTATTGCATAATTTCCCTCTGCCATTTTGCCTAACAGTTCTCCGGCATCATTGATAATTATATTCAAGTTATCAGCCATGTCGGTAGCCTGTTTTATCATATCAGATACCTCATCGTCAGCGTTTGTCTCTGGAAAAGCAGAGGACAAATCGCCCGTTGCAAAAGTGGAAAATCGTTTTCCAAGTTCTTTCAGAGGCCGGGCAATTCCGCGTGCAATGCTTCTGCCCATATGTACTGCAATTAACATTGATACTACAAGTACCACAGCAATCATGACTGCCAGTATTATGCTTATAATATTCAGACGACTGGAAAGCTTATCGCCTTCTGTCACCTTGACATTCAGTAATTCTTCCAGTTTGGAATAAATATTTTCATATAAAGGTCCCAGTTCATTAATCGCCATGTCCTGCGCCTGTCTGCAAAGCTCCTGGTCCTCGGTTGCGCCAATTTCCATAACTTTGTTGTCAAGTGTCCAGTATGAATTAAGTTCTTTTTTAATCTCGTCATAGGTAGTTCTTCCATCTTCTGATACAATTGTCTTTTCTATTTCTTCAAAAGACTCCTGAAACAGCGCTTTATTTTCTTTATGCTGCTTTTGCATGACATTAATGGCATCTTGGTCTTCATATCCAATTGTTCCACGCAATGCACTTCTTGTATCTGCAAACTCAAACATGGCTTTGCCGATATCTCCCTGGGCAAAACCATAATTCTCCAATGCATCGGAATATTGTACCACCAAAATCATCATTGTAATAATGCCTATCACCGCAGCCAGCGCTGTAATTGAAGACACCATAAGAAAAGTCTTTGTCAGTCTTTTCTCAATTCTTTCTTTGTTAAACATATCAACTTCTCCTTTGCCATTTTACTAGTTTTTCAGACTAAATTAGTATACTTTACTCAACTAAATTAATTCTATCATATCGCCTTCTGATTTTCAAGTACTATCTAAAATTTCAAAAAGAATAAAACACTTTAAAATTGTAAAAATTTTCTTTCAAATATAAGAAATGAAAAGGAACTGCAAATAAGGCAGTTCCTTTTTTAACTTAACAATATAAAATTGTTTTTGTATTATTTTGTTTTTATTCTCATTACAGTCGCGGAATACTGCGGAACTGTATAATTAAACTGTTTGGTAATTCCTGACAGTTCCGATTCCTTTAAGGTTACCACTTCTTCTTGTCCAAGGATATTATCATTATCGAGATTTGTACCGGCAACGACCTGAAGGGAAGCTGTATCTCCAATTGTCTCTGCTCCTTCAATATTAATGGCAAATGTTTTTGCATATTGTGTTACATTTACCATTTTCACAATAATATCTCCGGTTTCATCTGTGCTCACTACCTGATAGCTTTCTGCATTTGCAGTTTCAGGAAGGTCATAATCAATATAAAGCTCGTCATCAATATAACACTTTACATTTGT
This sequence comes from uncultured Lachnospiraceae bacterium, assembly GCA_910585215.1. Classification (GTDB taxonomy): domain Bacteria; phylum Bacillota; class Clostridia; order Lachnospirales; family Lachnospiraceae; genus CAG-303. The sequence goes on along the minus strand of CAJUDQ010000029.1, from coordinate 15,486 downwards.
TTCTTCTACAACTACTTTTAACTGATATTTTGTACCTGTTTTTAATACACAGTCTTTTGTAGTTCCTGAAAGCTGACCAGATTTGCCTCCGTCCTTTACCTCCTGAAGAGCAGAAACCGTATTTCCCCATCCGCCGATGTTCCAGAAGAAATTGTTTTTATTGCTCTGTACTGCAAATGGAATCAAAAATCCCTCTTCTCCTCCGGTTTTTGTAGCTTCTACAGTAAAGGTATAATTTTTCCACTTGGTATCGCCAAAATAAGTCACTGTACCAGTGTTTCCAAAAGCATTGGTATTTGTAGATGTACTGCTCTGAATCAGCTCTCCGTCTTTTATGCTCCAGTTTCCGTCAGATACCTGATTCCAGTTTTTAAGACTTTTTTCCTCTGAAAAATCATCTTCTGCAAGAACATCACCAGTTTTGTTATCCACAACTTTTGCATTGTCAAACTTGGCAGAAGTACTCCATGTACCAACTCCGACTTTTCCTGAAAATGGTCTATCTTCAATATCTGCACCGACAAATTCGGATTTCAATAATGAAGAACCTGCATTTGTGGCAAACAGCTTTTGCATGTAATAATTGATAGAAGCTGTAGAGGTATGGTTATTAAACCAGATTAAATCCGGCGCCCAATGTGTTGCAGTCAGATTTCCAAATAATGGTGCATAGGCCGCCATTACCACAATATCTCCATTTCGCTCAAGACCAGTCATATAAGCAGCCTCTGAAAGAGCCGCCTTCAGATTATTTGATTTTGCAGCATATTCTCCAAGAAATACATTGATGCCGCCGCCAAAGGTGGTTTTTGTCATATTTTCTGTATCTCTGCTGTAATTTTTTTCATCATAATAATCCGCGTGATTTAAAAACCATGCAGGGTCATTATAGTAGTGGTGGTCAATGGCTCCGGCGTAATCGTTGATTGTCTTGCCTGGATTTGCAGACAGCCATCTTGCAGCTTCCTCATAGGCATACATATAATCTGCCCCGCTGTCTCCATCATCAATACCAGCAGAGAACATCAGCTCAATATCTCCATACAAATCAGGATTGGAAACTTTTGCGTCTTCAAATGCCTTTACAAATGCTTCATAATGTTTGAAGAACTCGTTGCCCCACTGTTCATTTCCAATACCGATATACTTTAATGCAAACGGCTCTTCGTGTCCAAGAGAAGCACGGACAGCACCCCATTTTGTAGAGGTATCACCCTTGCAGAATTCCACAAGGTCCAAAGCATCCTGAACATACTGCTGAAATTCAGGGGTTCCCACCGCAGGTCCGGCGCCGTTGGACTGACCCATACAGCACATACCGCAGTTTACAACAGGAACACCGATTGCTCCAATATCTTCAGCCAGCAGAAAATATTCATAGAATCCAAGACCATAAGACATAAAAGAAGGATATGGGTCATTTGTTGCACGCTCGTCTGTCCAGATATTTTGTCCCATCTTTCTGGCGGCCACATCTCCATAGTGTCCATTAAACTGCAGTGGTTCACCGTCAGGTCCGGTAGCGATAGAATCTTTCCAGTCATAAGCAACATCAAGAGTGGCTCCCTCAATTACACAACCGCCCGGAAATCTTAAAAATGCCGGTTTCAGAGCTTCCAGTTTCTCTGCAAGGTCTTTTCTCAGGCCATTTTCGCGCCCTTTGTATGTATCCTCTGGAAACAGAGAAACCATATCTATCGCAGCTTTTCCGGTATTAATTGTCACCTGAAGAGTAACGCCTTTGTATGAAGTGGCAGAGGAGGTAAGAGTAAGGTCATACTTTGCCCATTCGGAAGTAATAGCCTCAATCGTTCCACTGGCAACGCTTTCTGTACCATTCATAATAGAAACCTGAACAGGTCCGGTATATCCGTCCAAGCCCTTTGCATAGACAGAAAACTTATAGTTTGCTCCCTCTGTAACAGCCATACCGTCAAGAAATCCCTTGTTTGCGATTCCGGCAGGTGCAGTGGAGGTATTTTCAATTACCATATAGTTGGTGTTGTTTACATTCAGACCTCCCTGAGAATCATTTTTGGTCACAGTGGCAGTGACAGTTCCAACATCTGACCACGCATGTTTTTCATTGTTTGCTGCAAGACTGGTAAACTCAAAGGAACGGTTCTGAACCATTTCTGCATATAAGCCGCCGTCTGCGGCAAAGTTGATATCTTCGATAAAGATGCCATAAAGCAAATCGCTGATATCATGTACTTTGACAGAAGAATCAATATCCAGAGTATAATTTGCTTTTGCCTTATCATAGGCGGCTAACTGGCCGGCTTCTCCATAAACTTCTGCCTTTGTTTCTGTTTCTGCTTCTGATTGAGACGGTTTTTCATTTACTGTCTTTTTGGTGGTGTCCTGTGTTTCGTCTTTGTCAGACTTTGAACAGCCGGTCGCAGCCAGAAGAGATGCACACAAAAGTATGCTGAGTAACTTCACTTCTTTTTTTCGCATAAAATTCCTCCTATAAGTTGCTTTTCTGATTTTTTTTGCTATAATAGAGTTAAAGAGACATGTACTTGATAATGAGAAACAAAATCTTGTACTTTCGTGGTTACAATATTTATTATAATGAATTGAAAAAGATAAGTCTATGATGATAGTAGCTTAAAATATGACTTTTTTAGTTATTGTTTTACTTGATACAGAAAAAATTTATAAATAAAAATACAAGATACCAGAAAACAGCAATTAAAAATAATAACAAAGGAATGATAATAAGGAATGTCAATAAGGAGTGATGGTGAAAGTAAGCCTATGATTCATGTAACACAAATGGGGTTTCATTTTACAAATTTTGGAGGAATAGATGTAAACCGGATGGAAGGAAACGGAACATATCTGTTTCTTTATTTCCGATGCCCTGCGGAGGTTATGCTTGACGGCAAATACAGGCAGATTCCGGAGGATACTTTTTTGCTGTTCAAAAAAGGAGAGCCACAGATTTATCGAAGTATGGGGGGAGATTTTGTCAATGACTGGATACATCTGGAATTTGACTTTTATGACAATTTTTTCGAAAAGCTGGATATTCCCTTTGATACGCCCATGAAGCTTGTGGACAGCAAGGCAGTGACAAATATGATTGGAGATTTATATGTGGAATATTTCAATACTGGAGAACAACATGAAATTATTATGGATAAAAAGGTAAGTGTATTATTTTATAAATTCAGTGATTTGTATAAGCTGACAGTCAATGGAGGAGTAGCGGTCAATAAATATATGAAGGAGCTGGCAAAAATCAGAAAAGATATACTGAATTATGAATATGTGCCGGACAGTGCATGGGAAACCGCCAAAAAGCTGAATATCAGCACATCTTATTTTCAGCATATTTACAAGGCATTTTTTGGAGTATCCTTTAATCAGGATGTGATTAAAGGAAGAGTGGAGCATGCTGCAAGGCTTTTGCTCGAAACAGATGAATCTGTACTGGAAATTGCGAGAAGCTGCGGATATGAAAATCAGGAACATTTTTCAAGACAGTTTAAGAAAATAAAAGGGTGTTCGCCGCGAAAGTACAGGCAGTACTGAATAATATCCTGAGGATAGTCCGCTATTTACATACGCTGGGACTTATTACAGAATGGAAAAACAAATCAATCAATCAGAATAGTTACAGGAAGGGAGATTTCATGTATAAGCATTGTGATTTAGATGACAGTTGTATCAGCCTTCACGACTGCTGCGCAGAAAAAATAAACTTTGACAATGGTATTTTATCTTTTATTTTTCCTGATGGATTTTGGATAACACAATATCATTCTTTGAATGATTCAGATAACACAGTTTTGACAAATTCTTCTCAGGTAGATTTTGAGATTTTTGATAAAAAAGGAATTGAAATTTTCATATTCAACAAAACGAAAAAAGGGACAGTTATTCGTAATGATTGGGAGCTGATAAATTTCAGAGATATGGTTAATGCAGGAAATTTCAGGATAGAGTTTCTGACACAATATAAAAGTCATGAATCTTTTCTTTTTAAATGTTGGGTATGGTTTGACAGAGCACCTTATCATTCAGAGTGCGAGATAATTATATACAGTGAAAAGGTGTTATATCGCTGGAATGAGTTGCGTTATGATTGCAGCTGGTAGGTTTTTTGTAAACTGTTTTAAGTAGTATTAAAAACTATATATAGTAATTGTGATATCCTTATAATCTGTAAAATATTACTATAATATATTGACATGACAAACGGTATTGATTATACTAATATCCGGCACAGATATTGAACTGCCAGAAATGATTTGGCGGTCTGAAGTATAATAGATGTTTTATGGTATAAGGAGTGAAACAGACAATGAATAAACTTATTATTAAAAATAAGACAGCAGAATATCCGGTAATTCAGGGAGGAATGGGGGTTGGCATCAGTCGTTCTTCTCTGGCAGGAGCAGTGGCGGCAGAAAAGGGAGTAGGTATTATTTCTACTGCCCAAATTGGATATGATGAGGAAGGATTTGAAAACAATCAGGCGGAATGTAATCTTCGGGCGATTGAGAAACATATAAAAAAAGCGAAAGAGATTGCAAAAGGTGCCGGTCTTGTAGGTGTCAATATTATGGTGGCTCTGAAGCATTACAAAGAACATGTAAAGGCTGCAGTAAAGGCCGGAGCCGATGTGATTATCTGCGGTGCTGGTCTTCCAGTAGATTTGCCGGATATTGTAAAAAAAGCGGCAGAGGAGTTTCAATGCAAAAAAGAAGATATTCCTGCACTTGCACCTATTGTTTCTTCAGAAAAAGCAGCAAAAATCATATTGAAAATGTGGTCAAAAAAATATAATCAGACAGCGGATTTACTTGTAATAGAAGGTCCAAAAGCAGGAGGACATCTGGGATTTTCCAGAGAGCAGCTTTCTGATATTGAGCATTTGGACTATGAGGAAGAAATAAAGAAAATCATTGCCTGTAAAAAAGAATATGAAGACAGATATCAGTGTAAAATTCCGGTAGCAGTAGCAGGTGGAATTTATGATAAACAGGATATAGAACATGTATTTTCACTGGGCGCGGATGCGGTTCAGATTGCCAGCCGTTTTGTAGCTACGTATGAGTGCGATGCAGCACCAGAGTATAAACAGGCATATATAAATGCAACACCTGAAGATATTGAAATTGTGCAAAGTCCAGTGGGTATGCCGGGACGCGCACTTCATAATAAATTTATTGAACGTCTTGAGACGACAAGACAGACAATTAAAAAATGCTATCAATGTCTGGAAAAGTGCAATCCGGCAGAGGTTCCATATTGTATTACAAAAGCACTGACGGATGCAGTAAAGGGAGATATAGATAACGGACTTATTTTTTGCGGGGCCAATGTGGGCAGAATAAATAAAATCATGTCAGTACATGAACTTATGCATGAGTTGTGTGGATAACCCGCCAAAAAACAAATTCTTTTAAATAAAAAAATAAATGCTGTAAAATTTTCTGATTAGTGATATAATGTCGTCAAATGGAGTTTGATGACCTGCGCACGCATCCGCGTGCTTCCTTGGAGATATAATGTCGTCAAATGGAGTTTGATAATATTCTATATTATTTTTGTTAAAATCAGGAGGTAATTTTATGAGCAGTAAATGGGAAATCTGGTCGGATAAAAAGACCGAAGAAATGGGCGATATGTTCGGTATCTTTTTTGAAGACCTCAATCACGCAGCAGACGGCGGTTTATATGCGGAATTAATACAAAACCGTTCGTTTGAATTTTCACCAATCGACAACAGAAACTATCATTCTTTTACGGCATGGGAAAAAATTTCAGAAGAAAATGCAGCTTTTTCTATTGAAGATACAGACCCTGTCAATCAAAAAAATCCCCATTATCTGGTAATGGAGCTGAAAAATACTGTCGAACAGGCCGGAATCAGGAATCTTGGGTTTGGAAGCGGTATTCCTTTAAGGAAGGGAATAAAGTATCAATTTTCCTGTTATGCAAAGCGGGAAAAGGATATGGAAAAAGGGATAAAGGTATCTTTAAGAAGCAAAGCAGGAGATATCTATGAGGAACAGTCTGTGGCGCTTACCAGTGAATGGACAAAATACGAACTTTGTTTTGAACCAGATACAGAAGACTTTGAGGCAAGACTGTGTATTACTGCCAAGGGAGAAGGAAGAATATACCTTGATTTTATTTCACTGTTTCCATCTGATACCTTTCAAAATAAAAAGAATGGCATGAGAAGCGATATTGCCAATCTGATAGCGGATATGAAGCCGAAATTTATGCGCTTTCCGGGTGGTTGTCTGGTCCATGACGGTTCTTTAAATTCGGAAGACAGAGATTCCATGTACCGCTGGAAGAATACGATTGGTCCTGTTGAATCAAGACCTGCAAGAAGAAGCAACTGGGGGTATAATCAGACGCTTGGACTGGGATATTATGAATATTTCTGTTTTTGTGAAGAAATCGGCGCAAAACCAATACCGGTACTTCCGGGCGGCTATGACCCTCATCATCAGAGGATTGTTCCAATGGATGAAATGCAGGAATGGGTTGACGATGCACTGGATTTAATCGAGTTTGCAAACGGCAGCAGTTCTACAAAATGGGGCGGTATTCGTGCTTCACTGGGACATGAAAAGCCTTTTGGACTTGAATATATTGGCATTGGAAATGAGGAAGTCTGTGAGCCGTTTTTTGAAAGATATCCATTATTTCATAAAGCCATTAAGGAAAAATATCCGGATATAAAAATTATTAATACTGCAAGTCCGTTTGCGGCAGGCGGGGAATATGAAAGAGGCTGGAAGTCCGCAAGAGAAAATCAGTCTGATTTAATAGACGAGCATTATTATATGTCGCCGGAGTGGTTTATTGCAAATCAGCATCGTTATGATGATTTTAAGAAGGATGAGACAAAAGTTTTTCTGGGAGAATATGCTACATGGGGAAATACATGGTATAATGCCTTGGTTGAGGCCGGTTATATGATAGGACTGGAAAGAAATGCCGGAAAGGTTGCGCTTGCCTGTTATGCACCTATGCTCTGTCATGTGGATTATGTCAACTGGAAGCCGGATATGATATGGTATAACAATCATCAGGTTTATGGTACTCCAAATTATTATGTACAGAAGTTGTTTATGAATTATCAGGGAGACAGTCTTCTGGAAAACAGGATAAGCTTTGAGGAAGAACCGGTGGATATTATGCCAGAGAAATCAAAACTGAGTGGAAAGATTGCTCTGGATTATAAAAACGCGGATGTAGAGTACTCAGATATTGTGATTTTAAATGAAGAAACAGGAGAAGAACTCAGACCGAAAAATGTGCTTGTAAATGCCGAAAATAAAAATGCAGTTCTGGCAGAGATAGATTCCGGCAAATATACAATCCGTATGAAGGCAAAGGAATTAACCGGCAGAAGCGGTTTCTTTCTGGAGTTTAACAAGCAGGATGAGAAAAATAAAATGTTCTGGGAGCTTGGAGCATGGCAGAATCTTGATATGGCAGTATCAGAGGTAGTCAAAGGCAGAGGTTCCTGTCTGGCACAGTACACATTTTCCGTAGAGCAGAATCGGGTGTATGAGCTTGAACTTAGAGTGGATGGAAGGAATATTCAGACCTTTGTAGATGGGGTTCAGTATCATAATGTAGACCTGAAACCGGTACTTGTAGAGCCTTTGTATACATCGGCAAGCGCAAAAGAAGATGGAACTCTTATTTTAAAGGCCGTGAATCTTTCTGATTCTGAAAAGGAAACCACCGTTTGGGTTTATGGAATGGAAGGAAAGAAAAAGGCAGGAAAGTTAATCAGAATGTCAGGATATCAGCTGGAAGATGAAAATTCCTTTGAAGAACCGGAGAAAGTAGCTCCACAAACTCTGGATTTTATGCTGGAGGGAGAAAAGACAACACTTAAGATACCAGCACATTCGGTAAATATTTTTGTGATATAATGTCACTGAAAAACGGCGGTAAAATTAAGATGCAGAGAAAAAATATTCTGGAAGAATTACAACAATATGACAATATTACAGTTCAGTGTCATGACAATCCCGATGCAGATGCCATAGCTTCTGCTTTTGGTGTATATACATATTTTAAAGAACTTGGAAAAAATGTCCGGATGATTTATTCCGGCAAAACAAATCAGATGAAAAGCAATTTGAAAATCATGGTAGAGGAGCTTCATATTCCAGCAGAATATGTCTGTGAAATGCCTGAATCAGAGCTTCTTGTCTGTGTAGACTGTCAATATGGAGAGGGAAATGTCACCAGATTCCCAGCTAAAAAAATTGCAGTTTTAGACCATCATTTGAATGCAGGCCATACTGTGGATTATTCAGATATCCGAAGTGCCTATGGAAGCTGTGCTACTTTAATATACAAATGTCTGGAAGACTGCGGTTATGATTTAAAGAAAAACAAGGATTTGTCGACGGCCTTATATTATGGCTTGTTTATGGATACAAACGAGTTTGGTGAAATGGAACATCCCTATGATTTTGATATGGTGGATGAGCTGGAAATTGACAAAAATATTCTTACCAAAATGCGCAATGCCAATTTTACTCTTTCGGAGCTGGAAACAGCAGCAGTAGCATTGCTTCGTTATAATTACAATCCAGAACAGCGCATTGCCTATATTCGTTCCAACCCCTGTGACAGAAATATGCTTGGCGTAGTCAGTGACCTTCTGATTCAGGTGGACAGTGTAGATACCTGTATTGTCTATGCAGAGGACAATGACGGATATCGTATTTCTGCACGTACCTGTGGAGAAAGAGTTACCGCAGAGGACCTTGTTGTATTTCTGACGGATAAAGTTGGAAACGGCGGCGGTCATGCAAACAAAGCAGGTGGATTTATTGAAAAAAAGAGAATAAAAAGTCTTGGCGATTATACTTCCATAGAAAATTATATTTATATGAAAACAGGACAGTTTATGGACAGCTATGAATTTCTTGATACCACAAAAACTCCTGTTATCACAAAGGATATGGAGTGCTGCAGACAACTTTCAAATCTGCATCTTGTCATAAATCCGGCAGATATTATGCAGGAAGGAACAGAATGTTATATCCGGCATATAGATGGAAATTTGAACTTTTATATCAGCTTTGATACCTATATTGTAATTAATAAAAGTGGCTGTGTTCATGCGATAGATAAAACAGAGTTTGAAAGATGTTATCATTATGCTGATTTTCCATTTTCACTGGAAGCAGAATATGTGCCAAAGCTTATTAATACACTGACAAATGAGAATTTTGACATTATTTCTGCCGGAACTGCCTGTATTTCAAACAAAACTGCCTGTTATTATGCAAAAAGGCTTACAAAGAATCTCAGGTTAAGAAATCATTGGGATAAGGAAAATGGAAACTGTCAAAGAGGAAAAGCGGGAGATTATCTGCTGGTAAATATGAGAGATGAAAAAGACTGTTTTATTGTACAGAAAAATCAATATGAAACAGAATATGAAAGATTATCAGATGAATGAAAGGAGCAGCAAAAATGGTTTTTGAAAACACACCGAAGCAGGATGGATATACCCTGAGAAATCAAGAGCAAACCTTGAGAAATTTTGGAGTAGAGGAAATGGAAGACTATTTAGAGGATGTTTATCATACTCCTGACCAGTTTCTTACCTTGACCTCTCCAGAAGCACAGAACAAAGTGCGTTATGTTCAGACCTGTTATAATAATGAGAAAGATGAAATTGAGGTTGAACTTGGAATCGAGGAGCAAGACGGAACACATCTGGTTTATAAAATGTGTTCTCTGGAAGAATGTAGAGACATTTTTATTGAGTTCTTTGAGAATAAATTTCAGCCTCAGTGGAATGAGTATCAACCGGTACAGTTTTAGCAACTGTCAATTGAACGAAATATGCTGAAAATTCTCCTCCTTTAAATTTTGAGATAAAAAATTTTCAGAGCTGTCGTACTAAAAAGGCAGTACAGGATATAGTGATTTTTCTAAGACTATATTTTGTATATGTTCTGCTTAGTGCGACAGCTTCTGAAAGATATCTTACTTAAGAATCAATGAAATTTGCTTTATTTTATGTTGTATTTCTTCATCCAGTAATTTACCTGAAGCATGTATGCAATCATCTGCGGCCCTGCCATTAACTGACCATACCAAGGTCTTCCATAATCAGATGCCGTATTCATAAATGAAATTACCTTTTCCTTATCTATAATTGCATGAATCGGCTCATTTGGAGAAGATAAAATATCCAGCATCCTTGATTTTAAAAGGTATTCATACTCTGGGTCATAGGTCTTTGGATAAGGGCTCTTTTTTCTGTGAAGCACTTCATCCGGCAGCAGATTTTTTCCGGCAGCAATCAGCAGACTTTTTGTTATATTTTCATGACACTTCATTTCCCATGGAATATTATAGACGTATTCAAGAATGCGGTGGTCGGCATAAGGTACTCTTGCTTCCAGACCGGAATACATACTGGTTCTATCCATCCGGTTTAACAGTGTCATCATAAACCAGCGTATATTCAGCCATGAAATTTCTCTTCTTCTTGCTTCAAAAGAATCTTCTCCTGCAAGTGCCGGTGTTTCAGCAATAGATTCCTTATATACTCTCTGTGCATACCCTTCGGCATCGATTTCGTTTATAAATTCATCTTTTAGGAGGCAGGTTCTTGCGGACATATCATGACTCCACGGAAAGCTCTTTTTTTCAAACATTTCTTTTTTGTGAAACCACGGATATCCGCCAAATATTTCATCTGCACATTCTCCTGTAATTGCAACTTTTTGATGTTTTGCAACTTCGCTGCAAAAATACAGAAGGGAAGATTCCACATCAGCCATACAGGGAATATCCCTTGCATCTACAGCTTTATAAAGATAATCGGCCTGAATCACATTATTACATTCGAGAAAAGTATGGTGGCTTCCGATATGTTTTACCATCATTTCTGCAAAAGGTCTGTCCTGCGAGGACTGGAAAGCATTTGCCTTGAAATTTTTATCATTGCCAACAAAATCAAAGGAGTAAGTATTTAAAGTCTTTCCCTGTTTTTTCAGCTCCTTTGCACAGATAGCAGAGACAAGGCTTGAATCGAGACCTCCTGAAAGAAACGTACAAATAGGGATATCAGATATCATCTGCCGTCTTACACTGTCATAGACAAGAGTACTTACCTTTTCTTCCGTTTCCAAGAGAGAATCTGTATGTTCTTTTGCAGTCAGCTTCCAGTAAGTCATATCCTTACAGGAAAAATCTTTTCCATTTCCCTTTGCTACAATGATATGTCCAGGTAAAACTTCGGAAATACCATTAAAAACTCCATTTCCCAAAGTATGCGCAGGACCGGTGCCAAAGATTTCGCCCCATGTTATTTTGTCGGCAGCAGGCTTTATGCCATATGCAAACAAAGCTTTCTGTTCAGAGCCGAATATCAGCATTTTATTTTGTTCACAGTAAAAAAGAGGTTTTACGCCAAGTCTGTCTCGTACAAGAATCATACAGTCTTCGCGTGCATCGTAAATGGCAAATGCAAAAATACCATTTAATTTTTGAAAAAAAGAGAGTCCTTCCGCCAGATAGCCGTTAATGATAATTTCTGTATCGCTTGTCGTGCTCCAGTTTAAGCGATATTTTGTCAGATACCTTTTTAATTCAAAAGAATTATATATTTCACCGTTATAAGAGATAACGGCAGTACGTATCTGATTCCTTGTGTTACTCCTTGTGTCATTTTTTATTTGTATTCCTTTTTTCATTGGTTGTCTGCCGCCTTTTAAATCAATAATGGAAAGCCTTGCATGGGCAAGGCCCGCATGAGCTGATAAAAATGTATCATTGCTGTCGGGCCCCCTGTGCAAAAGGCTGTTCTTCATGCTTTCAAGGCGTGGCAGAAATTCATCTGATTTTGTAAAATCAAAATCGGCTTGATAAAATCCTGCGATTCCGCACATTTTGCATCACCTTTCTTTCTTAATTTCCATTTGTTTGGTATAAAGACACTTGATTTAAGTTTCTTTGTACCATCATCATTCCTTTTAGAATTTCTTTTGAAACTCTTTTTGGTATTTCCTTTTCGTATTCCTGATAATATTCGCTGCAGTATTTTTTACATGATTTCATATATTATTCTTTAATTAATATATGGCTTTTAATTACAGGCTGAAGCTGTTTGTATTGCAAAGCAAGTTCTATGGTATCAGGGAGAAGCTCTACATGTGCAATCATGGAATTAGGCTTCGTCCTGTAATTATCCTGACCAAATGGCACAAAATAAATATTTTTTGTATTAAGAAGTATGCCTATATTTTTCAAATTCATACCAAGTGCATCATTTGTGGAAAGAGAAATAACCAGAGGCTTATTGTTTCGAAGATGTGACTTGGCTGCCATTAAAACAGGAGTATCGGAAATACCGTTTGCAAGCTTGGAAAGAGTATTTCCGGTACATGGAGCAATCACCAAAATATCAAGCATTGATTTTGGACCAATTGGCTCTGCATCAGGAATTGTCAGAATCGGTGTTTTTCCCGTCAGTTCCTCCGCTATTTTTATAAAATCCTTGTGTGTACCGAATCTGCTGTCTGTAGAAGCAGCATTAAATGAAAAGATAGGAATCAGATTTGCACCGGTATCTCTTAACGCCTCTATAGCCGCAAAGGTTTTCTCATATGTGCAGTAAGAGCCGGTCATTGCAATTCCTATATTTTTACCTTCAAATACATGTTTCATAATATAAGTTCCTTTCTGTTTTTTAATAGAAAATCAAAAATGCTTTCTGCCTGTGCGATGCCTGAACTGAGAGGAGCTGTTTTTCCCGGAATACCAGGACATTTCATCACCTTCAGAGCAAGCCCTTGACAAACATCGCTGTCAAATCCGCCGGATGCAGAAGCAATATCAAAAAGTACACAATTTCTGTTTAATTTTCTTAAAAATGGTGCTTTAAACACAGGAGAAGGAACAGTATTTATAATAAAATGAAAATCAACAGGAGTATCCACATATGCGTTAATATCGCAGAAAGAATATCCCTGATTTTTTGCTCCTTCTTTTTTGGAAGGGTCATTATCATAAATTGATATCTGACCGCCAAGTACTGCCAGCTTATCTGCAATCACTCTGCCACATCTGCCGTATCCCGCAATCAGAATTTTTGCATTTTCTATGGAACAGGCAGTATTTTCAATTACATATTTCAGCAGTCCTTCGGCTGTAAGTGCACAATTCTTTTCCACAAAGACCTTATCCTTCATAATATCTTTAAATAATACAGGAAAATCTGACATTCCATTTATCAAATATTTTGGAATATTTCCTCCGATTATGACCTTTGGATATTCAGAATGTTTTATAATATCAGAAACGGCAGTTTTTGGGAATTTATCAGCGGCAAAGATATTTATGCCATCTCTGGTAAAGGGAACAGGGCCAATTAAAATATCACAGTCCTTTAATAAATCCCATATACTGTCACAAAGCACAATATTGTCAGGATTTGCCTCTATCAAATTTTTAAATTCATTTGCGGGGAAATTAATCTGATAGCATTTTATAAAATAAGAAACGTTGTTTTCGGAAAGCTTTTCTATAAGTCTGTACAGCATATAAAACTGGCGGGAATCACCGCCTGCAATCGATATACAGAGAGACATGCAGGGCCTCCTCACTTGATAATAATCAAAACGAAAGAAAAATCGTTCATAAAATAGTATATGATGTTCTAAAAAAATTGTGAATGAAGCTTGCCGTGTAAAGGAGAAACAGATATAATAGAAAGGAAAATATGCTGCATGACATTCAGGAATTTTGATAGAGGAAAGAGGACGCTATGTCAGAAAAAAAAGAACAGGGAACTTGTGAAATGTGTATGTATTATGAATATGAGGAAGAGTATGAATGTTATATCTGCCAGATGGACCTTGATGAAGATGAAATGGCAAGATTTATGATGAATAAAGTAAATGGATGCCCGTATTTTAGATTTGGAAATGAGTATACGATTGTAAGGAGGCAGATGTAATATGGGCTGTATGTTATGTCCAAGAAACTGCAATGCAGACAGAGAGCATGGAAAGATGGGATACTGCAAAATGGATAACCGCATTTTTGCGGCAAGGGCCGCCCTTCATATGTGGGAAGAACCTGTGATTTCAGGAAAGAATGGTTCAGGTGCTGTATTTTTTTGTGGTTGTCCGCTTGGATGTGTATATTGTCAAAATCACAAGATAGCACTTGGAGAAAGTGGAAGAGAAATTTCGACAGAAAGACTGGTGGAAATTTTTTTTGAATTGAAGGAAAAAGGTGCAAATAATATTAATCTTGTAACCCCTACCCACTATATTCTGCAGATTAGAAAAGCTCTGATTCAGGCAAAAAAAGAAAACCTGAATCTTCCGATTATTTACAATACCGGAAGTTATGAAAAAGCAGAAGTTTTAAAGCTTCTTGAGGGACTTGTAGATGTGTATCTGCCTGATTTGAAATATATGTCTGTTCAGTTAAGCCTGCGATATTCCAATGCTTCTGATTATTTTTCCATAGCTGCAGCTGCTATAAAAGAAATGTTTCGGCAGGTGGGAGTACCGGTGTTTTACAGAGAAGGAAATTATTTTCGAACTATCGAATATCAGGAGGAAGAAACTGTTCTGATAAAAAAGGGAGTGATTATAAGACATCTTGTGCTCCCACAGGCAATAGAGGATTCCAAGAATATTGTGAAATATATTTATAATACCTATGGAAATAATGTATTTATCAGTATTTTGAATCAATATACTCCTGTAAATCAATTTGACAGGTATCCGGAATTAATGAGAAAAGTAACAGAAGAGGAATATGAGGAGGTAGTGAATTACGCAGTTGAAATCGGAGTGGAAAGAGGCTTTATTCAGGAAGGAAATACTGCAGAGGAGAGCTTTATTCCTCAATTTGACTATGAAGGGATATAACGTTTGCTAATGTTTTTTATTGCATTTACAAGGGTTTTAACAATATCGGTTTTTTGTTTTGTCAATTCGGATAAGTCAATAATATTCTTTTTGGTTTCAGAAGATAGTTTGTACTTATTATTAAATATTAGAACAATAGAATAAAGATATCATAAAAGAAGAAGGAGAAAAAATAAAATGAAATATCAGACTTTGAAGCAACAGGTTTTGGGACACAACTGCAGAAGATGTATCAACAAAGAATTTCATTTAAACTTGGTTCCGGAAGATTGTATTTATATGGAATACAGATATGAATGTAAGAGTTGTAAACAGCTGCAGAATATTGTATACGATATAAGAAAAGGGAAAAGATATAAGGTGTTTTTTGGACATCAATAATGAGGAAAAAATAATTCAAAAAAACGGTTGACAAGATTTGGAAGAAGTGTTATTATATCTAAGCTGTCGCTTGAAAATAGTCGATAAAAAAGAATTTGAAAAAAATTAAAAAAAGTTCTTGACAAGTGCTTGCAAGTATGATAAACTGTACAAGCTGTCGCAAAGAAAAAGAAACAGCAACAAACTGAACTTT
>CAJUDQ010000028.1 GCA_910585215.1 uncultured Lachnospiraceae bacterium | reverse complement strand
TATTTCCTCTGATATTATATCATGACGATATATTTTTGTCTATATTTTTAGACAGACTTAAACAGGGTGACAGCTTTGCTGCCATAATAGGTCTACTTTTGAGTATATTTATCCATATATTTCATATTTTTAATTACTTAACAACTCCTCCTTTATTTTGTCTAAGTGAAAAACTCAGCTCATTTACTATACTCATTCCATCATTTTGAACAGAAAATTGATATACATGAATATTTTTTGAATCCGGTAAATCTTCTTTTGTCAAATTCAATTTATCCAGCTTTTCTTTTTGATTCTCTTTGCTATCATCTCTTACAGATTTTTCCAAAGAAATCTGTATCAATTGACTGAGTTCAGACAATATCGTTTCACTGCAGGTTGTCACAATCAGTCTTTTTCCATTGTTATTCAGCCTTATCAAAAGCCTTGCCAGTCTTCTCTGCATTTCCAAATCCAGACAATTTTCAACGGTATCATAAAACATATATTGATAATCTGCTGTTCCTGTCAGAGCTTTTATAATTGGCGCCAGTTCATTTACAACAGGCGAAGCAAGACCAATTGGAATATTCTGGTCTGTATTTTTTGGAACATAAACAGTCTCTTCTTCCTTCTGTTGCAATTTGCCATCTATAAAATAATTTTCTATAAAATCTGTCAGTTTTTTATTGTCTTTTGCCATTTTATTATTTACATGATAGTTTAATAAAAATTGCAAAAAATCCCAGACAGGCAAAGGCATTTCTGATTCAATTTCCTGAATTTTATCTTTACTTCGATTTATCCTGCCAGCCGGCTTTTTATTTTCCTTTCCATTAAAAAAACTCTTATATAAAAGCTGAATCCCTGTTCTCGAAGCTGGAAGAAAAAGCAATTCCTTCTTCCCCATAAAAAGATTCCAAATCAATCCTGCGACTTCACGCTCTACATAAAGCTTGACAAATTCTTTGTTTTGGCCTGCAGAAAAGGAAACTTTGGAATGATATAAAATTTCATCTGTTGTGCTGTTTTGTTCCTCTATATACAATTGTATTCGCTTATTGCTTCTCAAAATCTCCTCTGGATTCAGACTGTTATACTGTCCTGTTTCAGATTCTGCCTGTTTGTTAAACTGGATGGTTATCTTTTCATTGATATCTGTGATTTTTATATAAATATTTCCAACAGGAACAGGTCTGTGAAAAATACTTTCCACAATCTGCTCTTTATTTTGCTGAAGATATAAATTTACTTTTTTTTCGTAATTCAAAAACCACTTTTTTTCCCGTTTCAGCTCCAGTTCTTTGTGTTCATCTATTTCATAATCATCTATCAAAATCTCAAGTTTTGGCAGTCGCTGCAAAAGTCCATAAAGTAACTGCAGCATAGAACTTTTTCCGGTGTTGTTTTTTCCGGTAAATACTACAAAATTACTGACATCAATCTCTGCCTGTTTTATATTTCCGAAATTTGATACCCCGATAAAAATTTTCATAATAATTCCCTTTCCCATTTAATGGTATTTATCCAAAAAGTCTCTTTTATTATAACAAAGGCGAAGTGCTTTGTCCAGTAGCACAAAAAAGGATTAAAAATAATCTTTTGTCAATTCTTTCACTTTGAAGAGATTATCTGAACTTTAAAAGCAGTAATGATTTACCACAATCTGATTCTCCACTCTCCCGTTAAATTCATTTACCTGCGGATAATATATCACTGAAATTTTCACCATATTCTCCAAACCCATCTGCATCTTTTTCACTTCCTCCTCCCCAAACCTTTCTTTTACATCCTCCATAAACTCCTCTGCCCGCCGAAACAACAGTGCTGTCATAGGCAATCCCCTTTTATTTGTCAGTGTCAACCGAAGGGAATCTTTGTTTTTCCCTATCACCAGCACTCTGCTTACCATTAATTCTTTTTCTGCAAATACAGGCTTTTCATTTCCCTTTCCAAAAGGCTCCAAAAGCTTCAATTCTTTTATGAAAGAACTGGTGATATATTCAAACGGCATCGGTACATCTATCCATATTTTTGGAATCAAATCCTCCTCTGTTATCTTGGTTCTTTCATTTAAAAGCCGTCTTAAAGTTTCAATATTCTCCTCTTTTAAGGACAGCCCTGCCGCCATTTCATGTCCACCGAATTTATCCAGAAGTTCTCTGCATGCCGTCAGTTCTTCAAACATATGACATCCTTCAATAGAACGCCCCGAACCTTTGACTCCCTCTTCCGCTTTTGTAAGAATAATCACCGGTTTATTCAACTTTTCCCGTATTCTTCCCGCAATAATCCCTGCAATACTCTCATGTACTTCTGGCAGATAAATCACCTGAAATTTATCCTCTGTATACTTCTCCGCCTCTTTTAATGCCTGTTCTGTTCCCTGCTCTGTCAGCACTTTCCTTTTATCATTCAGCTCCTTCAGTTTTTCGGCATATTCCATTGCCTGCCCATAATCGGCAGCATTTAACATTTCAAAGGCAAGCTTTGCTGTTTCGAGTCTTCCACTGGCATTTAAACATGGTCCCAGAATAAATCCAATATGATACGAAGATAATTCCATATCCTGAAGATTATTCACTTCAATCAATGCACGTATCCCCAGATTTTTTGTATTTCTCACCCGTTCCAGTCCAAGCTTTGCAATAATTCTGTTTTCTTCCTTTAAATCTACCACATCCCCGATTGTTGCAATCGCTGCAAACTCAATATATTTTTCAAGTATCACATCCGGTCGGTTTTCTATTATCCCAAGTTCTGTATAAAGAACCTGAATAAATTTATAAGCCACAACAGCACCACACAAAAGTTTAAAAGGGTATCTGCAATCCGGCTGTTTCGGATTTACTGTAGCATCGGCACAAACTCTCAAATATCTTCGCTCACCCTCTTTTTCCTCGTAGGGTATTTCATGGTGGTCTGTAACAATCACTGTCATGCCAAGACTTTTTGCATATTCAATCTGACTGATGGCGGCAATGCCGTTATCACAGGTAATAATCGTATCTACTCCATCATCATATGCCCGTTTTATCAGAGTTTCATTAATTCCATATCCATCTTTTATCCGGTCGGGAATATCCATCGAAACATCGCCGCCTGCATTTTGTATCCCATCCGTCAGAATATAAGAAGAGCAGACACCATCAATGTCATAATCACCAATTACACGGATTTTTTTCTTTTCTTTTATTTTTTCCAGAATAATATGTACCGCTTTTTCCATATCCTTAAACAGCCGCGGAGAATGTAAGCTGTTTTCTCTTCCGTTCAAATATAAATCATATTCTTCATCTGTAACAGTATCCCTGTTTCTGATAATTCTTGCCACAACAGGATTTATCCCATATTTTTCGCCCAGTCTGTTAAAATCGGCCTTTTTTGCCTGTACCAGCCACTTTTCTTTCCTCATGGTTTTCACTACTCCTTTCTTTAACATAACTATATAAAATAACCTGAATTTTTATATATGCCACAGACAGATTGATTGGAAAAATCAGCGGATATCCGGCCATTTTCTGCCCAATACCCGCTGATTTTTATTATCCTTTTATTGACTGTTTCTTTATTCGCTTTTTTATTTTTTATTCTTTTCCGACTTTTTCTTCTTTCCCATCATATACCAGAGAGAACATGGAACAAAGATATTTGTCAGCATACCGCCGATAATACCGACCATCAAAGGCGCTGCAAATTCCCTTAATGAACTTACTCCCAGAATATAAAGGAAGAAAATCGTAATAAATGAGGTAAATGAAGTATACAGAGTTCTTGATAAGGTCTGTGTAATACTTCTGTTTCCAAGCTCGAGCATATCCGCCTTATTTTTCTCCACTGCAAGATGTTCTCTTACACGGTCAAAGATAACAATGGTAGCGTTAATGGAATATCCAAGTATTGTCAGCATACATGCAATAAAAGTATTTCCTACGGATGTAAAGGACAGAGAATAAAATGCAAATACAATCAATACATCAATAATCAGTGTAATCACGGCACTGAATGCATATCTAAAATCTCTGAATCTGACAAAGATATAAATCAGCATAAATATCAGAGCTACGACTACTGAAATTAATGCATTTCTTCTCATCTGGCCACTGAGTGTAGAACCTACACTGTCATAATTCACCTCGGTTGCCCCGAAATCACTTTTCAGCTTATCGCTGATTTCTTCTGCTGTGCTGCTCTCCACTTCCTTTATCTTCACTGCAAATTCATTAGAGCCTACTACTTCATTGGCGACAGCTTCGGCATCGTTTGCCATTTCCTGAATCACCGGCAGAATTGTTTCTGTAAATTCTTCTGTAGAATATTTTTTATCAAAATTTATCGTATAGTTAATACCGCCTTCAAATTCAACACTGTAGTTCAGTGCTCTGTCTCTTCCGCTTATGCTTCCGGATTTGTTTATCAACATTCCTGCAAATCCTGCAATAATCACAGCAGCAGCAACTGCAAAAGCAATGATTCGCTTCTCGATAATTTTTAGGGTTGCCTTTTCTTTCTGCTTTCCATACATATTTTCTTTGCTCAGTCCCATATGGTACATGGTCTTTACAAAAAATCTTGAAATTACAAGTGCGGTAAAAATTGAAATCACAGTACCGATTGCAAGCGTCTGTGCAAAACCTTTAATAGTTCCCGAAGTTAATACCATAAGCACAAGAGCAGCAATAAACGTTGTGACATTACCGTCAATAATTGCTGAACTTGCCTTTTTAAAACCAATATCAATTGCCGATTCCACAGACCTTCCAGTGCTGATTTCCTCCTTGATACGGGTATTGATAATAATATTCGCATCTACTGCCATACCAATCGATAATATTACACCGGCAATACCGGACATTGTAAGTGTCAAATCAAAGCCATTCAGACAAATCAGTGTTGCTTCCACATAAAAAATCATGGCAAGACCCGCTGCTGCACCTGGTATTCTGTACATAAGAATCATAAAGACAATAATGACAAGCACGCCCAGAATACCTGCAAATAAACTGGTAGAAACTGCATCTGCGCCAAGTCTTGCTCCTACTACTTTATGGGTAATATCCTTCAATTCTACTTTCAAAGAACCGATACGAATCATGGATGCCAGCTCATCCGCTTCTTCAAAGGAATTCTGTCCCTCAATCACACCTGAGCCTCCGCTAATCACAGAATTTACCACCGGATTGCTGATGACTTTTCCATCGTATACTACATAAATAATTTTACCCAAAAACTGCTTTGTAGCCTCTGCAAACGCTGCTGCACCTTCAGAATCCAGTTCAAAGGCAACTACATACTGCCTCTGTCCTGTAGTTTCATCTGTTGTTACCTGCGCCTGTGCATCCACTACATGAGAGCCTTCCACCCATGTCTTTTCATTATCTGTATTAAGGTCTGTCACAAAAGAAAGAGAACCCGGACTTCCAAGCTTTTGAAGCACTTCTTCCGCATCGCTCTGTCCCGGAATTTCCACTGTAATTCTGTTGTCTCCTTCCATATAGACATCCGATTCGGCACTGAATTCTTCTGCTCTGAGTTTTAATTTGTTTAAAGTATCCTGTAAGTCCTCTGCGGTATAGTCACCCTCAGCCTCATAGGTAATACTTACACCGCCTTTTAAATCAAGACCGAGAATAATATTTCTTGCGCTTCCCTTTTCCATTCCCTTGATTTTTACACCAAATATGAGAATCAAGGCAAATGCCGCCATAATAAGAATACTGACAAGGAAAGCGACAATACTTTTTGTTTTCTTCTTCATGTTAAAGATTCCTGCTACTAAAAACATATACAAATATATATGTCAGATGGTAAGTGATTGCATCTAAATAGCTTTTCCTTTCTTAAATTTGATTTTTAATTTTTATTTGTGATTTCTGGAACTTTCATTGCCTGACTTACTCACAGGCTTCTGCCGCCTTCATCATAATCGCACATTCCACACGTTTCTTTTGCATTTCACAGCCTAAATCATAGGCATCATTTATGCTTCCATGAAACTGAAATGCATTTGCTGCACAGCCGCCGCTGCAATAATACCTTGCAAAACATTCTCTGCATTTTGGCTTTGCATATACATTACAAAGCTTAAATTCATCCTGAATATCTGTGCGGGTAATTCCTTCCTCCACATTTCCCATCAAAAATTCTTCATTTCCTACAAACTGATGACATGGATAAAAATCACCCCATGGAGTAACAGCCAGATATTCTGTTCCTGAACCACAGCCAGACAAACGCTTGGCCACACATGGCCCCTGTTCCAAATCTATCATAAAATGGAAGAAATTTACTCCTCTTCCCTCTTTTTTGCGCTTCAAAAGTTCTACCGCCAGCCGTTCATATTCTTCCATGATTTTCGGCAAATCCTCTTCCCTGATAGCATATGGTTCATCTGGCTGCCCTACTACCGGTTCTATGGACATCTGATGAAATCCCAAATCCGCATAATGCAAGATATCTTCTGAAAAATCAAGGTTGTCCCTTGTAAAAGTGCCTCTTACATAATAGGCAAGTCCTGCCTCCTCCCGTAGTCTGGCAAATTTTTGAAATTTTGGAACAATCAGGTCATAACTGCCCTTTCCGTTTCGAAACGGTCGCATTTTATCATTGATATTTTTTCTTCCGTCAAGGCTTAGCACCACATTTGCCATTTCCTGATTGGCAAATTCCATAATTTCATCATTTAAAAGAACACCATTTGTAGTCAGAGTAAAGCGGAATTTTTTGTTACATTCTTTCTCCTTCGAACGCCCGTATTCCACCAGCTTTTTTACAACTTCCCAGTTCATAAGCGGCTCCCCGCCGAAAAAATCAACCTCAAGATTGACTCTGTTGCCGGAGTTTTGTATCAGAAAATCAAGTGCTTTTCTGCCTACCTCATAGCTCATAAGCGCCCGCCGTCCATGATATTCTCCCTCTTCTGCAAAACAGTATTTGCAGGCAAGATTACAATCATGGGCAATGTGAAGACACATTGCCTTTACTACAGTTTTTCGCTTCTTGAAATCTTTGATATACTGTCCATAAATATCTTCAGAAAACAGACTGCCCTGTTCTTTTAACTCTTCTATTTCCGTCACAGCCTCTTCAATCTCTGAAACTGTATAGTTTTCTTTCAGCTTGTTTACAATTTCTTCTCTGCTTTTTCCTTCTTCAAATAACGGCAGTATCTCATAAGTCGCATCGTCTACTACATGAACGGAGCCACTATTCACGTCTAAAACAATATTATAGCCATTATTTTTATATCTGTGAATCAAAATAAATCCCCTTTCAATTGCCCATAACAGTATAGGCAGCGGCCGGCCGCTGCCTATGTAGCAATATCTGTATTCCGCCTATTTGCTGTTTTCACAGCTCTGATTGCCGACGGTACAAGATGTTTTACATGCGGACTGACAAGAGGTCTGACACTCGCCGCAGCCGCCGTTTACCATTGTATTTTTTAAATTTCTTGTACTTAATGTCTTTATGTGTTTCATGAATAAATCCTCCTTAAATATATAGCCCAAAATTCATATTATGACTTTGGCATAATTGAATTTTTAAACACGCTTTAGCTTACCATATTTTTATTTAAAAGGCAATAGAAAATTATTTTGTTATTTCCTTTATTTTCAACCTTCCTTTTTCACGCAGCTCCTTCAGATGCCTGTATTCCTCGGGATTCTGCTCCTCAAGCTGATTTTCCACCTTTTTCTCATATTCCTGCAGCATTTCATAAGCTTTTGGATTCTGCTTTAATGCATTTTTTAATTCCAGCCTCCGTTTCTCAATGTTTTCCACAATTTCCGCTTCACTGATTCCAAGTCTTTCGGAAATCTCAGTCAGATGCATTTCAAGACGTTCCAAAAGCTCATCCTCGTCAAAAGTACTGAGTTTTTTCCATAAATGTGTCAGCTTGCCAAGGTTCTGCTCGGATACTTTTTGAAAACTCTCCATATCAATTGTACTTAAAATTCTCTGTACATTTTTCTCCATCTGCTTTCCTGCATCTCTGCCAAATGCCCAGATAAATTCCTGAAGCGAATTTTGTTCCTCTGCGCTGATAAACGCCAGTCCAAGCAGCATCTCTTCATCTACTCCCTCAAGTGGAAAGGGAGGTTCATATCCTATTTCTTTCAATGCCGTAGTAACTGTTCTTCTGACCATACCTTTTTCAATCAATTCTCCCAGTCCAAGTGTTCTAAGCTGGTCATTTACCTCAGCAGTATGCTCTGTAAGATAAAATTTAATTTTCCGTCGTCTCAGATTTTCATCAAAAGTCTTAATATAATCTGCCGCCGTAATATCGATACTGTTAATTCCAGAAGCATCTACAATAATACAATTCACACTGTCCGTAATACTGTTTTCCAAATCACTGATAAAAGTATTTATATTTGCGAAAAACAGATTGCCATTAAATTTATAAATCACAGTATTTTTGACGGGTCTTGCATATATATTTCTGCTCAAATCATAGAAGTTTTCATGTCCGGGTATCATGCCCTGAAAAGATTTTGTCGGCTTTGCTGCACTTAAAACCACATTGACAAAAGATAAAATAAGTCCAATTACTACACCATAAATTGTACCAAGCAGAAGAACACCAATCAAAGCCCCCATAAAAATCAAAAATTCCACCCGATTCACCTTATACAGACGCTTTGCCAGAGGCAGTTCTATCACACTCATAAGCGCAGAAATCACAATTGCAGTCAATACCGGCACAGGAAGAAAACCTATAAATCCAGTTCCGAACACCAACAGCAGGATCATAAGCAAACCTGCCACCACAGACATCATTTGTGTTTTTCCTCCATATTGTTCCCCCATTGCAGTTCTCGACACGCTGCCGTTTACCGGACAGGAGCCGGAAAATGCGCTTGCAAGATTTCCAGCAGCACAGGCAAGAATTTCACAGTTATCCCTCAGTGGATAACCATTTTTAAAAGCAAAATTATTTTCTGCAAGCAGAGTTTCAGCCATAACGACCACCGCAATCGTCAGACTGGTTCCCAAAAGCTGTGTAATATCTGTGGAAAAAATATCTGGCAGAAAAAGTTTGGGAAGACCTGGCTCTACTGCTGAGAGAAGCTTAACCCCATAATTGTCAAGAGAAAATATTCTTTCTGCTCCAGCTCCCGCCAGCATTGCAACAATCGCCATTGGAAATTTCGGGAAAAGCTTTTTAAAGACTAACAAAAGAACAAGCGTGCCTGCTCCCAGTCCAAGAGAGAGATAATTTGCAGACTGACAGGTATCTATAATTTTTGCTGCCAGTTCCAGACATTCACCATGTCCTGACGAGCCACCCATAAGTTTTGGTATTTGCATCATAATAATCGTCACCGCTATCCCGCTGATAAAACCTCCCATTACCGGAGTAGAAATATATCCAAGTATTTTTCCTGCCTTTAATATGTAAAAAAGTAAAAGCCACAATCCTGTAAACAAAGCAATTACGGGAATGATTTTCACCGCCTGCTCGGAACCATAAGGAATATTCATCGTAACCAGAAGACTGCCTGCTATCGCTGCCGGCGCAGCATCTACACCGAAAATAAATTGTCTTGAAGTTGAAAAAAGAGCGAAAAACAAAATTGGAAGAATAGAACCATACAGACCATAGACTGGCGGCATACCCGCTACCTCTGCATAACCCATAGAAATAGGAATTGACATTGCAGCAATAATAATTCCTGCAAAAATATCTTTTGAAAGATATTCTTTTTTGTAGTCTTTTAAAGTTGGAAATAATGAAATATTCACCATAATACCTCTTTTATTCTTTCTTTACACTTAAAAATATACAGTTGAAAAGCGTTTTTATTATATCAGCTTTGTTTTGGATATGCAAACAGTATTTTGAAATGTCAACTTTTTATATTTTTAAGTTGACATTTTATGTATTTTATTGCATAATAAAAAAAGCCTCTCAGGCTGTAAATAAAATATAAAAACAGAAAGTGAGAATTTTATTATGTCCGAAAAAGTAACCGTTCTTTCAAAATCAAAGATATCGGCAGAAACCATTGGTGTGATTGGTATTTTTACTGCCTTTATATCCATTATTTCAGCTATTCCAATTGGTATAGAGCTGTTCGGTGTCCCTGCCACCTTGCAGACCTTTGCCATGGCATTTATTGGTTTTGTATTATGCCAGAAGCTGGGAACAGCCTGCTGTTCTGTATACATATTGCTTGGATTTATCGGTATTCCGGTATATAACAAATTTATGGCAGGACCTTCTGTATTGTTTGGCCCTACAGGCGGATTTATTATCGGCTTTCTGCTGCTTTCCTTTTTCAGTGGACTTGGAATGAAACTGTCCCGAAGCTTTCATTCTGCAGCGTCAAAGGCAGCTGTTGCCATTGCTGCCTCTCTTATCGGATTGATTTTATGTCATCTGATTGGAATCCTTCAGTTTTCCATTATATCTGATACTGCCTTTTTTAAAAGCATGCTTCTTGTATCTCTGCCTTATATTCCAAAAGATATCGCTTCTGTTGCCCTTGCATACTTTATTTCACTTGCAGTCAGAAAAGCTCTGTCAAAAGCAAAACTGTTGTCTGCTTTTTAAACTCTTACACATAAAATAGAAACTGTTTTTTGCAAAAACAAAAGGGGCTGCTGCAAAAATAGCTTCCGGCACAATATATATTACAATTCCTTATTGAGAAACAATATATTGTGTCCGACTATTATTTTGCAACAGTCTCCTTTCGTTACCCTTCTTCACCAAAAGCCTGATATATCGCATTTAAATGCTGTTCATTCAACAAAACAGATATGGTTCCCGGATTAATAATAAATCCGGCAAGCTGCGGTACTTTAATACTATAAATTTTCTTAAAATCCAGCACAAGAAATTTCATTGTTCCATCCTGAGAATTAAATTTAAAATATTCATTAATATCTGTAAATAACGGAATAAACACATCTCCATTGTTATTTTTTACCTGAAGAAAAGCGACTTTTTTGTTTCCTTCCTCATCTATTTCATCTATTTCTTTTGACGGAACAAGAAAATGACCTCTGGCAATATTTACCATCATTTCTTCCTCAAACTGTCTGGCAATCATGCGTTCCTCGTCTGTTTCTGCTGTACGTACAGCCTGCATAAAATAAATCATGCTAAGCTGCAGAGAAGGATTCTCAACCGGCTTTGGAGTATCTTCTTTATATTCTCTCTTCACTATATTATCAAGCTGAATATTATGTGTCTCGTTTCCACGAAAACTTGCCATATTGATACCAAGAAGAGGCAAAGATGTGAGAAAACCGAGTATCTCTGCCCGTGTTACTGTTCGTATGGACAAAATCATTCCGTCTTCTTTATATTCCTCTACAAACTTTTTTGCCATAGATTCTTTTAAAAAAATAAATGCTTTATCATCAAATGTCTGTTCGTCACACTCTG
Source organism: uncultured Lachnospiraceae bacterium (assembly GCA_910585215.1). Taxonomy (GTDB): domain Bacteria; phylum Bacillota; class Clostridia; order Lachnospirales; family Lachnospiraceae; genus CAG-303. The sequence continues at coordinate 28,803 of CAJUDQ010000028.1, read as the reverse complement.
CATAAGGCATTTTTGTAAAATCACAAAATATTACATAATAATTGTCTATAGTTGGTAATTTTTTTATAAATTCCTGTTCTGTCATTTCTTCCTCTCAATCTGCAATCTGCTGTGCTTTTTCTTTTTCTTTTATTTCATAAGAAACCACTCCATGTTTCCTATGACGCAGCTCTTACAGAGCTATTTCTAAACAAAGTACAAAAGGCCTGCAAACTTATAGAATATGTGCACCCTGTTCTAAAAATATTTTACTTCATCCTCAGAATTTTTACAAGCACAAAATTTTATCTCTTTTCCAAAAAATTTCTTAATTGCCAAAATTTTTTTCTAATGCTATAATTCTTTCTATAAAATATCTATTACAAAAGGAGTTTCCTTATCATGAATGAATTTTTTGAACGAGGGATACTTTGGTCAATTCCCTCTGTTCTGCTTATTGGTTTTTCTATAAATATAAATGTCACTGCGTATATTCTCACAGGATTTATTTTAAGTTCTCTGGGAGTATTTATGGAATATCGCTGTTTTAATTTGGTTCTTTCTGTATGCTTTGCTGTAATTACCTTGTTTTTTCCATATCTTGGAGCCTACACGGGAACTATAGTTTATCAGATAATTTTAAAAAAGGATTCTCTGATTATCTATGAAAAAATCCTTTTATTTGCTGTTGCATTTTTTTTCTTTTTTCATATTTCTGATACTCCCCTTTTAGTACTTCTTTTTGTTCTGCTTCTTCTCTTGTCTGTTCATATGGCATCTGTTTTAAACGAACGGAATCTGTTCAAAAAACAGACAATCTGTTCAAGAGATGAATATTTTGAAGAACAAAAGCTGTTAAAAACCCGTTACGATATGCTTCAAGAACGACAGGACCACGAAATACAGGTTGCTACTTTAAGTGAAAGAAACCGTATTGCCAGAGAAATTCATGACAATGTCGGACATACACTTTCCCGCTCCATCTTACAACTTGGCGCTCTGCTTGCCGTATATAAAAATACAGAAACATATCCCCTGCTGCTTCCGCTAAAAGACAGTCTTGACGAAGCTATGACCAGTATCCGAAACAGTGTTCATGACCTGCACAGACAAAGTATTGATTTTGAAGCTTCACTTTATCATATCACTTCGAAAATAAATGGTTACGAAATGGAGGTTTTCTGTGATTTGCCGAAAAATTTGCCAGAACAGATTGCATACAGCTTTATTGCAGTACTTCGGGAGGCTTTGACCAATATTCAAAAGCACTCTGACGCTAATATAATCAAAATCACGGCAAGAGAACTCTCCAACTATTATCAGCTTATTATTGAGGACAATGGCCATTCAAATGTAGAACCTCATCAGAAAAGAGCCGGAATTGGTTTAAAAAATATGGAGGACAGAATTCAGAGCCTGCAGGGTCTTATTTATTTTTCCTGTCAAAATGGATTTCGAATTTTTATTTCTGTCCCAAAACAAAATTATCAACAGGAGGAAAAATCATGAATATCCTAGTAGTAGACGACGATGGAATCATTGCTCTGTCTTTAAAAACAATCCTAGAAGCAGGCGGACAGACAGTAGTTGCACTTGGAAATAACGGAGAACAGGCAGTCTGTTTATATAAACAGTATCATCCGGACATACTTCTTATGGATATTCAGATGAAGCCTGTAAATGGACTGGAAGCCGCTGCCACAATCCATCAGGACTATCCTGAGGCAAAAATATTATTTTTGACCACCTTTAAAGATGATGAATATATTGTAAAAGCTCTTGAAGTCGGCGCAAAGGGATATATTTTAAAACAGGATTTTGAGGGGATTTTGCCGGCACTTCTGGCAGTACAGTCAGGACAAAGTGTATTTGGCGGTGAGATTATTTCAAAATTTCCAGTGATTTCACATTCGGAAGAAGAAAAATTTTCCCAAAAAAGAAAGAATTGTTATAAAGAAAAGGACATCAGCGAAAAAGAGCTGGAGATTATCCGCCTTGTTGCTGATGGCCTTAGTAACAGAGAAATTGCTGCTGCTTTGTTTTTAAGTGAAGGAACAATACGCAATTACCTGAGCAATATTCTTGACAAGCTGGACTTGAGAGACCGCACTCAGCTTGCAGTTTATTACTATAAACATCTTTAGATTCAGCGAATCAGAATCTTTTCCTTATAATTTCTAAGAACAATTGCATAATTCAGGTTTTCAGCCTCATTCCAGTGTTTTTCTGTCAACAGAGATTTCGGAATCGGATATACCAATGCAATATTTTTTTCTTCTCCCGGCAGAAGATATCCATTCCAATCACTGTCATTATTGACATATTTGAGAAAACTCATATCTTCACCATTTGAAAATGCCTGATATTCAATGGCATCCTCTGAAAATGCCTGAAGATAATTTTTTTCCGTATCTTCTGTATTTTTTATCCAAAAGTCCGCTATCAGAAATTTAGTAGGATGATGCTTATAATACTCTGTCATTTCTGATGGAATATTATATTTCTCAAAAAAATCCTGCTGGTCCAAAAGTTCTCTTCCTGTATTTTTGAGTTCTATTCCTTCCAGCAGGATACTGTCATTGAAAGAATATTCTTTTATCTCGGCTGCCGGATACTTTTGATTCAAAAAATAATATCTAACTCCAAAGGCTGCCGAAAGTATACACAGAAAAACAGCCACAATCCATTTTTTCATTCTTTTTCTCCCTCCAGTCCAATATCTGTTTTTGTACATTTCCTGCATCCAAGCAGCTGAGCAGCAATAATAATTGCCGTTCCGGAACACAGTATCTGCTGCCATGAAACCCCGTTTTCCATAAACAATTCCGTTCTTCTAAGCATAAGAAAAATTGCATCAAGACTGTCTGCTGCCAGATATGCCGATATAATCATAAAAACTGCCATAAAAAGAAAGCTCAGACTTGCACCCAGAAAAAGCTCCATCCATTCCATCAGAAACAAAAGAGCAAAACTGACAAAAATCGGCAGAACAATCATTTGAAAAAAAGTTCCTGCGCCCTCATTCAAAGGAACCGGAAGTCCCTGACTTTCCGCAACATATGGATGAAACCCCGTCAGGCACTTTCTTACCGCAGTAATTACAAGGACCGGCGCTGTAAAAAGAAAATAATACATAAGAAGTGACAAAAGATTGAGCACTCCTTTTGTCAACCACCAGCGTTTTTCCGAGTTGCATTTTATAATTGCCAGTTTTCCCATTCCTTTCATGGAAAAAGAGAGATATCCGGAAAGCATATAGAGCAGAAACAGATTTGAAGCCAGCCAGCAGGCAGGCACCTCAAACTTTTCACCAATATCCACTTTTCCAAGACCGGCAAACACATAATACCACCAGTCAAGAAATGTTACTTTTACAGACTCCTGTTCCCATACATGAAATGCCGTCGCATAAACTTCCTCATAATCTGAAACCATACTGCATAAAATAAAATAAGAAATAATCGAAAATACTATCGGCAGACAAAATCTGTTTCTGTTTTTCAGAAAAAAATTTTTGATATCAAACTGAATCATCCTTATACTTTTCACCATAAAACTCCCTTTTTTCGGCTGTCAAAAAGACAAATCCCATAAAACATGCCGCAGAACAGAGATGTAATCCGCCATAGCACATCACTGTATCATAAAACCCAAACAGACATATCAAAACAACTGCTGCTGTTTTGTTCTGTATTATCCAAACAACTGAAACCGCTGTTACTGTCATACAAAGAAAAATAAAAAATGTCATAACAAGCAATTCTCCAACTTCCTTTCCAGTCTCCGGTTTGTTTTGCCAGCCGTATATAATTCCAATACAAAATGAAATGCAGACAAAAAAAATGGAAAACAGCAAAGCCTCTACAAAACAGGTCCAAAGAAGCTTGAGATAAATTTGTTTTCTGTTTTTCTGCCGGATAACAAACTGTTCACCAAAAAAATATTGTATATGAAGAAAGATAAGAATACAGAGTGGAGGCAGAAGAATCACCCTTATAAGTCCGGTTTCCCGATATAAAACCTGTTCTGCAAATTCTGAAAAACTGCTGCATGCATTTGGTGTCTCCCCTGAATTTTGTCCAATATAAAACCAAACTGCCAGTATGATATATATGAGATAAAACAGACTATATTTTGTATTATTCCAGCATTTCATCCTTTATTCCTTTCCTGTAATAAAGCAGATAAATTGCAATTACTGCTGCCAGTATTTCCAGAAGAATAATCCATATATTTGCGCCAACCGGCTGAGTTGGACTTAAAAATCCCACAGGAGACAGTTCGGGAAAGTTCATTGCAATCACATAAACAGTAATCTGTACAGTGAACGGAAGAATCGCTGCCACAAACCTTCCCGATACATATAGGCTTCCTGCCAGCGCAATACAGGCAAATAGTCCGCCAAACACACCATCCAGAAGAATATAGATAATATTATAGGTCCATGGATGCGTCAAAAACAGCTCTGACCACATATTTTGGTCAAAAATAAAGAAAAATCCTGTAGATGGCGCCGGTACAAGCGCCGGAAGTGTAACGGCCGCCAACAACAGATTTAATACAAGAGGAAACATTACCGTTGTCATTCCGGTTACATAAACTGCTGCAAGCTTTGCTTTTAAATACTTTTTTTTCTCTACACGAATAAAAATATTTTTTATATAGCCAGTCTGAATATCTCTGTAAAAACTGTCTCCATAAGGAAGCACTGCAATTACTGGTAAAATAAAGTAAAACAGCATTGGCCACACGGTATAATACTCGCCTCCAAGCCATTTATTGAAAATGGAGTGAGGATATACATTTTTTTTCAAATCCATATCCAGATATTTTACCATAGGTGCCACATTTTCAAGGTATTGTCCCAGAGCAATCACCAGACCGATAACCATTGCCACATAAAAGGTCCTGCTTCGAAAAGCACGTTTTAATTCCATCTTTAGCATCTTTTGTTCTCCATTCCTATGTTTCTATTTCTCTGTCCTGTTGAAATATAATCCTTATGGTAGTTCCCTTATGAAGCTTATTTAAAACAATAACCTCCCCATTATGTGCCGCTGCAATTTTCTGACCAAGAGTCATCCCCAACCTGCTTCTTACGTTTTCAGAATTCTCCATGTTCCCGTCCTTGGCCTCTTCTGTAAAAGTACCACTTTGGTCAGATATTTCAATAATATTTTCCATATCGGTTTGATAGGCATTAATTTCTACAATATCTTCTTCTTTGGAAACACTCACTGCATTGTCCAAATAATTATAAAGCATTGTCTGAAACAGCTCCCTGTCTACACACATAATAAAATCATGTATTTTTTTTATAAAATATATTCTTTTCTTTTGAAACATTGGAGTCATTGCATCACAGATATCATCAATTGTTTCCTTGACAGATATCTCAGTTTTGTCATATTCGTTAATTTTTCCTATATAGAGAAAATCTGTAAGTTTCTCCGAAAGACTTTTTAGCTGTCTGCCTCCGGATAAAATAATTTCTGTATAATCAATCAGCCTTTCTTTTGAAAGCTGCTCTGCTCTTAATATAATTTCTGAGTAACAGAGAATCGAAGTCAATGGTGAACTCATTTCATTTGAAAAATTTTCAACAAAACTCTTCTGCTGAATGACAATTTCCTTTAAAGATTTAATATTTTCATCTGCCGACTGTGTTATTTTATTAATATTGTCAGCAAGCTCTCCAATTTCATCTGACCTTTTGATTTTCAGTCTCTTGTTATAATTTCCAGCAGCAGCACTTTTTGCCGCTTCATTTACCTTGCTTAAAGGTCCAAGCAGAAAGAAAAACAAAGTCAGAAAGAAAACTGCAACGGCAATTCCAAGCGGAATACCAATAATAACTGCCCGTTTCAATATATTTTTTTCATATTCATATAATGCAGAAATATCCGTTGTTGTTACGATTCTGTACTCCTGCCCCTGAAGTATCACAGTGGAAACTGCTTTAATAAAATGAACATCTGACATCTGACTGTATATAAGTACACATTGATTTTCTGAAAGCTCCTGTTCCAAAAGCCTGTAATCAGTCTCTTTTTCAGAAAAATTACCAGAAATCAGTTCATTTTCACGAAACAATTGCAGTTTATCTTCTTTATTATAAAATACGGACTTTACTGTATCTTTTAGCTCTTCATCGGACAGTATCTCCAGACCTCTGCTCAGCTTTTCCATAAGAACAGCCTGTACCAGAATTTCCGAAATATCCGTCTGATTCTTTACAATAATTTCTTTTTGATGTTTAAATGCATATTCAATGACTGTATGTTGCCATTCCACAATAAATACTGTCATAAGTAAAATAACTATCATGAAAATTATAATAAAATTTTTTACCCATAATTTTTTTAAAATACTATTTTTTTTCATCCCGTTTCTCCCTTTCTGAAATTAATTTATCCGAATTAATTTATATCCCAGCTTATAGATAGTCATAAGACATTCCTGCCAGCCTAGTTTTTTCCTGATTTGCTTGACATGATTATCTATGGTTCTGGTTTCATCTATAAATTCACCGCCCCACACCGCATTATGAATCCGTTCTCTTGGCAACGTCATATTTTGATTTTTAATAAAATATTCTGCCAGTTCAAACTCCTTCGGTGTCAATTCAATATTGTCTCCGTTTCTGCTGACACTGTGAGCAACAGTATCAAGACAGATATCTCCATAACAATACTCTTTTTGTTCTTTTTTATTTCTTCGTAGGGCTACCTCCACTCTTGCCAGTAATTCCATCATATCAAATGGTTTGATAATATAATCCTCAGCTCCCAGTTGAAATCCATACAGCTTGTCCACGAGGTCCTGTCTGGCGGTTACCAGAATCACAGGAACTTCTTTGTAACTGATTTTTTTCAATATCTGAAAGCCATCCATTCCCGGCAGCATAATATCCAAGAGAATCAAATCATACGGATTTTGCCTTATCCTCTCCAGAGCTTCTGTACCGGAATCACAGATTTCAGAATCATACCCTTTAATTGTAAGAATTTCTTTTACCGCAAGTGCAATATATGTATCATCTTCCACAATCAATATCTTCACACTACATCCCTCCTTTTTATTTTCAGTGGTGTGAATTATTTTAATATTTGCTTTATATAACTGCATGCAAAGAGATTATAAATTTAATCGAAATTCCCCCGTTATATATTTCTCCAGCCTGCAATTGAGCATTTGTATATCTTGTTTTTCTATTTTATCCCTCTGCTCTTCCACAGAACTGACAGCTTCCGCTGCCTGTTTTAATGTAGTAGCGTCTGAATAAATGTCACCTATTTTAAAATTCATCTCCCCACTCTGACGGATTCCAAAGAAATCCCCCGGCCCTCGAAGTTTTAAATCCCAATCTGCGATTTCAAATCCGTCGTTTGATTTATTTAAAATCTCCAGTCTTTCTTTTGTCTCCTTTTTACCGGAAGTACAGACAAAAATACAATAAGACTGCGTATCACCTCTTCCCACTCGTCCTCTCAACTGATGAAGAGAGGCAAGCCCGAAACGCTCGGCATTTTCCACCATCATAACCGTAGCATTCGGTACATTGACGCCCACTTCAATCACAGTCGTAGACACAAGAATCTGAATTTTATTTGCTGCAAATCTGTCCATTTTTTCATTTTTTACACCGGCATGCATTTTGCCATGAAGATAATCTACTGAAATATCCGGCGGCAAATGTTCCCTTAGAATATCTGTATAGCTTACAACATCTACAGCTTCCAGATTTTCATTTTCTTCTATCATTGGACAGATAACATAACACTGATGTCCCTTTTTTACTTCCTCTGCCATAAACTGATAGGCCTTGAGACGATATTCTCTGCCCACCACACAGTTTTTGATAGGAAGTCTTCCCTTCGGCAATTCGTCAATTATGGAAATATCCAAATCTCCATATAAAATAATAGCAAGTGTCCGCGGAATAGGAGTTGCACTCATTACCATAATATGAGGATACATGCCCTTTTCAGAAAGCTTTTCCCGCTGTTTTACTCCAAATCTGTGCTGCTCATCTGTAATCACAAGAGCAAGGTTTTTATACAGCACTCTGTCCTGAATCATGGCATGAGTTCCTACTATGATTTTGGACAGTCCCAGTTCAATTCTCTCATACGCCTGTCTTTTTTCCTTTGCGGTCATAGAACCGGTCAAAAGCTCTGTTCTTATGGAAATACCGCTTTCTTGCAGCATTTTGCAGATTCCTTCATAATGCTGAATCGCCAGAACCTCTGTAGGTGCCATCAAAGCACCCTGAAATCCTGCAAAAGCTGTATCCAGAAGACCTGCCAGAGCCACAATTGTTTTTCCAGAACCTACATCTCCCTGTACAAGCCGGTTCATTGCTTTTTTTCCCATAAAATCTCGGCGCATTTCCTTCAACACTCTTTTCTGTGCATCTGTCAACGTATATGGAAGCTTCTGCAAAAATTCATCTGTCTGTTCAGAAGGTTGTATTTTATATTCATTTAAAATAATTTCTTCCTCTTCCCTAAAACGCCGAAGTGCCATAATAAAAAGAAAAAACTCGTTAAATGCAAGTCTTTTTCTGGCTCTCTCCATTTCTAAAGCATCCACCGGAAAATGAATTTTTTTTACTGCCTCTTTATAAGGCATCAGTGCATATTTTTGAAGAATTTGTTGTGGAAGAAACTCAGAGGCATCAAAACTGTTTTCCAAAACCTGTTTGACTGATTTGGCAACGATTTTATTTGACAGCCCTTCTGTCAGACGATAAACAGGAAGCAGGGTTCCCTGTTTTTTTTCATATTCTTCCAGACCAAAAATTTCCGGCTGTTCCAGCGTGATTTCTCCACTCTTTCCATTCTGCCCATAAAAAGAATTTCTTGTCACCTTTCCCCGAAAGACAAAATGCATGCCAATTCTGAATTTTGCTTTTAAAAATGGCATATTGTACCATTTAAGTGTAATAGTATCCCCGTTTTTATCTTTGACATTCATCAGTAAGATGGACAGCTTTTTTGCCTGACGAATCAGAGGTGACGAGGTGATAACGCACAGAAAAGCCGCAATTCCCTCATTATCCAGCTCTTTCACTGTTGTTGGAGCATTGTAGCTGTCATAATTTCTTGGATAAAATTCCAGCAGCTCTTCTGTCGAGTAAATCCCCAGCTTGTGAAACAGCTTTTCCGTCTTTTCTCCAATGCCCTTCACCTCAATAATTTTCATACCACGTCTCCTTTCCGATATGAAGCGAAAAAGCGGTGCAGTAATAGATTTACTACACCGCTTAACCGCATAATAATCATTAGCTATTCTATGGATACTATATAATAATAAACAGGCTGCCCGCCACAGTTTATTTCACAATCCACATCGGTATATTTTTCCCTTACTGCTTCTGCTATTTCACCGGCTTCTTTCTCTGTTATTTTGTCGCCATAATAAATGCTGACAAGCTCACTTTCTTTTTCCATTAAGATATCTATCATTTCCAATGTGGTACTCTTTATACTCTGTCCCACAGCTACAATTCCTTTATCTCCAATCCCCATAATATCATTTTCTTTGATTACCTTTCCGTCAATCTGCGTATCACGCACTGCATAGGTAACCTCACCTGTTTTGACATGCTCCATCTCTGCAGTCATAGTTTCTATATTTGCCTCTGTATCCTGACCTTCCACAAAATTAATCAATGCTGTAATACCCTGTGGAATTGTTTTGGAAGGAATAACCACTACCTTTTTATCTTCTGTTAGGGCCGCTGCCTGATTGGCGGCAAGAATAATATTTTTATTATTCGGAAATACATAGATAGTTTCTGCATTGACCTTATCAATTGCTTCTATAATATCCTCTGTACTTGGATTCATTGTCTGGCCGCCCTCAATAATATAATCAACACCAAGTCCTCTGAAGATTTCACTCAGTCCCTCTCCGACAGATACGGCTATAAATCCGTATGGTCGAGGTGGTTCCTTTTTTCTGCTTTCCTGTTTCTGCTGCTCTGCCAGACGCTCTGCATCTTTAATCAGCCGTTCGTGATGCTCCTCGCGCATATTATCTATCTTTATCTTTGTCAGTGAACCATAGGTCAATGCTTTTTGAATTGCAAGACCAGGGTCATTGGTATGCACATGTACCTTTACAATATCATCGTCTGATACTACAACCAGCGAGTCACCAATGGACTCAAGATATGCCTTAAATTCAATTTCTGTATTTTCCGTATACTCTTTTTCCAGCATAACAATAAATTCTGTACAGTAGCCGAATTTAATATCCGCTTCGTTTAAAGTCTGAGACATACCGGAAGAAACAGATTCGGAAGGACTCTTTAACGACTGACTGTCCAGTGTAAAATCCAGTTCTTTTCCAAGAAATGCATCAAATGCACCCTTTAAAACCTGCATAAGTCCCTGTCCGCCGGAATCCACAACACCCGCCTGCTTTAAAATCGGCAGCATCTCAGGCGTCTTGTTCAACACATAATCGCCATATTCTATCGCTTCTCTGATAATTTTCTCCAAATCATCCGTCTTTTTTACAAGCTCTGAAGTCTTTTCGGAAACAGCCTTTGCGACTGTAAGAATTGTTCCCTCCTTTGGCTTCATAACTGCCTTATATGCTGTTTCTACTGCACGTTCAAATGAATTTGCCAGAACGATATGGTTAATTGTCTGTGCTTCCTTTATTTCTTTTGTAAATCCCCTGAAAAGCTGTGACAAAATAACTCCTGAATTTCCTCTTGCACCGCGAAGGGAGCCCATTGCTATTGCCTTGCTCAAACTTTTAAAATCCGGCTTATCTAAAGCGGCCACCTCTTTCGCCGCCGACATAATAGTCAGTGTCATATTGGTTCCTGTATCGCCATCTGGAACTGGGAATACATTTAATTCATTTATCCATTCCTTTTTTGATTCAAGATTTTTGGCGCCTGCAAGAAACATTTTCTGTGCAAGCAGTGCATCTACCGTTTTGCCCACGATTGGTTCCTCCTACATCTTTCTTAGTCAATAATTCTTACACCTTCAACATAAATCTGGATTTTCTTTACCTTTAATCCTGAAAATTTTTCCACCTCATATTTGACACTGGATATCAAATTATCAGATACAGTAAAAATAGATACTCCATATGCCACAATAACATGAAAGCTTAAAACCACTTCATTGTCTTCATCTATGTCAACATTGATTCCCTTTGTAAGACTGTCCTTTCTCAAAAGTCTGACAATTCCGTCTTTCATGCTGATTACTGCCATTCCTACAATTCCGAAGCATCCTACAGCAACGGTTCCTGCATATTTTGCTATCACATTTTCATCTATTGTAACATTACCATTTGTGGTGCTGATTATTCCTTTCATGCCAAATCCTCCTTTTATAGCCTTATTTTTTATTAGTATACCACTAAGCCTGATAAATTGCAAAGAATTTCAATAAAATTCTTAAAAATGCTTGCAAAATATGTCCAATTCTGATAAAATACCATTTGTTGCGGTCATGTCATGCGGTCAGCACCTGTGTTGATTGCCCCATGACCAGTTACGCTTATGCAAGGAGGTGTAGATTATGGCAAAATGTGCGATTTGCAGCAAAGCTGCTCACTTTGGTAATAATGTGAGCCATTCTAATAGAAAATCAAACAGAATCTGGAAATCAAATGTAAAATCTGTAAAGGTGAATGTAAATGGAAATTCTCGAAAAATGAACGTTTGTACCAGATGCCTGAGGGCAGGATTTGTTGAAAGAGCTTAATTACAAAACAGGCGAAAGATACAAAACAGATTTGTTTGACAAAAAACGAAAAAGAGCATCATCGGATGCTCTTTTTGTTTTGCTTAAAAATTTATGATTTCCATCATTTACAGTATTCTATTTACAATATTATGATTTGCAATCTTTCATTTACAATTTGAATTTTCCTACCACAGAATTCAAATTTACTGCAATACTGCTAGTTTCCTCAGACATTCCTGAAATATCGTTTACATCCTCTGTTACTTCATCTACTGCCGACATAATTCCGCTGCTGATATCCGCTGTCGTCTGAGATGCTTCTGCGATACTTTGAATTGCTCCAGATACCTCTGTCATAATCATCTTGATATTGCCTGACATATCGGAAATATTTTTTGACAGCTTTACAATATTTTCAGCATCCTCGCCATATTGCTCTGCAACTCCCACAAACTTGTCATAATCAGGAGTAACTGTATTTTTTACAAAATCAAGAATTCCGTCAGACGCATTAATCAAATCATCAAACGCACTCTGTACATCAACAATAGTATTCTGGATTCTGTCAACTGCTTCTGTCGTTTCCTTTGCCAGCTTTCCAATTTCAGTAGCCACTACAGCAAAGCCTTTTCCCTGTTCACCAGCTCTTGCCGCTTCAATAGAGGCATTTAAGGAAAGCAAATCTATCTGGTCTGCAATTCCTGAAATTACAGAAGCAAGTTCACCAATATTTTCTACTACCTTGGCATTTGCAATTGTAACCTGCATTTTTTCTTCAAACTGTACAGAAAGCTCTGTAGCTGAATTATATGCCTGTCTGCTGTTGTCTCCTACCTGAGCAGCTCTTTGCTTGATTTCAGATACCTGATGCATGCTGTTTTTGGTTTCTCCTGCAAGCATATTCACATTTGAAAGAACCTCTTCTGTGGAAGCATTTACCTGCTCTGTCGCAGCGCTTGCTGTCAACATGGATTCATTTACCTCATTCATATGACTCTGAATAGACCTAAACTGTTCTGTCAGTCTCTGAGCTGCTTCATTCAGACGTTTGCTAGAATCATCAATCTGTTCTGAATGTTCTGCAATATTCTCAATTACTTCTTTGTTATTTGCATACATGATATTTAATGATTCACTCATAATTCCAAGTTCATCTTTGGTCTTTACTTTGATTGGTTCTGTAGTAAAATCTCCATCTGCAAGTATTCCAGCAAATTTCTTTACTGTATTAATCCGCTTGATAATGGAACTTACCTCCAGTGCCACTACTACCGCTGTTACACAGGCAGCAACAACACACACAAGAATCATCAGAATTGTCATTTTATCAACAGATTCAGTCAATTCCGACTGTGGAATTGTAATCATAACCTTCCAGCCATTTGTTTTCAGTGTACTATAATAAATATTGTATTTTTCACCGTCTTCTGTATAGCTTACCCTGCCATCTTGATTTGCTACAATCTCCTCTCCTGCTTTTGCAAGTGATTCATTTTCTTCTTTGGTAATTTTAAGCCTTTTTGAAATATTTTTCTGGCTGCTTCCTGCCATATAAGTTCCCTCAGCAGAGAGAAGTGTTGCCTTTCCTTTATCTCCGACAGTAGTGGATTCAATAAACTCTTTGATATCATCAAGCTTTACATCTATGGTAACACAACCAATAAACCCTGTTCTCTTTACTACATAATCCTCCGGTTCAGGCGTCTCTGTTCCCAGACCACTTGAAGCGTTTGTATTGGTTGTTGTTGGTATTACCTGTATTGTCACCTCCGGTTCTGTTGTTTCAAGGAGAGTTGTTCCATCACAAATCAATGGCACAACAGCCGTTATTTTAAAAGTATTCTGAGTAATATCATAAATTGCTTCTGTCAGAATTGTCTGTGCCTCTGCTTGTGCCGCTGCCTGTGCAATAGAATAAAACTGCTGTTTTGTATAATTGGTATCCTCTGCGCTGTAAGGAGTAGAGATATATACAGTATTATTGTCCTTTCTTGCGAGAGGTCCTATGTACTTCTCCTCCAGATTAAACACATAAGGTTCAAACCATATTCCGCTTGACACAACAAAATCATTATCTGCCACCACCTTTTTCAGCAGATTTTCATATGCAGTAATATCAACTCTGTCAAAGCTGGTAAGCACAGCATTAGACAACATATCTGCAATATCTGTAATCTGACGGAAATAACTGCTGACCTGGTCATCCTGAACCTGCAACTCCGCTTCCATTCTTGAAGAAATCTCACTGTTGATGCTTTTGCTGCCGGACTGAACACTGATAACCGTCAAAACAGTCATGGAAATCATAATAACCGGAAGAATCACTACCATCATTTTGGCTCCCATTTTCCTTGTAAAGGAAGCCTTATTGCTGGTCTTTTTCTGTTTCTTCGGATTTTTAGCCCTGGCCGGTTTTACTTTACCAGTATTTTTTGCAGTTCTTGTCACTTTTTCAGTCTTTGTTCTGCTTTTCGGCGCTTTTTCCTTTTTTACTTTTACCGGCTTCTGCTTTTCTTTTGCTGCTTTTACCTTTACCGGTTTTTCTTTTACCGATTTTTCTTTTACTGGTTTTTCCTTTTTTACCTTTACTTTTTTTACCTTTGCTGGTTTTTCTTTTTTTATCTTCTCCTTTTTTTCTTTTTCTGGTTTTGGCGTTTTTTTCTGCATATTCATGATTTTCCTCCTTTTGGTTTCATCACAATCTCCCTTATTCTTCATCCACCCGTCAAAACTTCATTTTCGTCCTCTACAGCAATTTTTAATTTAAACTGCCATTCTTTCTTTTCTTGATTAATCATATTCTACATCATTTCTGTAATTTAGTCAAAGGTTTTATGCAAAATGACCAATTATTTACCTGACGTTTCAGAGGAAAATATTTTTTTGTCAATTTTATCCAATTACTTTTTTTGCAATTTCCACAGTCTCTCTCGCATCCTTTGCATAGAAATCCGCACCTATCTGCTCGGCATATTCCGGTGTCAGTACCGCCCCGCCTACCACTATCTTTGCAGACACATGATTTTTTTTGAGAAGCTTTATCGTTTCCTCCATAGATACCAGAGTAGTTGTCATCAGTGCGGAAAGCCCCACAAGCTCAGCTTTATAGGAAATTGCGGCATCTACTACCTTCTGATAATCTACATCCTTTCCCAAATCTATCACATGATAGCCATAATTTTCCAAAAGTACCTTTACAATATTTTTTCCAATATCATGAATATCACCCTTCACGGTTGCAAGAACAATATTTCCTTTAGAAGCCGGAGCGCTGTTATCCCGTCGCATCTTATCTTTAATCACATCAAAACATGCTGTGGCAACTCCCGCCGATAAAATAAGCTGAGGAAGGAATATTTTTCCTTTTTCAAAATCAGCTCCTATTTTATCCAGTGCAGGAATTAAAATATAGTTAATTATTTCCATAGAATCAACCTTTTCTTCCTCTATCAGCACAGAAGTATACTTGGCTCCTTCGCTCTTTAATCCATTTTCCAGAGCTGCTTTTAATTTTTCCTCTGTATTATTTCCTGCTGTCTCCATCACAGAAGATTTTTTTGAATCCTGTTCTTTGCTGACAGTGGAAGTTTTCATCACCACACCCGCATAGCTGGCCACAAAATCTCTTGAGTCTCTGTCATAACCTGCCAGAAGCTTAAATGCCCGAAAAGCGCCCATCATAGAAGCAATATTTGGATTCATAATCGGAAGCGTGAGCCCGTTTTCCAGCGCCATTGTAAGAAAGGTATGATTAATCAGTTCTCTGTTTGGCAGTCCAAAGGAAATATTAGACACTCCAAGCACTGTCTTTAATTCAAGTTCTTTTGTTACTCTGGAAAGTGCCTTCAATGTCTCTTTTACTCCATCTTGCTCCGCACTTGCAGTAAGTGTCAGACAGTCAATAATGACGTCTTCTTTTGGTATTCCATATTCCAGTGCTCTTTGCAGTATTTTTTCAGCTATTTTAAACCTTCCTTCTGCGGTATCCGGTATTCCATTTTCATCTAAAGTCAGTCCTATAATACATGCACCGTATTTCTTTGCCAGCGGGAGAATCGTATTTAAAGACTTTTCTTCCCCATTGACAGAATTTAGAATCGGTTTTCCATTATATATCCTGAGAGCAGCCTCCACCACTTCCGGAATCGTGGAATCAATCTGAAGAGGAACATCTGTAATTCCCTGAAGTTCCTTTAATACTGTTACCATCATTTCCTTTTCATCAATTCCCGGCAAGCCTACATTTACATCCAGAATATCTGCTCCGGCATCTATCTGCTCCACAGCCTGTCCCAGAATATAATCAATATCCTGATTCAAGAGTGCTTCTTTAAATTTCTTTTTTCCTGTCGGATTGATTCTCTCTCCAATTACTCTTGGTTCATTCAATTCAACGGTACACGAAGCAGAACATACGACTGTTCTTTTTCTCTCTCTTGGTTCTGTGTGAAAATCTACCGTATTTAATACCTGTGCAAGCTTCTTTACAAAAACTTCATCTGTTCCACAGCATCCTCCAAAAAACTTTACTCCAAGTTCCGCAGATTTCGCAGATTCTATGGCAAATTCATCGGCAGAAATATTGTATTCATTTGTAACAGGGTCCGGCAGGCCTGCATTCGCTTTTAATATCAGAGGAAGACTTGTCCACTCTGCCATTTCCTTTACCACATCATATAATTCCACAG
Organism: uncultured Lachnospiraceae bacterium; assembly: GCA_910585215.1. Classification (GTDB taxonomy): domain Bacteria; phylum Bacillota; class Clostridia; order Lachnospirales; family Lachnospiraceae; genus CAG-303. The sequence continues at coordinate 12,413 of CAJUDQ010000028.1, read as the reverse complement.
GTCCCAGAGAACAGTTTACACCAATTGCCGATACTCCCAGCCCCTCCAGCGTTTTCGCCATAGCCGAAACAGACACTCCTGTAAAAGTTCTTTGATTTTCCTCAAAGGTCATGGTACAGAGAATCGGAAGCTTGGTATTCTCTTTTGCAGCCAGCACCGCTGCTTTTAATTCCAGCAAATCCGTCTGTGTTTCAAATACTACAAGGTCTGCACCTGCCTCTTCTCCTGCAAGAAGCATTTCTTTATAATATTCATAAGCCCTTTCAAATGACAGTGTTCCAGCAGGTTCCAGAAGCTGTCCGATAGGACCGATATCAAGAGCTGCGAGACATGTGTGTTTGCAGACCCGCTTTGCAATAGATACTCCGGCTTTTATAATTTCTTTCACACTATATTGGGAATGAGAAAGCTTATATCCGTTTGCGCCAAAAGTATTTGTATAAATAATATCTGAACCGGCTTCCATATAAAGCCTGTGTATTTCTTCTATTATATCAGGCGCAGTAATATTGAGTTCCTCTGGTATTCCTCCAAGCTTTAGGCCTCTTTTTTGAAGCATTGTGCCCATTGCACCGTCTAATAATATATAGTTCTTTTCTTTTAATAATGTATTAAAATCCACACCGTTCACCTCTTAATCTGAATTTGCACTTGTCACGCATATTACAGGACACACAGCTTTTTTTGCGGGATTTGATTTCTTCTCTGCTGATACCGATCACACATGCAACTGTTTTTCTTGGAAACATAATCAAACTGTCATTTATATGAACACCGATTCTTTTATCTGCATCAAGAAGTCTCAGTGCCATTCTTTCTTCTTCAAGAGGCAAATCCCCGTAACCAAAGCCAAAACGCCATGTAAAATATGCATGCGTATCATTTAACAGATACTCGTCTCTGATACGCTCCTCTGCCTTGTCACATACCTGTTCCACAGCCACAACCGCCATTGCATCCATAACCAGAGCTTTTGCCATATCCGAAAGCTCTGTTTTCCTTATCAGCCTGTCCACTTTGTCAGACAAAGTACCACACAGCAGAATAAGTTTATCACAGTCTGTCAGATGCTCCTTTATGGAAGACCCTGTCAAGCAAAGCTCTGTTTTGGCTAATTTTATTTTATCATTTTGTCTGTCAATGTCAAAGATTTTGTATACAAAACGAGGGACTGCACAATCCAACAATTCAGATTCGCACTCCCTCATAAGTCTTTCTGTCATTTCATCAGGAGCATTTTTTCCATAGCCAAGATATCTGGCACATTCCATGTAGTTTAACTCTGTCAATGTAATACGATTCATGATAATACTCCTTTAATGATACAATTCATACATTTATGACCTGTATTTATTGTCTGATTATAATTTCCTGATTATAATTTCCTGTTTATCTTCTGCAAAACAGGTTAAAACCCAAAACCAGCATAATAAGAATTAAACAGACAACAAAGAAATTACATTCAAGCTGCATTCCGATTACCATTCCCACAGCCATCCAAAACAAAATAAATCCGCATATTTTCTGCACATAAAACTCCCAAAGTATAAGCTTATTATTAGTATATGCAAAAAACAGAACAAAATGCTTTTTCTGACTCTTGAATCAATGTCGGTACATTAATTGCAGGTTATTCCTCAGAAATATCCTTGGTCGCCACATCAATAATCTCTTGGTCTGTCATTCCTGTTTCATCTTTTTCCTTCTGACTGTTATTCTTGAATTTATCTACAAGGTCCGGAATCATATCAAGTACCTTTGTGATGGTATCCTGATTTTTAATATTTACCAGCTTGCTTGTTCCTCCATGTATCACAAGTACTGCACTTGGAGACATCTTTACTCCTGCACCGCCCGACGCACTTTCCTTTTCGCTTCCGCTTCTTGCTCCTGCGCCCATGCCAAAGGATACATCTACCAGAGGCAGAATAATGGTATCATTAATATTTACCGCCTCCCCGACAACTGTTTTTGTAGAAAGCACACCGGACATTCCCTCAAAAAGTGATTTCACTGTTGTATCAAAATTGTTCTTTTTACTGTTCTCTGCCATAATAACCTCCATACTATAAATTTTTTAACAGTTCAATAAATTCTCTCAGTTTTTTTATTCTATATAAATATATCATATAATATATCAGATTTATCAATCTTATTCTGCCCTTGAGCTGAAATTCCCCCTCTAAAATTGTATGCTCAAAATCCGGCTCTAGTATTATATCTTTTCCATATATTCCATACATCAGACACAGCAACGCATAAAGCTGACCGGTATACGCAGGATTTCCCACTCCAAACCTTACAGATGTCTTTAATTTTTGCGGTCGGATATGACGAATTGTTTTCTTTACAATCTTAAATGTCTTATCCTTTGCTTCAAGAGCCTCTTTTTCACAGAAAAAATCAAAAATTTTATCCTTTTTTTTCTGTAATTCCTGCAAATTTTCCAAAAGCTTTTTCCATGTCTGTGCTATTTTGGAAATGGCAGAAAGTACACTTATTATCTTCTCATAGATTTTCTGAAATATACTCTTTTGTTTCTCCTGTTGCCAGTCTGTATTCTCTTTGTTATCCATACGTTCCTCTTGGCCTTCTTCTTTTTGTTTTTCCACCTTTTTTTCCGTTTCTTTCTTTTCCCATCCTTCCTTTAAATTCTTTTCCTCTGAATTGTTTTCCCCTTGATTATCTTCCTTTAAACTTTTTTCTTTTTTCTTTTTCCTTTTTTTTCTTTTGTTCTTTTCCTCTTTTTTCGGCTTTTGTTTTTTTTTCCTGCTTTTTTTTAAATTTATTCCCATAATTCTGGGAACTATCTGCTGTCCATTTTTATCTGCCGACATTGAAATATGCACCAGTCGAAACAGCCATGTGACCTTTCCCTCTATTTTTTTTTCTTCTGTATTCCATTTTCCGGAAATCCGATATCTGACAGGCACAAACAAAAGCACCAGCACTGCCAGAAGAACAACCGCCAGCACTGCCAGAAGAATTATGCCCAATATTTTCAAAATAGATAACAGTATTCCCAACATAATATTCCCCGCTTAAAATTTTAAATAATTTTTCAAATCAACAGTTCCAGTAGCCTTCATACACTCCTCTGCCATCTGCTGCACCAGCATATATGCTTCTCCCCTGTCGGCAGCGATTCCCACAATCTTTAATTCACTGCTCTGATAGCTTTCCTGTCTCAAAATATAGGCCGGATAAATTTCCAGCATGCCCTGTCCCATGTCAATGGGAAGAGTAATTATATGAATAAAAGGCATAAACTCATTTTTCAAAAGCTTCTCTTTTATCTTTTCCACTCTTTCAGAAACCCTGTATCCAATATACAGTTTATCATAAAACTCCATTATAAATCCTCCGAAGTCATAGAGGTCAATATTTCTGTTACTGCCACCTTCTCTGCTCTGTCCCTGCAGCCTGTCAGAGAATGATAAATATAATCTTTGATTTCCTCCACATTGTTAAAAAATACCGGAAGTTCTGATAAAATATGAGCCATTACCGCACGGTTTATATTTTTTGTATGTTTTCCAAAAAATTCCGTAAGCTCCTGTTCCAGCTCGGCTCCCTTTTGACTGATATATTGCATGCCTGCTATTTCATGCCTTTTTGGAGCCTCATAAAATTCTGCAAAAATGCTTCCTGATACAAGCTTTCGGATTCTGTCAAAAGATTCGCAGATTTCGGCTGCATCCAGCTTTTCTAGAGCTCCTTTATAGCTTTCGGCAATAGTATCTAAAAGATATTCCGATTTTTGAAAACTCTCCGCATATTTTTCCTGTCTTCCCTCCAGAAATAAAAAGCCGTCTTCTATTTCTTCACAGACTTCATCATAGCTGACGCCGTAAAAAAGCCCATTTTCTTTTTCAATCAATCGTTTGCAGTTCTCTTCTTCTCTTTTTTCCAGCAAAAGCTTATCCTGATTATTTTCAAAGCCTGAAAGAATCTTTGGCATTTTACTTCCATAATATTCCTTTGAAGACAAAAGAATTACATATAAATCATTGACATTTTCCGCAAGCAGCATGTAACAATCTACTTCTTTCTGAATATAGTCCGTCGCAAAGCCAAGGCTGCTGCTGAAACGGTTATACTGGTCCTCATCAAGCTCTGAAAAATCAGCATTTGTAAATTCCTGATAAATTTCCTTTAATGTATTATCTGTAAATACAAAAGCATCTTCCGGAATATCAAGCATAGAAACCGTACGAAGCATATACAGAAAATCATCCACACTGCCGGTTTCACTCTCTTTATATACTTTCAGGCTTTCTTTTACAAGCTCAAAAAAACGGCTTTTGGTCATTCGAATTGGAAGCTGTCTGACCGTCTCACAGATTTTACTGTTAATTACCACATTATCCTTATCTTTTAATATGTATTGCAGCACATTTTTTGTCAGCTCCTCATCACTGCACTGTAAAACCTCTGAACTGTCCTTATATCTGTATTCCACGCGATTCAGGCAATATTCATAAATATTAAAAATATCCACACAGGCGGTAAGTCCTGTCATAATATGAATAATTTCATTTCGTACCGCCTCTGTCTCTGCAATACATTCTGCGAGTGTCTCTGCAGAAGCTTCCCCAACAATCTCTTTTATTACTTTGTTCATTCTCTCTGTCAATTCTGAAAGCTTCTTATCTTCTATTTTATGTTCCCCCACCATTTCATAATAGGTAAAATAATTCATGCACAGTTTTACATAAGAATATCTGTGATAGATATTCATCATACTGACCATAAATTTCGGAATATTTGTCTCCAAATCTCTTCCCTTTGAAATCTCTTTTTCCAAATACCTCATGAACGCCTCTTATTCTACATCCTTAAAAATGTCACAAAAATCAAATGTTGCCAGATAATCCTTTGCTGTTTCTGCACGTCTAATCATCTGCACGTCTCCATTTTCTTTTAATAAAAGCTCTGCGGATTTCAGCTTTCCATTGTAATTGTAGCCCATGGCAAAGCCGTGTGCCCCCGCATCGTGAATAAACAGATAATCTCCAATTTCAATTTTCGGAAGCATCCTGTCTATGGCAAATTTATCGTTATTTTCGCACAGAGAGCCGGTAATATCATATTTACAATCACAAGGCTTATCTTCCTTTCCAAGCACTGTAATATGATGATACGCTCCATACATCGCAGGCCGCATAAGATTTGCCGCACATGCATCACACCCTATGTATTCTTTATAAATATGCTTTTCATGAACCGCCTGTGTCACAAGAGCGCCATACGGCCCCATCATAAATCTTCCAAGCTCCGTATATAATGCAACATCGCCAAGTCCTGCAGGTACAAGCACCTCTTCGAATACTTTCTTTACTCCCTGTCCAATCAGCATAATATCATTCGGTTCCTTATCCAGAGTATATGGAATACCGATTCCACCCGACAGATTGATAAAAGTAATATTGGCATCTGTTTTTTCTTTCAGTTCCACAGCAAGCTCAAACAGCTCTTTTGCAAGCACCGGATAATATTCATTTGTCACTGTATTGCTGGCAAGAAATGCATGGATTCCAAATTCCTTTACCCCCTTTGCCTTTAACAATTTAAACGCCTCTATCATCTGATGTTTTGTCATACCATATTTTGCATCCCCCGGGCTGTCCATAATCGTTGTACTGATTTTAAAATCTCCTCCCGGATTATACCGGCAGCAGATTTTTTCCGGAATACCGGCTGTTTTTTCAAGAAAATCCACCATGGTGAAATCATCCAGATTAATAATTGCTCCAAGCTTTCTGGCATATACAAATTCCTCTGCCGGAGTTGCATTGGAAGAAAACATAATTCCATCTTGCATATCCTTCTCTGAAAATCCCATTTTATCTGCCATAATAAGCTCTGTCATGGAGGAGCAGTCTACCCCGAAGCCGTATTCCTTCAAAATATGGATAAGAAATGGATTCGGGGTTGCTTTTACTGCAAAATATTCCCGAAACCCTTTATTCCATGAAAATGCCTTCTGAAGTTTTTTGGCATTTTCCCGAATCCCCTTTTCATCATAAATATGAAAAGGAGTAGGGTACGTCTTTACAATCTCCTGTATCTTTTCTAATGTAACAAATGGTTTCTTTTCCATGATGTATACTCCTTTCTTGTTTCATAAGAACCAAGTAATTTATTGTTTTACAGAAAACGCCGTTACTTTTCTCATAATATAAGATATATCCAAATCCATCGCATCAATAACAAAACTACATTAATGGCGAGAACAGCCACATCAGTTTTCCAATTGTCTTTTTTATTTTACTATATTTTCGGCAGTCTGCAAGTGTAATTTCTTCACATTGGCTTAATGTATTTAAAAAATCTGTCTCCGCATCCCTGACTGCATGTACGCCATACAGATATGCTGCACATTCAAAATTGAGATACAAGCTGCGATAATCAAGGTTTACAGAACCTACTACCGCCTTTTTATTATCGCTGATAAATTCCTTTGCATGAATAAAGCCCGGCATATATTCATATATCTTGACCCCTTTTTTCAGCAGAATCTCATAATAATTTCTGGCAACCATATAGGCATAGGGCTTATCTGTAATATGAGGCATAATCAGTTTTACATCCACTCCTCTTTTTACTGCATAGGACAGAGCCGTAATCATCTCATTATCCAGAATCAGATAGGGTGTCATAATATGCACATATTCTGTCGCAGTATATAAAATATCCATATATACAGATTCCCCTACCTCAATATCATCAAAGGGACTGTCTGTATAGCCCATAATATATCCCTCTGATTCAACTTTATAATCCCTGACATAGAGAGACACATCCTCTGTCTCTCTGCTCTGAATATTCCAGTTTTGCAAAAACAGCATGGTAAACGTATTGACTGCCTCACCGGTCACCTCTACGGCAGTATCCTTCCAGTGTCCAAACCGGCTCATTTTATTGATATACTCATCTGCCAGATTCACACCGCCTGTATAAGCATATTTTCCATCAATGACTACAATCTTTCTGTGGTCTCTGTTATTCTGATACGTAGACAATGCCGGACGGATTGGTGAAAAAATTCTGCAATGGATTCTCATACTTTCGAGATATTCCGGATAATTATGTGGAAGCCGGAAAAATGTGCAGGTTCCGTCATACATAAACCGCACTTCTACGCCCTGTGCAGCCTTCTCCTTCAGTATTTCCAGCACGGAATCCCAAAGTACACCGTGATTCACGATAAAAAATTCCATAAAAATAAATTCACGGGCTTCCTTTAACCGTTCCAGCATATCAGGATACCAGTCATCTCCAAGAGGATAAAATTTTGCATCTGAATTTTTACACATTGGAAACGGCCCGATATTATTCATATATTCTGTAAATTTTTTTAAATGGATATCTTCTTTTTCCAGCTCCAGCAAAACAATCGGGTCCTGCTTCATATATCCGGCCGTATCATAATTAATCACCTTCAGCCTGTCATCTATCACTTTTCCTCCCGGCTGAATATGCACAAACAGATAAAATAGTGCTCCAAACATCGGAAACATGGCCACGGGAATCCCCCATGCAAGTTTATAGGAAGGGTTAATATCCGAGTTCAGAATATAAATCAGCATAATGACAGAAATAAGAATCGAAATCCAGTAATAATAAGTCAGATATTCCGCAAGCTTGAACATGAAAAACAAAAGAATTCCGGCCTGTAAAAGCAATGCGGTAAAAAGCAGCACTGTGCGGCCGAAAATTACTCTTAAAAGCTTGCGTTTGCCCTTTTGAAAATCTATTTTGTCCATCCTTCTACTATCTCATCTCTCTTTTCTCTGAGCATAAGGTCATACAATGCCTGTTTCACGTCTTTTCCTTCAAATAATACCTGATTTACCTGTTCTACAATCGGCATGGAAACATCATATTTCTGTGAGAGTTTATAGGCGGCCTTTGCGGAATATACACCTTCTACCACGGCATTTACTTCCTTCATTGCCTCTTCCATTGTTTTCCCCTGTCCAATCAGGATTCCGGCGCGCCTGTTTCTACTGTGCATGCTGGCACAGGTAACAATCAGGTCTCCAATACCGGTCAACCCGCCAAAGGTTTTGAAATTTCCGCCCATTTTTACACCAAGTCTTGTAATTTCTGCAATTCCTCTGGTAATAAGTGCCGCCTTTGTATTGTCGCCATAACCTGCACCGTCTGCCACTCCTGCGGCAAGCGCAATTACATTTTTCAGAGCTCCGCCCAGTTCAATTCCCATAATATCAGGACTTGTATATACACGAAATACTTCATTCATAAACAATTCCTGAATATAATCTGCAGTCTCTTTTGTTTCGGAACCGACTACCACTGTAGTTGGAAGCCCTCTGCCTACCTCTTCCGCATGACTTGGTCCGGACAGTACCGACACATTTGCATCGGGCAGCTCCTGATGAACAATCTCTGACAGGGTCATAAGAGTTTCATCTTCGATTCCCTTTGAAACGATTAAAAGTTTCTGTCCATTGTTTATCAGCTTTTTAAGCTTTGCTGCTGTCTGTCTTGTATATCTGGAGGCTACTGCAAATATGATAAGGTCCATGTCTGAAATGGCCTCTTTTAAATCCATTGTAATCTTAATATCCTCTGGAAGTATAATTCCTGGAAGCGAAGTTTTGTGCTCCCTGTCCTTTATCAGCATTTCTGCTTCAGTGTCCACACAGGTCCACAGCGTTACTTCATTTCCGTTTTTTTTCAATACAAGTCCAAGTGCGATTGCCCATGCACCGGCTCCCAAAATTCCTATTTTTGCCATGACAGCCTCCTTTTAAAAATATTGTCACCTGTTATTTTATATCATTGGCACAAAGCGCTGGTTGTTTTTCAGACAATCAATGCTTTGCGTTGGTGGAATCATCTATATTGACAATTCCCTGCTCAATCAATGTCTTTTTATTTTTTTCAAAAATTCTGCTTTCTGTTCCACTTAAAAGCCTTTTTATATTTTCGCGATGCTTGTAAATTGCCATGCCTGAAAACAGAAAAGCAAGAATATACAGCTCAGGCAGCATACCCGAATCCGGTGTAACAGGAAGAATATCAAAAAATCCGAGAACCAGCGTAGCAATAAAATATCCTGTCATCATAACTATGGAACCAAGCGATACATATCTGCTTGGCAGTGTTGTGCCAAAAAACAGAAAAAAGCAGATAAAAAAGATTGGCCACTGGAACATTCCCAGAATTACTCCCGAGGAAGCAGCAATTCCCTTTCCTCCCTTAAAACCCATATAAAACGGATAGTTATGTCCAAGCACAACACCAATACCTGTATATAAGGCAAGAATATAGGCAAATGCATCCTTATCCGCTGCCAGAGATAAATCAATAACTCCAGTATTCCAAAGCAGGCGCATAACAAGAATTGCAAAAAGTCCTTTTAAGGCATCTGCAAAATAAGTCAGAACTCCTATTTTCTTTCCAAAAATTCTGGACACATTTGTTGTACCTGAATTATGGCTTCCATAATCCCTGATGTCAATTCCTTTTATTTTTCCATAAATATATCCGGTCTGAAACATTCCAAATATATATCCGATTATCACACCAATGATTCTATATACAATTCCCATTTTTTCATCCTTTCCCTTCCTCTCCCTTTCGCTCCCGAATCAGAAACTTGAGAGGAGTGCCCTTAAATCCAAATGCCTCACGGATTTTATTTTCCAGATATCTTGTATAAGAAAAATGCATAAGCTCTTTATCATTTACAAAAATCACAAAAGTCGGCGGCTTTACTGCAACCTCGGTAATATAATAAAGCTTCAGTCGTTTTCCTCTGTCTGATGGCGGCTGCTGTAATGTCACTGCCTCTGCCATAATTTCATTTAACACGCCGGTCGCAATACGGAGCGAATGATTTTGAATAACCATATCAATCATATCAAACAGTTTGTTTAAACGCTGTCCTGTCTGTGCAGAAATAAACAGCAGTTCTGCATATGGCATAAAAGAAAGAGTATCTTTGATTTTATTTGTGTGCTCATAGATTGTTTTATCGTTTTTTTCCACGGCATCCCATTTATTTACAGCGATAATCATTCCCTTTCCTCTTTCATGGGCAATTCCCGCAATTTTGGCGTCCTGTTCTGTCACTCCCTGTGTGGCATCAATCACCAGAACTACCACATCTGCACGCTCTATGGCAGTCACTGTACGGATAATCGAGTATTTTTCAATTTCCTCTTTTATTTTATTTTTTCGTCTTAAACCTGCTGTATCAATAAAAATATATTCTTTTTTATTATATTTTACAGCAGCATCCACCGCATCTCTTGTTGTTCCTGCAATATCTGATACAATCAGTCTGTTTTCTCCAAGCAGCTTATTTATAATAGAAGATTTTCCGACATTTGGTTTTCCCACAATCGCAATACGGGGTCTTTCGTCTTCTTCGTCACTTGAGGTACTGTCTGGAAAATATTCTGCCACCTTGTCCAGCATATCGCCGATACCAAGTTTAGAAGCCGCCGATACTGGTATCGGGTCTCCAATGCCAAGATTATAAAATTCATAGATATCTGCATTGTATTTTGCAAAATTATCAACCTTGTTTACTACCAGAATAACAGGTTTCCTGCTCCTGCGCAGCATATCTGCCACCTTTGAATCGCTGTCGTTCAATCCCTGTTTCACATCGACAAGAAAAAGAATCACATCCGCAGTATCAATCGCTATCTGGGCCTGTTCTCTCATTTGTGAAAGAATAATATCTCTGCTGTCCGGCTCAATGCCGCCGGTATCTATTAAAGTAAAAGACTTGTCAAGCCATGTGATATCCGCATAAATTCTGTCTCTTGTAATACCGGGCGTATCTTTTACAATAGATATCTGCTCTCCTGCAAGAGCGTTAAATAATGTAGACTTTCCGACATTTGGTCTTCCTACAATTGCTACAATTGGTTTACTCATTATCTCCTCCATCTTTATCAGGATAGCATTGCTTATATACAAATCCTTCCCTGTTAGTTTCTTTCTCATGCGTGCAAATGCTGGTAAATGCATCCAGCAAATCCTTTCCCCCCGATTTTACAATATTTATATCTGATTGTAAAGCTGTTTTGACTTCCTTTAATGTCAGATTGTCCAAAAAGACCTCTTCTCCTGCTCTTAATACATTGCATGGAAGCAAAAGCAGCTCCCCAAGCTCTTTGCCCTCAAGCTGATTTATAATATCTCTGCCTGTCAGAAGCCCCGAAACAGTAATTGTATCACCAAAAAAATCATTGATAATTTTATAGACATGTACCTTGATGTTTTTGAATTTTTTCTGCATTTCCTTTACCAGCGTACAAATCATGGGATATGCAAGCACACCTGTCGCAAGAGAAATCTCCCGCTTTTTGTCAGAACTCTTTACTTCTTTCAGTGCTTCCATAAATTCATTGTATAAAAGCCTCATCATTCCCACCCCGTTTTCAAGCTGAATATAACCATCATAGGTTTCTTCCTCCGGAAAATCTCTTTCGGCGAGAATATACCACTCATCACTTGCATGAATAAAATGAAGTCCATATTTTTCATAAAAATCCTGCTGATAGGATTCAATCATATCAATGACAGAACAGGCATCCTCTTTGGTAAAAAGCTTCAAAGGATACAATCCTTCTCTATATTTTGTCAGCCCTGCCGGTACTACAGATACGCTTCGCATATATGGAAGATAGCCGGATAAATCTTCTATGGAACGTTTGAGTTCCTTTTTATCATTCACATCTTTACATAAAACAATCTGCCCATTCATCTCAATAGAAGCCTTGGCCAGCCTGTCTATTTTTTTCAGCGCTTCACCGGCAAAACGGTTCGAAAGCATTTTACATCTAAGTTCAGGATTGGTTGTGTGAACGGAAATATTAATCGGACAGAGATGATAACGGATAATTCTGTCAATATCTCTGTCAGACATATTGGTCAGGGTAATATAATTTCCCTGAAGAAAGGAAAGCCTTGAATCATCATCTTTAAAATAAAGTGTTTCTCTCATGCCTTTTGGCATCTGGTCAATAAAACAAAAAATACATTTATTCTGACAGGAACGGTATTTGTCCATCAGTCCTTCCTCAAATTCCATGCCCAAGTCTTCATTATAATCTTTATCTACTTCCAGAATCCATTCCTCACCGGAAGTTTTTCTTATCAGGATTTCAAGATAATCATCCTCTATAAGATATTGATAGTCAAAAATATCTTCAATGTTTTCGCCGTTGACTTCAAGAAGTATATCTCCAGCTTCTATTTCAAGTTCTTCTGCGATAGAATCCGGTTTTACGTTTTTAATGACATGTCCTTGATATTTTTTCATTGTAATTCCTTCCCTGCATACAATCCTTCCTTTGGGTTATTCCTTTCTGTTATTTCTTTCTACGTTTCCTTTATGAATATTTTTTACAGTGATTTTTTCT
>CAJUDQ010000027.1 GCA_910585215.1 uncultured Lachnospiraceae bacterium | reverse complement strand
ATTTTTTTGCATAAAAAAAGAGCCGTGCACTAATTATTTAGTGCGACAGCCCCTTTTTCTTGTTTTCACAAATAACTTATGCTATAATAGAAACAATAATTACGGTGCTATTGAAATAAAATTTTGGAGGAAAAAAATATGGACGAAACAATCAGTATTATCATCCCTGTTTACAATGTAGAAAACTATCTGCCCAAATGCCTAAACAGCCTGATGCATCAGACCTATCGCAATCTGGAAATTATTCTTATTGATGACGGTTCTCCTGATAAATGCGGACAGATTTGTGACTGGTATGCCAGAAAGGACAGTCGCATTCATGTGATTCATAAACAGAATGAAGGAGTGGCGCGTGCACGCAATGACGGAATTGAATATGCCAGCGGAGATTATATCAGTTTTGTGGACAGTAATGACTGGATGAGCAAAGATGCATATGAAATACTTTACAAAGGATTAAAAAAATATCATGCAGACTGTGCAGTAGGAGGTTGTGTGAAGGTAATTGAAAAAAATGGGAAAATGCTTTTGGAAAACAGGCAGCATACAAAGCTCAAGTGCCAGACTTCTGCCAAGGCAATGAAACATGTATTACTTGAGGGCTCTGCCGTATGGAATCGGCTTTTTAAAAAAGAAGTATTTAAAGAAATCCGTTTTCCACTAGACAGAGTAAATGATGATGAGGTAGTAGCTCTCCATGCTTATGCAGAATGTAAAAAAATCGTGTTTTTGGATAAAGATACTTACTTTTACAGAATACGGCAAAACAGTATTACCACTTCAGATTTTTCTGTCCGTAATGTTGACTATTATTATAACAGCATAGATAATCTGAACTTTATAAAACAGAAAATGCCAAAACTGACAGACTGTGCAGAATATAAATACATAAAGGCAATGCTATACAGCTATGTAAATTTGAAAAGAATAAAGAATAACCCTGAAGCAAAAAAAATCAGAAAGCAGATTCAGACAGATATAAAAAAAAGCAGGTCTATTGCCTTCCAAAATCAGTATGTGACTTTTCCTATGAAAGTTCTTATGATTCTCTGTTCTATTTAAAGTAAATGTTTATTTATAAAAAGATGTGAAAGCACACTGCTTTATGGGAATGTTATACGAAAATGCAAAGAGACTGCTTTGTGGAATATTAAAGAAAAAATATAACAGCTTTTGAAATTATAATTTGTTATATTTTGTAATATTTAATATTTTATGTGGCAGCCTTTTTTTATTTTTATGCATCATTTTTACCAAAGGCAACTGACAGAAATGTTAAAATTGTAGAAGAAAGCGAAATAATCTATGTACAAAAACCCTTGTGATGTGCTATAATATAAAAATCATAGTTAGTTAAATTTTCAACAGGAGTTTGAAACAATGCATGAAAAAAAGCGGTATCAACTGCGGTATGCTGCAGGTCTTTACTGGCTGCTAGATATGGAACAAACTGGCGAAATTTATAAAAAGCCAGTGACCATGAATGAGTGCGGGGCGTATATCTGGCAGAATTACATAGAATCAGCATCGGAAGAGGAAATTGCCGATATGCTGCATATGCGTTATGATATTTCATGCGAGGAAGCGCTTGAAGATATCAGGGAGTTTATACAACAGTTACACAAACAGGGGATTTTGGTTAAAAATAAAAAATAAATTGAGGCGGTAAAAAGTATGGATATCTTATTAATTGGAAGTACCAGCAGTTTTATGCGTTTTATGGTAGACAAACTAAATAAGGAAGGCCACAGGATATTCCATCTGACAAAGGAAAAAAATACTTCTCATGGTTATAGAAAGGTGTTTGAGACATACAGGTTTAATTATGACAATGAATGCATCGGTGAGGTATTTCAAAGCGTAAAACCGGATGTTGTGATATTTATGGGCGCTTATGACCTGAATTTTGGCTGGGTAAAATCAAGAAATGAATCCGTTACCTACACGTCAGGCCTGATGAATATTATTATGTCATTTTCAGCACTGAACAAAGGGCGTTTTATTTATCTATCTTCAGAGGAGGTATTTCAGAAAAGCTACTCTGCTTCTATTGATGAAACCGAGCAGCGTGTGGTTCTAGACCGCAAAGGACAGGCAGTTGCAATGGGTGAGGAAATTTGTTTGAATTACAGAGAATTGCTTGGAATCGATGCTGTAGTGCTGCGCCTTGATCATATGTATGCAATTCCAGAGGACAGGAGAGAGGTAAATAATCTCTGCGCCAAACTGTGTATGGATGCAATTGATATTAAGGAAATCAGTATAAATAAAAATGTGGAACATTCCTTTTTGTATGTTTCTGATGCAGTGGAATTTGTCTATAAAATCGTGGAGGCACAAACGCATAAACAAAATGTTTATCATATTTCTTCTATGGAACCTGTAACAGAAGAATGGATTGCAGAACAGATTCAAAAACAGTTGGGAAATGATATTTCAATTGTGGATAATTCTTCTATAGAACGATATTCCGTGAACTTATCCGCAACAGCATTTGATGAGGAATTTGGAATAAAAATTTTTCATAAGCCGGATTCCGTTATTTTAAAAATGGCACCTTATTTGAAAAAACATGAATCAGAATTTTCAAGAGTCACAGGAAAGCCGAGAAATTTCTGGGAAGAGCTGAAAAAGGGAAACCGAAAATTCCTTGCAGTAATGGCGCCGTTTCTTGAAAATCTTGTAGCTTTTGTTCCGTTTTTTATGATGAATAATCGAGCAGTTGGTAGTCAGTATTTTGCAAATCTGGATTTTTATCTTTTATATGTGCTGTTGTTTGCCATTGTATATGGGCAGCAGCAGGCTATTTTTTCAAGCCTTTTGGCAGTATCGGGTTATATTTTTCGTCAGATGTATCAGCGAAGCGGATTTGATGTTATATTGGATTATAATACTTATGTGTGGATTGCACAACTTTTGATTCTAGGATTGGTAGTAGGATATATGCGGGACCAGTTAAAAACAGTTCAGGAAGAGGAAGCATATGAAATTGGATATCTGACCAATCAGCTTGATGATATTTCAGATATCAATGTCAGTAATGTTCGTGTAAAAGAAATGCTTTCGGATCAAGTAATCAATCAGAATGACAGTCTTGGAAAAATTTATGAGATTACTTCAAGTCTTGATAGAGATGAGCCCGAGGAAATTTTGTTCCATGCGGCGGAGGTATTGTCAGAACTGACCAGCAGTGAAGATGTTGCTGTTTATCGTGTTGCAAATCGCTCCTATGCAAGACTTTTTTCATCTACTTCAGACAAGGCAAGAGGGCTTGGAAACTCCATTAATTATCAAAAAATGGAAGAAATGTATGACAGGCTTCAGAAAGAGGAGGTATATATTAACAGAAATATGAATAAGGAGTATCCGCTGATGGCAAATGCCATTTATTCAGACCGCGAAATGCAGCTTATTATTATGATTTGGGGTATTCCTTGGGAAAAAATGACATTGGGACAGGCAAATATGCTGACAATTGCAGGATATTTGATTCAAAATGCAGTAGTGCGAGCAAACCGTTATATGTCAGCACTTGAGGAACAACGTTATATACATGGTACAAAAATTTTAGAAGAGAGTGCATTTACTGCTCTTGTAAGCGCATATCTTGGTGCACGCAATAAGAATTTGACAGAATGTGCGCTGCTTTTGGTGGAAGCTATTCATGAAATGTCAGAAGCGGAAGTAAGCGATAAACTGAATCATATGATGCGTCAGTCCGACTATCTTGGAAGACTGAAAGACGGAAAACTGTATGCGCTGCTTGCAAATACAGATTCGGCATCTGCTGAAATTGTAAAGAAGAGATTTTTGGAAGCTGGTTTTTCAAGTGAGATACGGGAGGAGGTTGTTGCATGATAAGGCATCTTAAAATATTTCTGATATTTCTTGTATTAAATACAATGATTGCCAGCATCTATCTTGTATGGGGTGTAATCCGATCCTCCGAAAAGGGTCAATGGAAAAATTATCTATTTAAGGCAGAGGTAATGCTTTTTTGTCCTGGTATTGGTCCAATGTTCTTTTTTGTTAGCAATTTGATATATAAAGTATTTTTTCGAAAGGCTGTTGATCTTGCTGATGTTATTTTTAGCAAGGAGCGAGTGACAACATTTAAAAGGGCTGATATTGAGGCGGAAGGGAATCTTGTGCCGATTGAAGAGGCGCTTGTGGTCAGTGATAAGGGCAGTCAGCGTGCTTTGCTTTTAAAGGTTGCCAGAGGAGATATTCACAATTCGCTTGCATCGATTTCGCTTGCATTAAACAGTGATGATTCCGAAACTGCACATTATGCAGCCGCAGTTCTTCAGGATGCATTGAATGATTTTCGTCTGAGAGTACAGGAATTGTATGAGCATATGCAAGAAGATGAGGAAGATGCACCAGACTATGCAGCCCTTATGATAGAGTATATGAATAATATGCTCAGTCAGAATGTGTTTGATGAGCTTGAACAGAAAAAGTATGTGGGAATGATGGAAGAAGCTGGAGAGGTCTTATATCAGAAGGCAAAGGAAAAGCTTACGGCTGTTTATATTGAGTGCATCTGTTTGCGGTTGCTTCAGAGCGAGGAATATGACAGAATGCAAGTCTGGTGTGAGCGCAGCAGGGAGTTGCATCCAGATGTGCTTTCTACCTATACATTACAATTAAAATTGTATTTTACAATACAGGACAAGCAAAAGTTTTTTGAAGTGTTAAATTCATTAAAACAGTCAGATATTGTTATAGATAGAGATACATTGGCACTGATTCGTGCGTTTTATGAGTTTGATGGAGAAAAAACAAAAAAAACAGTTATGTCTGTTTTGAATGATAATGTAGCAGAAAATACAGTTTCTGAACAAGAGGATACAAAAACTAAAAATGAGAAAGAAAGTGAAGAGCAAAAAACCGAAAACAGAGAGCATGAAAATTCAGTAAATGAAAATAAAGAAAACAAAGATAGTGAAGAGAAAGAAAGCAAGAATCTTAAGCATGAGAATCCAGAAAGTAATGATATAAAGAAATCAGATATTGAAACGGAAAGATTGGAGACTTTGAAAGATACAGCAATAGCTGCTTTAACAACAGCAATAAGTGTGGCTGCAGAAGTTGAAGAGAGTGTAAAAGAAGATACAAAATCTGTGAATGTTGAAATACCACATACAGTTGAGACAGTAAAAGACGAAGAATCGCAAAGTATTGTTGAAGCAAAAAAATCTGAAGAATCCAAGGTACTGCAGAAGATATTTGAAGAAATAGAACAGGAAGAAGCTGTACAGAGGATGTCTGAAGAAGCAGCGCTAACAAAATTTATGGTATCAAATGTCATTGATGACCTGATGTCTGAACATGCTGTTACAGAAGATATCAATGTACAAATTAATCATATTATAGAGGAGCTTATCGCTGAAAGTGAGGCTAGAGAACAGCAAGAAGCAGTCTTATATCAGACCAGACAAATACAGGAAAGTCGGATTTCGGACAAAAAGAAGATAGACGTACTGAAGACAATTGCTAGAAAACATAAAATTTGGACTTGGCTTGGGCTCGGACTTGTAATTGCCAGTGCATGCCTGATTATTTATATGAAGAATAAAAAGTGCAAAGAAGAATAGTATTTATTTTGAATTTATAATTACTAATATATAAATATAGAAACAAGTAAGTATAACAGACAAGTATTTAAGCAAAGGGAGGGATAGAGCATTGTCAATGAAAATGCTGACAATATTACAATTTATAAGTATATTTGCTGCATATACATTCCTGACAGTGCTTCTCCCTGCCATGGTATTTCACAGCAAGTTTCGTAAAGAGCGTGCTGTCGTCAGACTTTTTCTTTATCTGACAATAGGCAATTTCTTTTATGTCAATCTTGTTTATCTGCTGCAGATTCTTCATATCAGTAATCGTTTTACATTGATTGCGGGAACAGGTTTGGGGATTTTTCTTGCGGCTTCCCGTGTTTATAAAAAGCCTCCAAAAGAAAGTCTGCGCACAGTCAAAACTGTTTTTTTCAAGCTGTTGAGTGGAACTTTGGGTTACCGTCTGGTTCTGGGGACTATCTGGAGTTGGATAAAAAAGGTGATTCAGGGAATTTTTGCGCGATTCAATGACAGTATAAAAAATCATTTTTTTGACTGGGTGCTGACTGCAGTGGTAACAATTGTATTTTTGTGGATGTATGGAACAAAAAAGCTGGAGATATTTGGATATACTGCTTCTGACATGCCAGTACACAACTACTGGATAAACGCTATGGGAAATGGCATAAATAATCCCGAGCATAACAATATTTTCGTAGCAGGTGTTTATCCTTTTGGCTTTCATTGTATGATTTATTATCTTCATACAGTATTTAAATTTGAAACATATGTCCTGATGCGGATGTTCAGTCTGGTTCAGCTTTTGTTTATTCACTATGTGCTTCTGGCATTTTTGCGGGGCTGCTGCAAAGCAAGATATTTTCCCTATGGCGCAGTTCTGGTTTATATTTTAGCGGTGTTTTGGGGAACCAATTCCTATCTGCGTTATTACAGCACTTTGCCTCAGGAATTTGGCATGATTTTTATTCTTCCTTCTATTTATTTTCTTTTTCAGTTTTTTGAGGCGAGAAAAAGGGAAATTCAAAATTGTGAAAATTTTAGGCATAAAAAGAAAAAAAAGCGACAGCTAAAAGCACAAAAAAACAAAAAGAAAAATCAAAAGCTAAAAGCACAGAAAAACAAAAAGAAGAAATTTGAAAAAGAGAAAAAAGAAATTCAAAGGCTTCAGGAAAGAGGCAGCATGAAATATCTGATTGGCTTTGCCATGAGCTTTTCACTTACTTTTTCAGCGCATTTTTATGATACTATAGTAGCAGGTGTTTTATGTATGGGTATTGCTGTAGGATATGCTTTTCGGCTTTTTAAAAAGGCATATTTTGGAAGAGTAATGCTGGCGGGAATTTTAAGTATACTTATTGCTATTTTGCCACTTGGCGTTGCTTTTGCGATGGGTACTCCGCTGGAAGGTTCTCTGTACTGGGCGATGGGTGTAATTTCAGGCGAGGAGGACGAAGAAGAACCCCCTCCTGACAGTCAGCCGGATATTGAAACTGAAACTTCTCGTCCACAACAGACAGAGGAGAACAAACCAGATTCAGAGGCAACTTCCACAGATATTCCCTCATCAGGAATAACAGGTGAACATACAGGGGATATACAAAATACTGCAGAAGATGCTTCCCCGTCAGAACGGCCGCCGGAGAAAGGTATTTTACAGAGGCTGGCAGACAAAGCACAAAATCTGAAAGCAAAGGCGATTCATTTTAAAAATATCATACGTACAGCCGTAAAGTCAAATGTATTTAGCAGAGGAAGTGACAGCCTGTGTAATTTTGCATTTGTCTGTATGGGAATTATGGCGATTTTTGGAGTTCTTTATCTTCTGGGAGAGGATAGAGAATATGGAGCAATTTTGCTGAGTTTGAGCAGTGGAATATTTTTTATGATGATTCTGCTGGCATCGGGAAAGCTTGGACTTCCAAGTCTTTTGGAAACAGGCAGATGCAGCCTGTATACGTCCTATCTGTTGCCGGCAGTACCGGTACTTTCTCTGGATGCATTGCTTTGCACGTTGTTCGACCAGAAAAAGAAAGAGATAAAAAGAAATGCCATTTCTCTTTTTATTTCTGTATCATGGGTAGTAATTCTGACGGCTGCGGGAAAAGTTCGCTTCCCATCAGATGTGCCCGCACTTGAAGCACTGGAAAGCAATGATGCGATAATATGTCTGACCAATATTATCAAAGAAAATAAAGAAGGTACTTATACCGTTTGTTCTGCAAATGATGAACTCCGAATGGTGGAGGATTATGGATATTTTTATGAAATTGTTAACTTTCTAAGGGAAATGGAAGGAGAAGAGGCAGAGGAAATTCTTACAATTCCCACAGAATATGTATACTTTTTTATTGAAAAGGTTCCGATTGATTATACTGTTTCCTATACACGAAGCGGACAGACAATTTCACATGAGGGCGCATCGCATCGACTTCCGTCTGGTGGAGGACTTTCACTGTATCAGGCGAAGAACAGGTGGATTTTAATGTCACGGATGTACTACTGGGCGCAGGCATTTCAGAAGCTTTATGAAAATGAAATGAAGGTATATTATGAGTCGGACACCTTTATCTGCTATCAGGTAAAGCAAAATCCATACCGTTTGTTTGATTTTTCCATTGACTATGGATATAACAGGATGTTTGTAGAAGATAAAGATTGATATACGACCCTGTAAGGGAAGCGTCATGAGAAATAAAAGCAATTTTCTGTAAAAAGTACCTGCAGATGTTCAGGCAAAGCTGGAAAGGAATAGAAAATGATATCGCGTAGAAATTATATTGTCATTTCCATAATGTTTCTGATTCTGTTTTTTATGTTTCAGTTTTCCGTTGTTATGAAGGAACGTTTAAATGACTATACAACAAATAAATATGAAGCGGCTATTCATACCGGACTTACAGAGAAAAATGTTTATACTCTGGTAACGGCAGAAACCGCCAAGGAGCTGCCTGCTGACAGAAACTATGCAGTGTATATCGGCGATGTCAGTCAGGATGCCGCCGGTCAGGTAGTGACATGGTGGTGCACGTATGCAAAAAGAGGACTGATAAATAGCTCATCACTGGAAGAATATTCTGTTTTGGAAACACATCTGCCGGAGGCCGTAATTGTTGAGGGCAGTACATTAAATCTGGAAACAGACGGGGAAAAACTCCTTTCCATGGCCGAACAGGGTATCAATCTGATTTTTTCCGGTCTGCCGGATTCAGATGAATTATTGAACCATCAGGAGCTGTGGCAGCTGTTTGGTATTCGTGAGATTCGAAGAAAAAGTATTCAGCTTACAGGCATGCATTTATTTGAAGGTTTTCTTCTGGGAGGAGAGGCCATTTATCAGCCTGAGAATGAAGAGGAGGAAAAAAGACAGGATTTGCATCTGGAAGTTCCATGGTTTGTAACCGGAGAGGGAACAAAAACTTACTTGATGGGATTTCTGGAAGATGACAGCATAAAGGATGAAGAGCTTCCGGCGATTATCTGGAGAAGCAGTGTGAAGCAGGGAAAGGTATTTTGCGTAAATGGTGATTATTTATGCAATATTTCGGGAATCGGTCTTTTGCAGGCAATGATGGCAGAAATGCATTCCTATGAGATTTATCCGGTTATCAATGCGCAGAATCTTGTAGTTGCCAATTATCCAGGATTTGCCGATGAAAATCAGGAGGGAATGAGAAAGCGATACAGTCAGTCGCAGACTTCCCTGTTTTTGGAGGTTATCTGGCCGGACCTTGTATCTGTACTGTTGCGAACCAATAATCAGCTCACCTGTATGATTACTCCTCAATTTGAATATTATGACGAGAATGAACCAGATGTGGAAAAAATCAAATATTTTTTAAGGCTGCTTCAGGAGGAATATGGAGAAGCCGGACTTTCCGCAGAGACAATGTCAAGAACCACACTTGTCAATAAGCTGCAAAAAGATGATAAATTCTGGAATGAGGCACTTCCTGGCTATTCTTTTCTTTCACTTTATTTGACCGATGAAACAAAAATCAGGCAGACACTTGCCACAGAACATTTGTCAAAGCTTCGTACAATAGCGATGAATTATGAGAAAAATACAAAACCGGCTGTTTCTTACACACATGGAGGAGTTACCCTGCAGCGGGGAACCAGCAGCGGGTCCGAGTATACTTATTCGGATGATATTTATACAAAGTGTATGGAAACGGCGCTTGGCTATTCCAATATTGTCATGGATTTGACCAGTGTGGCATATCCCGAATCAGATGATGATTCCTGGGAGAGAGTATCAAAAAATATATCGGCAAATGTCTGCACCTACTGGAAACCATTTGATACGTTTGCCATGACTACGCTTTCCGAGAGTGACCAGAAAATCAGAAGATTTCTGGCACTGGATTATTCAAGTACAAGAGAAGACAACCTGATTGATGTGAAAATTGCAAATTTTGAAAAGGAAGCATGGTTTCTGTTAAGAACTCATGATGAATCTATAAAAGAGATAAACGGGGCTTCTTATGAAAAGGTGGAAAAGAATGTTTATCTAATCAATGCATTTTCTTCCCATGTGGAAATAGAGGTGAAGAAAAATGAATTATATTATTATGAGGAAAAAGGATGAGAATATGTATTGTGGCTGAAGGGTGTTATCCCTATGTCGTCGGCGGTGTATCCAGTTGGATTAACAGCATGATAAAGTCCTTTCCTGAAATGGAGTTTATTATATTGTCCATTGTGGCAAACCGGACTTTTCGCGCAAAGTTTAAATATGAGCTTCCGGAGAATGTAACCGAGGTGCATGAATTATATTTGGAGGATTTTGACTGGGTAAAAAAGAAGCGGGGAAAACCGTTAAAACTGAATAAGGAAGAATATGATGCCCTGCGCAGCCTGCTGATGAATCAGAATGTAAAGTGGACGGAAATCTTTCATCTTTTTTCAAAGAAAAGACTCTGCTTAAATCAGCTTTTAATGGGGGAAGATTTTTTTATGGCGGTGCGTGACTGCTATCAGCTCAGATACTCGGAGGTGACATTTTCCGATTTTCTTTGGACTATGCGTTCTATTTATCTGCCATTGTTTCTTACCCTGCAGATGGATGTGCCAAAGGCAGACCTTTATCACTGTGTAGCTACCGGTTATTCGGGAATTCTTGGAAGTATGGCGAAGGAACGTTACAATTGCGGACTTCTGATATCAGAACATGGAATTTATACAAGAGAGCGTGAAGAAGAGATTATTCGTGCCAAATGGGTTAAGGGGATTTACAAGTCTATCTGGATTGAGCAGTTTAAAAAAATGTCCATGCTTGCTTATCACAAAGCGGATGCGGTTACCAGTCTTTATGCGCATGCCAGAGAGCTTCAGATTGAACTTGGTTGTCCGGAGGCAAAGACAATCGTTACGCCAAATGGAATTGATGTATCAAGGTTTGCCAATGTGGCACAGGAAAATAATGAGCCGGACAAGATTCATATAGGAGCAGTTCTTCGGGTGACTCCTATTAAAGATGTAAAGACTCTGATTCGGGCATTTGCCTATGCCAAAAAGAGAGTTTCCAATTTAAAGCTGTGGATTATGGGGCCCACAGACGAGGACGAAGACTATGCAGGGGAGTGTTTTGCACTAGTGGATACCCTGAAAGTGCAGGATGTGGTTTTTACAGGAAGAGTCAACGTGCCGGATTATCTGGGACGTATGGATTTGACGATTCTGACCAGTATAAGTGAAGGCCAGCCGTTGACGATTCTTGAGAGCTATGCAGCTCATAAGCCTGTGATTGCTACAGATGTGGGAAACTGCAGGGGGCTGATTTATGGGGAGGATGACAATTTTGGGGAAGCCGGAATTTTGACACACATTATGAATGCGGAGGAAATCGCAGGGGCCATGGTCGAGATGGCAAGGCAGAAAACCAGACGGGAGGCTATGGGAGAAGCCGGTTATAAAAGGCTTATGGCAAAATATAAAATAGAGGATATGAAGGCAACCTATAAGAAAATTTATCGGGGATTTGAGGATTAGGGAATGGCAGAATAACTACAGATTATGAAAAGATATGGAGAAAGGAACGAAAATTATGGCTGGAATAGGTGTCAAACTACAGACAATTTTTGAAAAAAAGACAATCGCGGCAAGCTTTGTAGGATTTGTATACAGTACAATGATATCCATAGGGCCGATGATGGTGGTAATTCTGAATGTGGTTCTTATGAGCAGAGTGCTTGGATATGATTCTGTGGGATATGCTGACAGGTCTCTGTTTTCGGCTACTATTCTATATATATTTATATTTTCTCTTCTGACAGCAGCTCCATTTAATGCAGTATTGTCAAGATATCTTTCAGATGTTATCTATGATGAAACTTATGATGATATTATGGCATGTTATAATGTAGGACTTCTTATGAATATTGTATTGAGCTGTCTGGTGGGCGTTCCCTTTTGCATCAGGGAATATCTGGTCGGACAGGTAAATCTTCTCTATGTGTTTACAGGCTTTTGTGGATTTATAGCGCTGGTTATGGTGTTTTATTCCATGCTTTATCTGTCTATCTGCAAGGATTATCAGAAAATTTCCCTGTATTTTCTGCTTGGTATGATTTTTGCATTTCTTATGGCATGGATATTGGTAAAGGTATGTCACAGAAGTGTTACCTACAGTATGCTTCTTTCTTTGAGCTGTGGATTTTTCCTTACAGGAAGTCTTGAATATGCGACCATTCGGCGTTATTTCAGAAAAAACAGCAATCAGTACAAAAAGGTGCTTAGTTATTTTGTAAAATTCTGGCAGTTGATTATTATTAATTTTCTATATATTTTCGGACTTTATATTCATAATTTCGTGTTCTGGACCACAGATATCAATATGGTAGTTGCGGATTCTTTTGTGCTTGCGCCTTCTTATGATATGGCAACCTGTCTTGGGATGTTTACAAATCTTTCTGCTACGGTGATTTTTATTGCACGGGTGGAGATGCATTTTCATGAGCGTTATCGGGCATACTCGGAGGCGGTAATCGGAGGCAGATGGATAGATATTAACAATGCAAAAAACCGGATGCTCAGACAGCTTTCGGTAGAATTGATGAATCTTGTGCGTATTCAGTTTATTATTGCAGTAGTTATTTATCTCCTGTTTATGGTATTTCTTCCAAGATTTGGCATTTCCGGCATGGTGATGAGAATCTATCCATGTCTGGCAGCAGGTTATTTTATACTGTTTCTTATGTATGCGGAAATTATTTTTCTCTATTATTTTAACGACTTGAACGGTGCGCTGATGTCTTCCATAGGATTTTGCCTTGTCACCTTTGTGGGAAGTATGGTGGTAAAAAATTTCAGTGATATCTGGTATGGTTTTGGTTTTGTACTTGGGTGCTTTACGGGATTCAGCATTTCTTATTTCCGGCTGCGGTGGGTGGAGAAAAATCTCGATAAACATATTTTCTGTAAAGGAATTCTGTTTCCGATGAAAGTCGGAAAAAAGCCGTCGGCAAAGGTTTATGATATACGCGAGGAAGAAAGGGAAAAAGAAAAGCAGAAGCACAGACAGAAAGCGGAGGGAAACGCATGACTACAGTAATAATTGTAAAAATTGCATTAATTATTACAGGGATTCTTTTTGTTGTACTGGATTTCCTGGCATATGCAAAACAGAAATTGACAGAAGATATCGGACTTGGCTGGGGACTGTTTTCAATGCTTCTTATTATTACCGGAGCAGTGCTGGACTCTGACGAGGCTGACAGTGATGTGATTTATCTTCTGATTTTCCTGCTTGGGCTTTTTCTGTTGTTTGTTGTATTTGCAATATGCAAAAGTGTATCTGTTCTTATTATGAAAAACAGAGAGCTTGCAATGCAAGTGTCACTTCTAAATCAGGAGAATGAGAGGATTTTGCATGAACTTGGAATTTTGAAAGACAAGGATGATAAATCACCAGGGGAGGGGAAAGATATATGAAGAAAACGTTACTGTTTGTAATCAATACCCTCAGTGCAGCAGGTGCGGAAATGGCACTGCTTGAGCTTTTTAAAAGATTGAATCCGGATGAATATGAAATTTCTCTCTATGTGCTTATGGGACAGGGAGAATTGTCAGACAGGCTTCCAGAATATGTGACACTTTTAAATAAAAATTACAGCAGAGTTTCGGTGCTGTCAAAAGAGGGAAGAAGGCATATGTACAGGCATATTATAAAAACCATGCTCTGTCGGGGGACGGTTTTTCGAAGGCTTCCATATATGGCAGCAGGATTTTTTGAAATGGTGAAAAAGCATAAAATATGGCCGGATAAGCTTTTATGGCGTGTAATATCCGATGGAAGTCCCAGATGGGAGAAAAGATATGATGTGGCAGTTGCTTATCTTGAGGGCGGTTCTACCTATTATGTGGCAGATTATGTGAATGCAGGGAAAAAAGCCGCATTTATACATATTGACTATGCACAGGCAGGGTATACAAGAAGGCTGGATAAAAATTGTTATGCGAAATTTGATGCCATTTTTCCAATTGCAGAAACTGTCAGGGATAAATTTCTGGAGGTATACCCAGAATATAAAGAAAAGACAGTTGTTTTTCATAATATGCTGAATCCATGGGAAATTAAAGCAAAATCAAAGCTTTCAGGAGGTTTTACGGACAATTATCAGGGGATTCGTATTTTAAGCGTAGGAAGGCTGACATGGCAGAAGTCTTATGAAAATGCAGTGGAGGCAATGCGACTTTTAAAGGCAGAAGGATATCTGGCGCGCTGGTATGTGCTGGGAGAAGGTTCTGAACGACAAATGCTTGAACAGCAGATTGTAAAGGCAGGGCTTGAACAGGATTTTATTCTGATGGGAGCTGTACAAAATCCGTATCCATATTATATCCAGGCGGATATCTGCGTACAGGCAACCAGATTTGAAGGGAAAAGCATAGCCATTCAGGAAGCGCAGATATTGGGCTGCGCAATTGTTGCATCGGATAACAGTTCAAACAGAGAACAGATTACAGATGGTACAGACGGATTTTTGTGCAGGCTGGAACCGGAAGATATCAAAGAAAAAATAAAGCTGTTAATATTGGATAAGAAAAAGAGAGAAGCCTTTCAAAAGGCAGCCGCATGTAAAAAGATATCCTATGAAGAGGATTTGGAGCTGCTGAAAGGATTGTTCGGGAATGAGGAAATCTGAAAAATATAAAAATATAGAAAGGATATGTGTTGGGGCATGGTACAGAAGATGGAGATGGAAGGAAAAAAGCAGCCTATAAAAAAGGATTTGCTGATTATTATGCCTGCATACAATGAAGAAAAAAATATCAGACAGGTATTGGAACAGCTAAATTCACAGGAAATAACCAATATAGCAGATGTTCTTGTCATGAATGACGGTTCTTCGGATTCTACAAATTGGATTGTGAAGGAATATCATCATACACTGGTAACACATGTATTTAATCTTGGCTATGGCAGTGCCATACAGCTTGGGTATAAATATGCCATACGCAGAAAATATAAATATGTTATTCAGATGGATTCAGATGGTCAGCATGATGTGTGTAATATTCCGATTATTTATCAGAAGCTGAAACAGCAGGGAGAAGACGGAAGATATCCGGATATTATTCTCGGTTCGAGATATCTTCTGGAGGACCCGAATTATCAGACTTCCTGTTTGAAAAAAATTGCATACTCTTACTTTCGATATTTCATTCGGCTGTTTACAGGAAGGCAGATTTCAGACCCAACCACAGGACTGCAGGGATTGAGCAGAAAAGCAGTTTTGTATTGTTCACGTTACAATCATTTTGATGACAGATATCCGGATGCGAATATTGTGATTCAGATGATTCTGCTTGGATTTAAGGTAGAAGAAATTCCTGCGAAAATGCATATAAGAAGCGCAGGGAAAAGTATGCATTCAGGATTGAAGCCGGTTGTTTACATGGTGCGGATGACAATGTCGATTCTGGCAGTGGTTTATCGTGTGAAGGTATTAAAAAAAGATGCAGGGATAGGTAAAAATGGGATTTATATTAAGGAATAAAAAATATCGTCTGAAAAAGGCGGATTATACAGAGGAAATAAAAAGCTATACAAATCCGGGACGGGGATGGTATCATATCTATACTTTTGTTGTTGGAGAGACAACAGAGGATGAGCTTTTATATCTGCCATTTGAGCAGAATGAATATATAGCGCTTGTGTTGCTTAATATCAGTAAATATAGCGGAACAGATATAGATGAAAAGGGACTTCTGGCAGTGGAAAGGATATTGTCTGTTTTTGTAAATGCAGGGAAAGAAATGATAATACGCATTTTATATGATAATGAAGGAAAAGGGATGGAAAAAGAACCTTCCCTTTTTTCCGTAATTGTAAATCATATGGAGCAGCTTGGAGCAGTGATAAAAAAATATAAAAACCATGTATTAACGACTCAGGGGTTGTTTATAGGAAGCTGGGGAGAAATGCACAGCTCAAAGTTTTTAAGCAAAAAACAGCTCAAAGAGCTGTCAGATACATGGAAAACAGCTTCACAGGCGCGTATGGCGTTTCGCAAACCTGTTCAGTGCAGACAGGTGCAAAAACAGGGAGAGTATGAAATCGGGATTTTTGATGATGCGATGTTTGCTTCGAAAAATCATCTGGGAACTTTTGGTGAGCAGTCAAAAAGCAATATAGGATGGGAACAACCATGGTGTATGGAGGAAGAAACAGCATATATTCAGGAGACAACAAGAAAGGTGCTGTGCGGGGGTGAAGCTGTAGCAGGAGAGAGGGAATTTTCACCGGAGGAAACGCTGCAGGTGCTGAGAGATATGAATATCAGTTATTTAAACAGCGTGTATGATGAGAGAATTTTAAACAAGTGGAAAGAGCAGCAATGGCAGGGGGGAAGCCTTTATGATTATATAGGAAATCATATGGGTTATCGGTTTGTCGTAAGGAATGTTCTGCTTTCAGGAAGAAGAGGAGTTTTAAACCTAACAGTGGAAAATACAGGGTTTGCCTGTATGTGTGATGAGGCGGATATCCGACTTGTGATAGAAACAGGAGAAGAGAAACAAAACATTCCTGTTTTTTATGATATCAGAACATTGAAACCGGAAGAGACGGCAGAGATTCAAATAGAATTTCTGGAAGTATCAGGAAAGGAAAAGCGGCAAGAGAAAATTCAGGGAAAGGAATTGTTGAAAAAAGGCAGCAGGCTGTATTTGGAAATAATACGGTGCAGGGATAAAAAAAGCATCCGTTTTGCCAATCGGTCGGCAGGAAAACAGATGCTTCTCGGAGAACTGGAATAGAAAAATATCTATTTTATTAGTTAATACTAAAAGAACCTACATAATAGCCATCGGGTGTCAACGTCATATTGTTGGCATACTGGATGGCTTCTTTTGATGTCGGGTCGCTGGTTAGAAAATAGATATTATAGTCACCAGGTTCGAAGTCTCTTATATTCAGAGGGAAAGAAATTGTATTTGTGGTGCCGCATCGGAAAAATGTACCATCTTTTTCATTGATAAGAGTAACACGTTCCCTTGTTGCTTTATTTATAATGGTAATGGACAGCTCAAATGGATAATAACAGTTGGAAAATCCTGTATTTTCTACAGACAGCGAATAAGTGGCAGTTTTTTCATAGGAGTCGTTGAATTTCAGTTCTGTAGAGCGCAATACATAGCGGTAGCCGAGATGTGCCGCTATGTAATCGTAACCGGAAAGACCGTAGAATAAATCATTTTCCGAATACATTGTATTTTTCCATTTATTTAAAACATTTGGGTCATAAGCTTCGTTTAAATAAGATATATGCATGGTACGCAGGTCACGGATAGCGTTTGAAAGGTCATTATAGGGATTGTCAATAATGACTTCTCCGCCGTTTGGCACATACTGGCACAGACGGTTCTGGAAGGATAATTCTGTTTCACGGTCAAGCTCTGCATAGGTGCCGGCATCGGATTCGGAAGCAAGCAGACCATCGTTAAAAAGGCTGACACGCGCTGCAAGAGAACGACTGTTTGTGTCCGTTGATATATCTGACGGCTCCATAGAATCAGTAATTGTACGCCAGTAGGCCGGAGTACGTACAGCAAGAAAAATGGAAGGATTTGCAAGGCCGAAAAGAGTTTGTGTCAAGCGCATAATTTCGCCAGTGGACTGATGGGAGGAATGATGCATTTCTCCGTAGTTTCCAATATACAGACCCTGGAGCATATAGATGTGGTCCGCATATTTGTTGTAGACAGACGCGGTCTGTTCCATATGCTTTATGATAATTCCAAGGTTTTTCGGTTCTGTTTCTTGGGCATTGCCATCCCAGTCATAGAGAAAACGGAGGATAAAATGCTTGTCTGTCTGTGCCCATGCAGCAAGAATATCGTCAAGCTGCTTCAGTGCAGTTCCTGTAAGGGCGGAATCTTTAAAGTTTCGCAGATTGATTTGAAGCTGTACAAGACGGCGGTGATTTCCGGTATCGGCAGCAATACTTGCAGAATTGATGATGCTGCTGTTGGCATCGTCAGTCAGAGTATAGCCGTTTATGCGGTAGAATCCACAATAGGGATTGGAGAGGATATCTCTGTTCTCAAGATTGTTTGCAGGAGTGTAACTGAGAGAAAGTGAAAGGGGAGAGCTTAATACGGCACAGATAAGGATAACAGTTATAATAAGACAGGACAGCCGGAAAGGGAGTGAAGTCATAAATTTTTTCATTGGGTGAACCTCCGTAGGAATATGTAATCATTAGTATTATAGCATTGATAAAAGGAAAATGCTATAAGAATGTATTTGATATTTTGGAATGCTTGACGGCTGGTTTGATATTCCTGCAAAGTATGGTAGTACCATATTGTTTTATTGATAATGAGCCTGTATAATAAAAATATCATTATCTGTTTGGATTGGATAAAGATAAAGTATGATTAAGTAATATGTATGAAAGAGGAAAATTTTCCTTTTTTATATAATAAGGAGAATTGAAATTTTAAAATGAAATTATAATTTTCAGTTAATATTTTCTTTTAGATTCTCCTAAGATATGTTATAATAGAAAGAAGGTGAAATAAATAATATCGAGTCAATATTTTTGAATTTTATGTTACAAATATTCTATTATTATTTTTGTAGATAATGTTTTTAAAAGTAGTGATATCAGAAAAATATTTAACAATATATGAAAAAGGAGAATATAGAGGTTTATAAAATATGGAAAAAGAAGAAATCAAGAAACTTTTAAACAGATTAATTGTAAATTATAGTCCAGAGAAACTATCTTTAGAATCATTTGAAGGGAAAAGTATTGTAGAGGACCTTGACTTTGACTCTGTATCTTTGATGCAGCTTGTGACAGAGATAGAAGAAACTTTTCATGTCAGTCTGGACGAGTCAGGCTCACTTTTGGAGTTGCTGGACAGTTATGATGAACTGCTTGAATTTCTGATTCGGGAAGGTAGGTTACATTAATGAATAAAAGACTTAAAAAATTGTCAATGAAGCATATAAGACAGTGCCTGTTTATATCAGAAATTGTGAAAAATTAGGGATTGATATGGAAGAAGTAAAGTCTTTGAAGATGAATATTGAGCGTTGGAAAAAGTTGTTTCATGATAAAAATGGAGAAATTGAAGTAATTTTAAAATGAAATATTTTAAAGTAAATAATATTATTTTAATACTAAATATAAAATATATTATAATTAATTTTTAATAGAAAGGAATTAAGTAATGAAAAAATTATTATTTGTTGCTACAGGTTATATTACGATGCAATTATCAGCAGAGGTTTTAGCTGATGGAGTTATTGAGGATAGTAGTATTATTGATGAAAGCAAAATTGATATTGCTGATATTGCAACTGAAATTGTAGAAAACAGTAACATTAGATCTGATGTTGAAGAACAATACAGAGAAATTATTACAAAATTTTATGAAAATGGCATTCAATTAGATGTATCATTAGAAGAGTATTCTGAAATTGCAGGAGGGGGTAGTGAATTTGATTATAGTGAATATATTATAGAAAAAAATGAAAACATTAACTCTGACACAGGGATAGAAGCTTATAGTTCAGGTTCAGAAAAATATTATTATAATACAGGAACAAGTTGCCCAAGCAGAATAAATTATACAGGAACAAGATTATTATCGATGGCGTCTGCGGGAAGTATATTATATGAAAGTGGAGGTGGATGGGGATTTACAGGGCATATTGCAATTGTTGAAGGAAGATTTTATGATGCATCACAAAAAAAATATTATATTAGACTGGTGGAAGCAATAGGGGATGGTGTTGTCAGAAGTGTTTTGGATTCAACAAGATATCAACAAAGGGGAGGACATTTGACATTATTTGCCTCGGGAATAAATATTTCAAGTGATGTTAAGAAAAGAGCAGTTGATTTCGCAGTTAGCCAACTAGGAAAATCATATGACTTGAAACTTTCGCGTAAGGGATATAGTGCTAATCAGGAAGGTTGGTATTGTTCTGAACTGGTATGGGCTTCATATTATCGTCAAGGAGTAGATATAGAGAAAAAAGGAGTAAGTGAGCCAGGAATTACACCACGAGATATTTATAATTCTGAAAAATTGGTTGCTGTTAATGTATATAAATAATATGTTTTCATACATATAATCAGGAGGATTGAATATGAAAGTTAAAAAAAGTTATAGGCTTATTTTTGCATTAGTATATAATATTATAGCTTACATTGTAATTCCATGGATAGTTTTAATTATAGGAAAAAATATAGTATATCATCCAATAGATTTTGTTGGTGTATTTATATGTATGTATCAGTTGGTAGGAACACTTTTATGGTTGTCTGGATTGTATATTTATAAAAAATTAGGAGGTGTGATTGTCTATTATCTGATTTTTCAAATTATTTGTGTTCTGGTTGGTGTGATGAGATTGGCATATTTTATGTATAAACCAATTTTTCCGGATTTGCTGGAAATAGGTTCTTTATTATTTTTAGCTTCCTTTCCCGTATTAATAATTGAAATAATTGTGGTTATTTGTTGTTATGTAAAGGAACATTATAGTTTATCTGTAATAAAAAAATAAAATGTGATGTAAAAAACAAATTGGAAAGGATTGATATATAGTGAGTGAATCCCCATCGCCTAAAGGTAATGGGCTTCTAAGGTACTGCGCACCTATTTAAGAAGTTTGATATTTCATACAATCAATTCTTCGAATTGACTGTCAAAAGTTTCTACCTATTATTAGGCAATCCTTATTTTTTACGGGCGTATCCACTTCGCCCCTACTGTATAGAATTCCGTTTAATCTTCATATTAGAGAAGATGGATATTTAAATGTATATACTCCTGGTCTTTTTATTGATACCTGTTTTCAGATGAGTGATGAACAGTTAGAGATGATATGTCAATATATTTTGCAAAATTTTGATATATATGTGAGCAGTGAAATAAAAACAAAATCATAAGTTTAGAAAGAAATAAAAATTACATAATGTGATTATTAAGGATAGTTTGGAAAGTATTTTCACAATATTATAGGGCCTGATTGGATGTATAAAATGAAATCATATAGGGAAAGATAGAAAGGAAAACAAATGCTAAAAATAAAAAAACAAGCAGCTTCAAAAAAGCTCCCGCTTACAGAGCCAATTATCCATGTATACCCGCATCATGCAAATTTAAACGCTATTCTTCTTACCAGCGATTATGAGCTTCCAATGGTATTTAACCATTATATCTCCATTGTTTATGACAGTGAAATCGAACGTGCGGATTTTCTCGCTGGATATGATATAGAAGCTCATATCATGAGCTATCCTCTTTGCATGAACCACGCGGTTTCAAGGGAACTGGCAAAACGCTGTGGGAAAAATATCGCAGAGTTTATGGAAGCCTGTATAGAGGAGGATTACTACATACATTGTTTAGTTGATACTTATTATATTCATGCTTATGAAGAAACCTGCGGGGTAAGCCATTTTATGCACAATATTCTTCTATACGGCTATGACGGGCAAAACCGGATATTTTATGCGGCGGACTGTTTTACGGAAGGAAAATATTCTTTTGCCAAAATACCCTATGAGGAATTTGAACATGGTTTTACTATCTCTGGTTTTGACTGGCTGGAAGGAATCCGGCTGATAAAAAAACGGGAAGCTCCTCATATCGGCATATGGTATAATATTCCTCATTTAAAAGAGCAGATTAACTATTATATAAAAGGTTCCTATGTTCCATCACCTGTTTATGCAGAAAGAAAACTTATGCCAGAGGATTTAAGATATGCTTATGGGATTCATGTTTACGATGAAGCAGCGGCTTATATCCAGCTTGTTTATGAAGAACAAAGAAATTTTGATGTACGTATTTTATATGTTTTATATGACCATGCAAAGCTTATGATATATTTGTCAAAACAACTCTGTCTGCGGGGACAGTTAGGTCATGCAGATGAAATCCACAGGCTTTTTAGCAAGCTTGACGACCTGCTGTATGAACTGACTATCAGTGTGATTAAATTCAATATGAAAAGCACAGACAAAACAGCAAAAAGCCTCTGCCAGCAGATTATGGAGGCAAAAGAGCTGGACAGGCGTGCTATGGAACTATTTGGCATGTATATACAGGAAAAAGGGGAATGTATTTATCCATTTCAAAAACGGCAGGATGCAGACAGCCTTTCTGTGCGTAAAACTGGTATGTGGAAACGCAAAAGCGGCAGAGAAGGTGTGCTTTACAGCAGAAAACAGGGAGACAGCCTTATGTGTGTATTTTATGGAACAGAACTTTCTGTTTATGGATACAGCCATACAAAAGGCGGAAAACTGAAACTGACTATAGATAAAACGATTACAGTGCAGGCTGATACAGCATCAAAAGAAGAAACACAAACAGAACTTTGCAAATGCAGCAAAATACCAGAAGGATACCATACAGCAGAACTGCAAAACATTTCCGAGGAAGGAAAGTTTCTGATGATAAGCGGATTTGAGTCAAATATGGGACATTTTTTTGAAAACCATGCAGAATTTCTTGGACTGGATAAAGGAACCAGCGGAAAATGGGACAAAAAATATGGAAAGGCAGGATATGATATTATTGGATATGAAAAGAAGCTGCCAGAATATATAGCAGATACAGGATATCTGGTATGCGACGGAGCCTATGTGATACTGGTACATAAAAATGCAGGCGATAGAGGACTGCGGTATGGGGATAAGAAGGAGTACAATATAGCGGCGTATTATCTTCAGAAAGATGAATTTATTTTGGAAATGACAATAGCAGGAGAGCATGAAACAGAATTTTACTGTGCAGATTATGATAACTTGGGAAGAAGTTTTGCTTTGTCTTTGGAAGATGGAGACACAGGGAAAGTATTTGACAAACAGGTGATAGAGGATTGTCGAAGGGGAGTTTACTTGAAATATCAGATAAAAGGGCATATTAAAGCGAGATTTCAGTGCCTTGAGGGGCCAGATGTAACAGTTTCAGGGATTTTTTGGGAGTAAGGGGATAGAAAAACAAAATATTCTAAAAGTGATATTATATGTATCATTTTTGATAATTAAAGAGATGATGATGTGAATATTTGAAATTTTAAATCTAATAAAGAGAATAACAAGTCTGCTACTTTATGCTCTTTTTTATAGAGTTAAACGAAAAAATAACGTCGTTGATGTAATTTAAAAATTTATTTTAGGAGGAAAAAATTGATGAAAAAAATCGTAAGTCTACTTTTAACATTTTTATTAGTACTTTGTGTGCTTCTTAATTTATCATTTAATGTAAGCGCAGCAAGTACCGAAGTACAAGATGGTTTAGAAGTGGTTATCACTACCGACAAACCAGAATATTCTGCTGGCGAGGATATTTTAGTTTCGGTAAGCATTAAAAATACCAATTCGTATAAGGTTGAAAATACTTCTATTGAAACATTACTTCCTGAAGGATTGGTACTAAAGAAGGGGAGTCTTTCTGAAACAGGTATTGATATCGAAGCTGGGGAATCTTATTCTGTTTCTGTTGTTGCTCAATTGTTCGATGAAGCCAAATCAGATGGTGAAACCAAACCAGATGATGAAACCAAACCAAATGATGAAACCAAACCAGATGATACAACAAATTCAGAAAGCATTATAACTTCTGGTAATGGTCAAGAAGCGAATTTTCCACAGACAAATGATAATTCTAATACCTTTCTATGGGTAGTGTTATTTATTACTTCTGCTGTTGCTATTATATTGATATTTAAGAATAAAAAGATTATACAAATATTAAGCCTGTTTTTGTGTTTTACAATGGTTTTGTCTATGCTGCCTGTTAGTACTTTAGCTGCTAGAGATGATGCTGTAACCATTACTGTGGATAAAACAATTACTGTTGACAGTAAAATATATATCATTAAAATAAACTTTACTTATAGTGAGATTGCATCGGTATTACAGCCTGTAATTGAATTACAATGTAATTCTTCTTTAATATATGATAGTAACAATGATAGATATATTCTTTTGGAAAAACTTGATGTGCTTTTTGGAACGATGAGCAATAGTAACAATATAATAAATTCGTGTTTTAAACTTTTATTTAACGAAAACGTTGTCACTACATATTCTTTTATGCCTGGTGAATCATGGTGTGTCCAAAATTTTGCTTTATTGCCCGGAGAAAATGTTCTTAAATTCTATATGACTGATGTGAATGGGGACATTTGGGAGCAAAATATAGTGATTTTTTGTTCAAAGGAAAACAATACAGAAGCAATTATAGGGGACACCACAAGCGATAAAGATTCAGATAATCTTCCAAATTATATCGAAGAGTTGTTTGGAACAAATCCCAATAGTAATGATACAGATGGGGATGGATTACCAGATGGTGTTGAAGCAAATATTCTAGGTTGCGATGCTCGTAAAATTGATACAGATGGGGATGGTATTTCAGATGGGGATGAGGATGCTGATGAAGATGGATTAAGCAATTATGAAGAAATTGAAAAAAAGACCGATCCATGTAATTATGATACTGATAATGATTTGTTAAGTGATTATCAGGAAATTTATTTCTATCATACATCTCCTTTAAAGATGGATACAGACGGGGATGGTTTAGCTGATGGCTGGGAAATTGAACACGGAAAAGATCCTCTTGTTGCGGAAAAAATAGTTTCTATAAGTGATTCTATGCCAAGCGGAGAAAGTACTGCGGAAGTGATTCTGGATTTACCTAGCGAAATAGCCCAATCATTTGTTATGAGTGCCGCCGAAGAAGAAATTTTGAGTACTAATATTCCTGGACAACTGAGTACACCAATTTCTTTGGAGATTGAGGGAATATTACCAGAGAATGGAGCAACACTTCGTTTCTTTGTTCCAAATAATTATCCAAATGAGGTTACAAAAGATTTTATTCCAGTAATATATTATTATAACCCTATAACTCAAATGCTAGAGGAAGTTTCTACTACATATAACAATCACATTGCTGAAGCGCAGTTAGAACATTTTTCAACATATATTTTATTAAATAAAAAGGCATTTGATGAAGTTTGGGAAACCGAGATTCGTATTCCTGGTGATTATGAGCAAGATCATCCAGACCGTTTAGATGTTGTTTTAGTTATAGATTCCTCAGGTAGTATGACCTCTAACGATAGAAATAATATCCGTTTGGAAGCTGCAAAGCAATTTGTTGATAAATTGGGAGAAAAGGATCGGGCGGCAGTAATTGATTTTGACAATAGCACAAAGATTCTTTGTGAATTTACCAATAATAAAAATACACTTCATACAGCGATTAATAATGTGAATAGTTCTGGTGGGACTTCTTTGACAAAGGGTATATCTCCTGCAATTGATTTGTTTACAAACGAAACATATTCAAATGAAGCATATCGTTATATTATTATGTTAACAGATGGTGATGGTTCATATAATACTGCATTAACGAGTAAGGCAAAAGAAAATAATATTCAAATCTATACTATTGGGTTAGGCAGTGGTGTGAAAACATCAACATTAAAAGCGATAGCAGAAGGTACTGATGGTAAATATTATTTTGCATCTGCAGCAGATCAATTAATTCAAATTTATGAAGACACTGCTATGGAAACTATTGATTATTCAACTGACTCAAATAATGATGGTATTACAGATTATTACACACGCCTAATCGCAGAAGGAAAATTACGCGATGGCGTAGGTAATCGCTATTTTGCAGGTGCAATTACTCAGGAGGTTTTAAATTCACTTCCAGATAACACAAGTATTTCTGAACTGATCTATCAATCAATTCAGTCAAATGATGATTTTGATGGTGATGGTAAAAAGAATGGCGAGGAATTAATCATTTCACAGAACGGAGATACTGTTTATATAAAAATGGTATCTAATCCAATGTATAAAAATAGTGATTCAGATCCTTTTGAGGATGGTCTGGAGATTAATTTAGGTGGTCATCCATTCGAGTATGACATTCAAAAGATGGATTTGTCTTGGTTAACAAATGATGAGTTATATCCTGCTGCGCTTTCTGCTGAACGTTATGTGAATAATGGTTGGTATCGTTTTCAGTTAGGACTTGGAAATTATGTTTATGGTGGAGAGTATGATTGGTGCTATGCTGCACAAAAACAGTTGTTGGAAAGTACGGAAGTTTATGCCCAGAATTTGATAGAATCTTACAAAGCTATCTATTTATCTGAAAATTTTATAACACTAATAAACAACTTTTTATCCGAAGTAAATAATGTGCTTTCTACATATAATAATATAACATCGCCAGTATCAGATGCTCATACGATTCGAGAGATTATGGGATATATGGTTAAATTGACAGAAGCACAAAAAGAATTGTCTAAAATGGATTTATCAAATCTTGGCTTGGTAGTGAACAAATGTGAAGAAATTAGTAAGTTATACTCTAAAATTGATAGTAGCACTGCAAAATTAAGTGAAGTTGATTTTACAGAATATACAAGTTTGACTAAACTTAGCCTGAAAGTTCCATCTTGGGTTACAAAAGTAAGCAGTGGAATTGGAAAGATAAGTACAGGATTGACATACTTTACTGCAACAGTCGACACAATAGATAATATTGGTTCTACTATCAGTGGCTATGGTGCACTAACAGCGACAAGCCAATATTATGGTGTTATGTATGATGTTCTTTGCAATCTTCATACTAATAGTGATATAAATTTTGTATCTATTGCAGCGGGCAAATTGAAAGCATCAATGGAGTTACAATATGCCCAAATGATTTCTGAAGCTCACTTGGTATTAAAAGATGTCGTGTACAATTGGGATGAAGTAGCCATCGATGCTGTATTGGTAAAATGTGGTCCTGTTGGTTGGGCGATTGGTCTTGGGCGCGGGCTTGCTAATCTTATTTCAGGTGTTGGTAATACATGTAAAAAACATATTTATATGATTACTGCGGGAGAAGCAGGCAAAGCAAGTGCTAAACTTTTAGATTCATCATTAGATGAAAAAGGGAATTTTTATTGCAAAGCAAGCAATACAACGTTAGACTTTATGCTCCTTTGTGGTACATTACGAATTGTTGGTGAAAAAGGTATGATAGATTCCAGCAATGCGCAAAGCTGGTTGTTCAAGTGGATTAACAATCACAACGATGTTGAATCATTCTGTAATGAGCAAATTAAAAGAGTGGTTGATATTTTGTCAAATTATGCTTTAAAGGTCAACGCTAAAACTATTTAAGAAATATTGCAAAAATCAGAACCATCCGTTTAATGGATGGTTCTTCTGATTTAGGTGGGGGATAGTTTATTATGGAAATATTTCAAAATATATGGATGAATGGGATATTGATAGTTAATGTTATATTTTGGATTTCCGTCTAAAGAGCAATGAATAATCTATATAAACTGATACTTTACATAATTTTCCATAAATATAAATTGCATATATGTTATTCATATGTTGTATTTAATAGAAATTATGATATTTTATAAATATCTACACAGATATGAGAAACTTTTAGAAAAATCAAAAGAGGTTTTCATAATGTCCATTGAAATATACAACAAACCAAGTATCAAATATCGTGTAGAAGGTTTTAGCTTTTTTATATGCAATGCATGGGAATTAATGCTGAAAGCACATTTGATAAAAACACAAGGAGAAAATAGTATTTATTACCCAAATAAACAAAATCGGACAATTTCTTTAGAAAACTGCATTAAGATAATTTTTACTAATAAAAAAGACCCAGAACATATTTTAGATAATATAAAAAAATAAGTTAACCTCAAGGCAAAGGAATTCTAAGTATTACCACCTGCTCTCATTCAGGAACCCAGCCTTATCCTTTTCAAGCTAACTTAACCCGTTGTGCTATAGCAATCCAATATAATAATGCACATTCTTGGTATAAGGTATATAATAAAACACCACTTTACAACTTTTTTTAATAAAAGATACCATACAAAGCACTTTCAGTGTATAATAAGTTTATTCAAACAATTAACAAAGGAGTAGCCTCATATGGTAAATTTATTATACAACGAAAAAACATAATTGGTAGATTTTTTCGATATTTTCAAACATATTTTTTTAATTTTTCTGCACCGACAGCAGAAAGTTTATTTTTTCTTGTATCGCCAAATTTGGCCAGAAGTTTGAAAATGTTTCCAAACTCTTTGACCATGCTGCACATAATGGCTCG
This sequence comes from uncultured Lachnospiraceae bacterium, assembly GCA_910585215.1. Classification (GTDB taxonomy): domain Bacteria; phylum Bacillota; class Clostridia; order Lachnospirales; family Lachnospiraceae; genus CAG-303. The sequence continues at coordinate 12,090 of CAJUDQ010000027.1, read as the reverse complement.
AACTATCTCAATGGACACTGCTTTGTCAGCCTGATGTTATGCGTTCCTGTGTGGAAAGAGAACAGAATTGTCTATCAGTCTGTTCCCCTTGGATACCGCATGTGGACAAAAGAAGTTTCAAAGCTGGAGCTTGCTGCCAGTATGGTGCGTGCCGTCATGCCTGAATCAGAGCAGAAACACCAGGTATTACTCCTGTTTGACAGCTGGTATGCAAAGAGGGCCATGGTCTGTCTTGCTGATGAATACAAAAATCTGGATATTATCTGCAATGCTAGGTACGATTCTGCTGTATATGATCTTCCATAGACTCCAACAGGAAAACGAGGCAGGCCGGCAAAACGTGCAAAACGTCTTTCCATTCTGGAAGATTTTTCTCTTTCAGCAGAAAAAACAGGAGATTATTATGTGGGTGTCCGTAAGATGCTTACAAATTTATTTGGTGACAGATGTGTCCACGCCTATGTGACGGCAGTCAGTAAAACAACAGAAACAAGAAGGCTTTTCTTCAGTACAGTCACACCGACAGATATTCGTATGGCATGTGCATGGCAGGAAAAAGCTCCGCTGAACCAGACTGGAAGTAACCGGATGCAGTACATACCTTTGTTTTTGTACGCATTTCGCTGGAATATCGAGGTAAGTTATTATGAACAGAAAACTTTCTGGTCACTCTGTTCTTACATGATACGCAGCAAAAAGGGATTGAAACAGTGGTGAATCTGATTAATATTTCGTATTGTGCAATGAAAATCCTGCCTTACACAGACAAAACATTCTCACAATACAGAAACATTAGTGTACAAGAGTTTCGTTTCGCATTGAGCCAGCAGATAAACCAGCAGGTAATTTTTTCCACTTTCGTGAAAAATGTTGAAACTGCAATAAAATCCAGTATGGTTGTAAAAGCCATAAAAACAGCACTTTTGTCATTTGCGTATCACCGATAAAGTTGTAAAGTGGTATATTTATAGATATTGAGAGTAGTGAGATTTTATAGCGGTTTTGGCTATGGATTTTAAACAGTAGGAGTAATATTATTAAAGTTAAGAAGGAGCGTTATTTATGAAAAAAAATAGAAAACATGATAATATACAATATTTTATATTGATTGGCCTTATTTGTTTTTCTTCTCCGGCATATGCAGATTCTGTATTTCCAAATACCATATATAGTGAAGAACAAAAACCAGATTTTTGTAAAGGTGCAATTAGTGTAGCGACTGTTATAGAAGGGAATCAAAAATATGCGGCAGGAACTGAAAAGGAAACAGTTTATAAATTATTTTCAGAAAAGTCAGAGCCAATGATTATGACAACAGATGAAAGTGCATATTATGCGGTGGTAGACGAAGACGGGGAATATTCTTATAGAATATATTCCAATATTCTTGAAATGTCCAACAATACAGAGGGAATATTTTTACAAAGTTGTATTGATTATGACTATATTAGCCTTGATTTACCAGAACAGGAAGTGAGAAAGTTTCTGGATGAAAAAAGAGAATTAAAGAAAAAAATAAGGAAAAACAATGCTTATCTTCTGGAACATTTGGATGAATCAGAATATGGCAAAACTTTTTATGATATTTCAGAAGGGAAGATGCATATTTGTTTAGTAGATGAGAAACAAAGAGAAAAATTGGAGAAAAACGGTTTTATATGTCATACTGTAAGTGATTCCTTAAAGGATAAATATGAAATTATGAAAAAGCTATGGAATCAAAAAGAAGCATTGGGAATTTTTGATATCCACATAGAGGAAACAGGAATCACCCTTTATGGAACAAATACACAGGAACAATTCAAAGAAAAAATGGAAAATTTGGAGGTTGATATTCCTTATCAATATGTAAGAAGTGTGTGGCAGCCGTTTGGATTCCATTCTTATGATGAAGAATCTCTTGCAAAAGAGGATAAAATAAAATTATCGGAATATTTAGAAATGGATTTAGAAGAAATAGAGGATTTTGTAAGATGTTTCCATTTTATAGGTTGGAAATTTGTAGAATCCATAAAAGAAGAAGAATGGCAAAAGTTAAAGGAATCCATTTTGATATTCCAGCAGAAATACCCGGAATATTCCTGTCGAAATATTTATTATCATGTAGCAGGGAATTATGATGCGGATGTATATATGAATTTTGATAATGAGTTATTGGAATTTGTCAATACTCTTCCTTGTTATGAGGCTGATAAAAATGTAGTAGTAGAATATGAATATGGCGACCCTCAAAGATTAGAATTAAAAAGAATGTTAAAGCAATATAAGGAAAAATTTCCAGAGCTTTCTTATAATGAAATTTATCAAACTTATATAGGAGAGATGGAAGAAAATAAAGCAATCTCAAAAGAAGAAAAGTTGTATTGGTATTTGTGGAAAAAGTATTCAGGGGAAATAGAAGCTATAGATATCAAAAGTATGGAAATAGAAAGTTCTGTTGATAAAACGATTGATAGGCAGCCATTGTATTTGATAATAGCAGGCTTTGGAATACTTAGCGTATCCTGTGGAATTATGATTGTTTTAAATGAAAAGATAAAACGAAAGGAATCGCCAAATATTAAAAATTAGAAGACAAACGGCTTCAAAAAAGCTCCCGCTTACAGAGCCAATTATCCATGTATATCCGCATCATGCAAATTTAAACGCTATTTTTCTTATCAGCGATTATGAGCTTCCAATGGTATTTAACCATTATATCTCCCTTGTTTATGACAAGGAAATCGAACGTGCGGACTTTCTCGCTGGATATGATATAGAAGCCCATATCATGAGCTATCCTCTCTGCATGAACCACGCGGTTTCAAGGGAACTGGCAAAACGCTGTGGGAAAAATATCGCAGAGTTTATGGAAGCCTGTATAGAGGAGGATTACTACATACATTGTTTAGTTGATACTTATTATATTCATGCTTATGAAGAAACCTGCGGGGTAAGCCATTTTATGCACAATATTCTTCTATACGGCTATGACGGGCAAAACCGGATATTTTATGCGGCGGACTGTTTTACGGAAGGAAAATATTCTTTTGCCAAAATACCCTATGAGGAATTTGAACATGGTTTTACTATCTCTGGTTTTGACTGGCTGGAAGGAATCCGGCTGATAAAAAAACGGGAAGCACCCCATATCGGCATATGGTATGATATTCCTCATTTAAAAGAGCAGATTAATTATTATATAAAAGGCTCCTATGTCTCATCACCTGTTTATGTGGATGGAATGACGGCATATGGGTGTTCTGATGTGAATTTGACAGCGATTAATAATGTATCAGAGTATATCAGAAGAGATGTTCAGCTTAATAATAGTCAAGAGTGCATGGCAAGATATTATAATGGAAGTCAATATGCATATTTTAATTGTTATTTATGGGCATTAAATATCTTGGTTGTTGATAAAACTACTTTTGATGTAGGACAAATAGCAATGAATGAAATAGGAGTTATGGGTACTCCGGGTTACTGGTGTAATGATATACGAAGATTAAAAACAGGAGATAAATTAAATCAGGTAGAAGGATATGTAAAAAGAGATTTGACAGCATTAAAATATAAGGTTTATTCAATTACACAAACAACCCCATCCTATTCTTTATCAAGACATGCGCTTGCATTTAAATTGAGAACTAATCCATGGGATTATCATTTTATGAGATTACAAAAGGGTGAGGGAAAGTGGTCGTTTAAAGCAGGATGGAAGGGGCCGGCATTTTGGATAAATGGAAAGACTCCAAATCAAGTTATATGGACAGAATATAAGTGTTATTATAGCAGACCAGTATGGGAAAATACTGGTGTATCATATAATAGTGCATTATGGTATATTACATATAAATAGGAGAACTTGTATGAAAAAAAATATTTTTATAAATTTAAAAAGAACAATTATTTTATTTCTTTTATTTTTCACATTTAGTAGTCATATTACATATGCAGAAAAATTAGATTATTGTTCTGAAATTGAATTTAGCGGTTGGTATGTGAGCATAGATGATATTTATGCTTTAAGGGAAGAATATGAAAAAAATCCAAATCTGGAGACAAATGAGGCAAGAGATTTTTTAATCAAAAGAGCAGAAAATTATAAAAAAGATATGAATTATATCAATAATCAATATCAACATGGCTATGGAGGTGGTAATGTGTTCTTGTATGAAGGTGATACAAGATATAGAAATTACTATATCAGTAATTTTGATACTTCTTCTTCCCATTTAGGACCAGGACCAATTTATCTTTATGCAACAGTGAGCAATGAATATGTTCAGTTAAATTTGTCAAAAGAGGAACTGAATCAGTTTTTTGAACGTAATAATAAGTGGGCAGAGGAGTTCAGGACCGTTTGTGAATATGTACGCAATTATTTGAAGGAAAATGAGTACTCTGGAGTGTATTTTAAATATCTTGATTTGAATGAGTACAGTGGAGCAGCAAATGGTATTGTATATGTAGGACTTTCAGATAAATCAAAAGCCACAATACTTGAGGAAAAGGGAATCGCATGGGAATTTTCGGAATTTTATCAAAAATCAAGAGAAGATATGCATCATCAGCTTCAATATTTATGGGAAAACAGAGAAGAATTGAAGATTGTAGAAGTAATGGAAGTATGTAATCAAGTGATTATATCAGGACTTGACAGTGACGAAGAATTTAGAGCAAATACTCAGGGAAGAAACCTGGAAGATTGTCATTATCAAAAGGCATTTGAATTATGGGGAATTGATGAAAGACTGAAAGAGATAAGGGACTGGTCAAAAGTAAATGAATTGCAGTATTTTATATTAAGGAAGAGAGAGGATGAACCGGATTGGGGAGAAAAATTCTGGAAAGAGCTGGAAGTGTGGCTGGAATATATGAAGAAGCTTTATCCGGAATACAGTTATGAAAATTTATTTCATATGGCTTATGTCAGCAGGGATAAAAACTATTATACAGATTTTGATACTGAACTGGAAAAATTTGCAGAAACGCTTCCTTATATAAAAAATCAGAAAAATCCATTTGATGAAAACGAATTTGGTGATTCAGAACATCTGGTATTGAAGGCACTGTTAAAAAACTGCAAAGAGCTTTATCCCGAAAAGGAATATGCACAATTATATGATAGTTATGCAAAAGAAGTAAATGAAAGCGATTTGTATACGGCAGAAGAAAAAAGGAACAGATTTGTGTGGAGATTATTACAGGTAGAGAAAGAGTTAGAAACGCTTCACAAACTAGATAATAACGAAATTTTAGCATATTTTGGATTTGGAGTACTTATTGTTGCATGTGGAATCTTTGCTATATATAAAAATAAAAAGTTATAAACTTATTTTATGAAAATAAAGAAGAATTAGAATAGAGATTTATATCAGAGAGAACTGTGTTTCAGAAGTTACAGACAAGGTTTTTATATGGATTATATTAATTAAATTATGTATTTATCTGTTGTTATTTAAAGGAGTATTGCAGCTTTTCTGTGGCAAAAAGATAAAATATTATATAAAGAAAGTAAATGAGAAAGGCGGGATACATGGTGGATAAAAAACTTGCCAAAGTTGTCAGGGAAGCATATGAAACAGTGCCAGTTTATATTAGAAATTGTGAAAAGCTGGAAATTGATATGAAAGAAATTCTCAAACAGAAAAAGTGGGAAGATATTCCCATATTGGAAAGGAATCAGATTATTTCAGAAGAAACTTCTGTAATGGCTCCGTCTGCAGTACCATTGCTTATGACAAATAAACTTATCTTTGCAAGAACTTCCGGTTCTACGGGAAAGTATATGGAAATCTGGTGGAAAAAAGAGGACTATAATAAATCCATGCTTCCATTGTGGTATTATAGGAAGAAATATTATGGAATATCACCAGAAGACAAAATGTGTTACTTTTTCACAATACAGAATGTAGAAAATGAGAAAAAAAGTTTTTTAAGGAAATCCGAACTGGGATTTTCAAAAATGAATCTGACAATGGAAAGACTTGCAGACATCTGGCATGAAATGGAAAAGTTTCAGCCAAAATGGCTTATGCTGCAGCCGGGAATGGCGATGCTTTTGTGCAAATGTATGGATAAATATAGTTTGGAAAGAATAGAATCTGTGCAATATATAGAGTTTTCAGGCGAGATTTTTACAGAAGCCGTCAGACAAGCTGTCAGAGAGCATTTTGGGTGCCAGATGGCAAATCAGTATGGAGCGAATGAGTTTAATTCAATTGCGTATGAATGTCCCTATGGAAATATGCATCTGATGAGTGAAAATGTTTATGTAGAAGTGTTGAATGAAGATAAAAAGTGTGTAGATAGAGAAGAAGGAGAAGTGTACATTACATCACTGACCAATTCTGTAATGCCGTTAATCCGATATCGGATAGGGGACAGAGGAAAGATGAAAACAGGGCAAAAGTGTATGTGTGGAAATTATAACCCTGTGTTTCAGTTAAGTTCTGGAAGAGCAGATGACTGGATTATTTTGGCAGATGGTGAGAAAATTATGCCAAATGTGTTGATACGGGCGTTTGATTGTGTGAATTATAGAATGGATGGAGTGATAAAGCAGTTTCAGGCAGTACAGGAAGATGTCGGACAGTTTCTTATTCGGCTGGCAGTGGAGGAAGAGGATGAATATTTAGAGCAGGAAATAGAGGAGTTGTTTATGGAATCGCTGGAAGATGAAAGGCTCAGGTCAGCGCAATACAGATTTTTTTATCAGGAAGAGTTATTTCCTGATAAAAAGACAGGAAAATTGAAATGGTTTGAGAATACTATAATGAAGAATTGATAAATTTTTGTTAACATGGACAGATTACGTTTTCAGACTGTCCATTATTTTAGGAAATGTATAAAAAATAAAATATTGTATTTCATATATGTTTAAACTTTTCCTGACTAATAGTTATAGGTGTTTTTGGCATACCTAATAAAATTTTGTCAATATAGAGAATATTTTTCGCAGAATCTGCAAAAAATACTCTAAAAAGTCAAATTTTTGTTGTATTGAAAGAAAAATTGGGATACAATAAAAATATCTAAATGCACAGGGAGGTTTATTTATGAAACAGCAAAAGAAAAACAGAAATTCCAGAAAAAAAATTGCGAATGAAATTCTTCAGCAAATCGGGGGAAGTGTTATCTTTGTACTTTTACTTATAGCTGTTGTTGCAATTTGCATGGTGGGATGGCTGACTATTACGTCAAAAGAAACAGAATTGAAACAGGAATCCAACGCGGCTGTCAACCAGTTGACCGGCTTTTTGGAGCAATATACCAAAAGTACAGAACAGCTGGCCTGCAATCCGGAAATTAAAAGTGTTATGTTAGAAACAGGTCCCGATGATAATATGCAGCAGGCAGAAAAAATGAATACGGTTATGGAAAATCTTGTGAGTATTGCCGAAACCGATACCGAAAATATTATGGCAGTTTGGATCTCTGATTTGGATGCAAGTGCACTGGCACAGTCCGATGGCTTTAACAGTGAAGAGGGCTGGGATATTACAGGTCGTGGCTGGTATGGCTGCATCAAAGAAAGAAAAACTATTCTGACGGAACCCTATATTGATTCTTCTACTGGAAAATTGATTTTAAGTGCCGCCTCTCCCGTTTATGATGAGACTACTGGAGATGTTCTTGGAGCAGTAGGTATGGATATTTCTCTGGATCATATGATGAATATTATGAGTGGATATAAAATCGGACGTAATGGATATATGCTTTTGTTATCTGAAAATGGCACTTTTCTTTATCATCCCCAAAGCGATATTATTCAAAAGAATATTAAGGATATAGACATTTCTCAAAATGTCATAGATGCGATTGAGTTAAAAAAAGACGCATTTTTCAAATACAAAATCAATGGTCAGACAAAATATGGGTCACTTCAGCATTCTGAAGGTACAGGGTATGTTATTTTGAGCTGTATGCCTTTGTCAGAATTTTATTTTATGCTGGTTGTAATGGTTATTGCATTAATCATTATTTTTGCAATAGGTATTATACTGATTGCGTTCAGTATCAGAAAAAGCTCCAATCACTTGACAAAGCCAATTCTGGAACTGAATCATACAGCGCAGCAACTTGCGGCTGGAAATCTGGATGTAGATATTCATATCACCAGTCAAGATGAAATTGGGGAATTGGGCGATTCCATTCAGAAAACTGTTAACCGCTTAAAAGAATATATTGTTTACATTGATGAAACTGCGCAGGTACTGGGACAAATTTCAGATGGAAAACTAAGTATAAATTTAAGAAATGAATACGTGGGCGAATTTCAAAAAATCAAAACTGCTTTGCTGAATATTTCCGATTCCATGAATCAGGTGATGGTGGGAATTAATGAAAGTTCTGAGCGTGTGTCGGTAGGAGCCAGCGAATTGTCCACTGCTTCTCAGGTTCTGGCAGAAGGAGCTGCACAACAAGCAGCATCTATTCAACAGATTGCAGCAACGACTACTACTATGGCAGACCAGGTAGAAAATAGCCGCAAGGAGGCCGAAGATTCCGCTAAAGCAACTGCTCAGGCGGCCATAATGATAGAGCAGAATCAGGAAAAGATGAAGCTGATGATGGATGCCATGAACAAAATCCATGAAACTTCTCAGCAAGTGGTTGGCATTATTCAGACAATTGAGGAAATTGCTTCTCAAACAAATCTTCTGTCATTAAACGCATCTATTGAAGCTGCTCGTGCTGGTGAAGCAGGCAAAGGTTTTGCAGTCGTTGCAGATGAAATCGGTAAGCTGGCGCTGGAAAGCTCAGAAGCGGCAAGTACTACAAAACAACTAATTGAAATTTCAATGGAAGAAATTAAAAAAGGAAATACCATTGCCACTGGTGCCATGGGTTCTTTGAAGGAATCGGTAAATGCTGTAAATCATGTGAATGAGATGATTCAGAATACAGCTGAAAACGCAGTGGTTCAAGCTGAAAACATGAAACAGCTTCGTACGGGAATTGAACAAATCACTCATGGAATACAGGATAACTCTGCAGCTTCACAGGAAACTTCCGCAACCTCTGAAGAACTGGCCTCTCAGGCAGAAATATTAAATAAAATGGTACAGAAATTTGAGCTTTGCGAGTAATTGGAAACAGACAGCATACTCTATGAACCATTTTTATATTAACAAAAACCATGTCAAATTTTGATATGATACCTCTTAAGTAGACAAGACAAATAACCAAAATCTACTTAAGAGGTTTTTTATGTGTCCAAGATAAAAAACAATGCTGACAAGGAAATCTTTTTGTTACTTCCGTTCTTGATTATGTAGCGGATTTTTGAATAGAACTATGTTTTTGCAGCAATAAACTGGCTGTATTCCAGCTCCGGTTTTCAACAGAAACTAGCAACATATTATGAATTTTTCTGGAAAATCTGTCAAAGTATGGTGAAACCATATTGCTTTATTAAAAATATAAGGTAAAATAAAAAAATAGCATTATGATTCTTGAATTTTGTAGGAGTAAATGAGTGTTTGAAAGTGTATGTAAAGAGTTTATTACATTAAAATAATTCAAACAATATATAGTAGTTTTGGGTTTTGATATATTGTCTGTATTTTGTTTCATGAAATAACTCTTTAGAAAATGGAGGAATTATAACTTTTATATGAAATAACCAATTTAAAAATATTTTGTTTGGAATTCCTATAAAATATGTTATAATAAAATGGAGGTGAAACAGGCAGAATTTTTATAGAAAAAGAGGAAATCAGAGCTGAGATTTTCAAAGATGAACCTGACAATGGAAAAACTTGCAAATATGTGGCAGAATATGGAACAATTATTTCCTGATATAAAAACAGGGAAGTTGAAATGGTTTTATAATAATAAAAATATTTATCAAGGAAAGGATAGAAAGTCTATGAAAAAAAAAGATATTACGAATGGTGTTTTGTGTGTTTGTGTCAATTGTATATTTTTTTAACCAGTTGTGTATTAATATAATTGGAAATGCTACAGAAATTAACGATATTTTTTTTGAAGAAAGAATTGATTATCCAAAAAATATTTGTGCTTTTACAAATAAGTTATGTATTAATGAAAATAGTCAATCAATTCGTGAAGATATTCAATTATTAGATAAAAAAAAGAATGATATTTTAGATGGAATAATGAGTGGTTTTAATAATTTGGAAGCATATAATGATGAACTTTTTATTGCTGATACTATTTGTAACATAGAGAAGGCGACATATTCACAATCAATTTCTAATATATATGTTTCGGATTTAGATATAACAAGTACATTAGTAAGTGAGAGTGATATTAATATAAATGCTTCAACTATAATAGGAAAAACAGCTATTTTATGCAGTAAGAATGGAAACATATATATAAATGCTTCTGATATGAATTTTGAAGGGATTATCTATTCACCGAATGGAAAAGTGGTTTTTCATGGCAATAATTTTGATTTCAATGGTGTTATAATAGCAGAAAGTATAGAATTATCAGGTGAAAATATTAATATATATAATTTGGATTTGCAATTATATAATCAATTGAAAAATATAAAATTGAGCAAATATGAAACATTTGATTTGTTCTATGCAGATACCGAAAATAAAATTGGTATTGTGTATGAAAAGGAATATCAAAAAATAGATTTATATTATAGGTATAATAGCCAGAATTTTAATGTTGAAGAGAATTTTGATATTTCAAATATGTTGGAAGTTCCTGAAGAAGGAGGATTTTTAGAAGCATACATTATAATATATGATATATTCGGAAATAAATTATTTTCCAATATAGTTACCTTTACTAATGAGAATGGATATTATTTTCCAATAAACAAAGACAGCGACGAAGATGGCATTTTAGATGGTTATGAGATTAGAGATTTAAAAACAGATCCTTATTTAAAAGATACAAATAGTAATTCTGTTATTGATGCCTATGATATATATGATGTATATTCAGAAACATATAACATTGAATTAAGTATAGACAAAGAATTGTATAATCTCATTTCTGAAAAGAATTGTAATTTATTTCACATAATAGATATTGATAAAGAATCAAATAATTATATTTGTAAATTGAATAAATCTAAATTGGACGATATTGATAGCAGATATGGGGAAGATGGATTATTAATTACGAAAGTTCGCAATATTACTACAGGAAACGAAATCTTTCGGTTTTATGAGAATAAATATATTTTGTATATTTATGATAATACAGGAAATTTGATAGTAACATTAGGTTCAGATGGAATAGTGGATATTGTTAATATATATAAATATGATGGTAACGGAAAGCTTTCTTCCATTGAGCATAACGGGTTTGAATATAGTATATCATATAAATATGAAAATGTGGATGAAATAAAAATTGCAGATAAGTTATATGCAAAGTATGAATATGATGCAAATGATAATATGACAAAATTAATATACGGGAATGGATATATCAATAAGATTGAATATGATACTATAGGTAATATTACGAATATTTCAGATGGGTATGGTACATTATATGAATGGATATACAATGAACATTATTTACCAGAAAATTATATAGATTATGTAAATGATATTCAATTAAAATATGTATATGGGGCAGATGAGGAATTATGTAAGATAGAGAGTTCAAATGGCTGGACAATAGAATATAAAAATGAGAGCGATAAGAAATCTGTCATATTATCAGATGGTGTCCAACAATTTGAAAGCCAGTATACTTTTAATGATGTTGATGTATTATGTGAATTTAATAATTTATTGGTTAAAAAAACAGAGAATAATGAGGATAGTACATTAGAAAAAATTTTTTATAATAATATTGAAATTTTGTCAAGTAGTAAAATAGTAAAAGATAAATGTATCATACAAAATATTGGTAAGGATGAATATAAATATATTTATGAAGGGGAACAAAATATTTCAAAAGAATATTTAAATGGAAAATTGATAAATTCTTATGAATACAATGACTTTAATCAGTTGGTTAGAGAGGACTCAAAAGAAATGGATATGACAATATTATATAAATATGATAATGGCGGTAATATTATTTGCAAAGAATTTTATCGATTGTCTTTTGGCATTCCTATGGAACAGTTAAATAATCTTAAAAAAACAATAGATT
>CAJUDQ010000026.1 GCA_910585215.1 uncultured Lachnospiraceae bacterium | reverse complement strand
TTCCTCTGATATTATATCATGACGATATATTTTTGTCTATATTTTTAGACAGGCTGAAACAGGGTGGCAGCTTTGCGATACAGCCCCTCTGGGGCTGCCATAATATGTCTACTTTTGAGTATATTTATCCATATATTTTCATATTTTTAATTACTTAACAACTCCTCCTACATCTTTTTTCAGGAACTGCTGTGTTTATTTACATCGCTGTTTATCTCCACAGCAGTCCCGAAATAAATTTTTTACACTATTTTTCCTGTTTTGCCTCCATATAACGGTCATATGCGTTCTGATAAACTTCCAGCAGTTCTTTCATGCCACACTTATCGTTCAGCTTATCGATATAGCTGTTCCATTCGGAATCGCTGGGGCCGCCTTCTTTCAGCCATAAGCCCTCCTGCTCCGATACACTGCTTTCAAAGTCGGCCTTGTATCTGTCGATTACATCCAGTTCCTCCTCCGTATATACACAGTCTACCGGATAAGTAATGGTATTGTCAACATATGGCATCCAAAAATTATATAAATCTTCCAGCCTTTCAATGGCACGGTCTTCCATTTTAAATGTTGTGCTGTAATAATCACTCAAAATCAGCTTCGGCCCGCGCACTTCGCTCTCGCTCTTTAATTCTCCGGCGGATTTTCCAAATTTTTCTTTCGCTTCTTCTTCCGAAATACTAAGCCATACGCCGTTTTCATCCTTCTCTATAAAATAAGTTCCAATCGGTCCATACTGTAACTGCATGACGTTCTCCGGCTCATACCACTGGTCAAAGAATTTCAACAGATTTGCAGGACTCTTGCATGCACTTGTAATACTTAAACTGCCGCTGTTTGCCGCCCCTCCGGTACGAACCGTTACATTATGCGTGCCGTCAGGACCGTCGAGCACCGGAAGAAATACATAGTCATCTGCATATTCTCCCATCAATTCCTCAATATACCACCATGTAGATACTCCCACATATCCCTGCGAACATTTTGAAATTAACTGCGTATCGCTTTGACTGAACATTTCTATATCCATCAGCCCTTCCGCATACCAGTCGTGAAAATAAGTGATCGCTTTGCGGTACTTATCTGAAGAACAGATAAATTCAACCTTTCCGTCAGGATTCAACACCAAATCATTGATAACATCATTTGGCCAGTTTGTAAATCCAAATCCTGCATAAAAAATATTCTGTCCCCAGCACCACTGGTCAAAACCAGTGCTCATAGGAATCGTGGTTCCCTTGTCATTTCCGTAATATTTCGCACTCATATCATTTTCCTGAAACGCCTTCAAAACTTCATGCAGCTCATCCAGTGTAGTCGGCATATCAAGCCCCAAATCATCCAGCCATGCTTTATTAATCATGCTGAACTGTGGAATCGTATAAATACTGTAATCCTCTTCCTTTCCAATACCCGCGGTTCCCATTTTTTCTGCTGCTGGAAGACCATAAATACAGCCGTCATTCATAGTAATTGCGCTCCGAATATCTGGATTTTCCTCCAGAATTTTTGTCAGATTGGGCATATACTCTTCTGTCAGATACGGAGTTAAATCAATAAAGGCTCCGTCGCTTCCATAAGTAGTAATATCATAATTATTAAAGCCGACTGCAAGAAACGCATCTGGAAGCTGCCTGCCTGCAATACGTATATTTACCTGTTCGCCCAGAGAATCGCTCATCACATTCCATTTAATTTTTATTCCCGCGTTTTCCTGCATTTCCTTTAGTACTTCATTGTTATCATATCCTTTGCTCAACGCGCTGATAGAACCCATAACCGTAAATTCCGTCTGAGACGTATCTGTATTTGCAACGCCCGGTTCCATAATATACTGTTCCTGCTTGTTACATGCTGTCATTGGCAGTACAAGCCCCGCCGTCAGTATACATGAAACAAATTTTTTCCACATCTTCAAATTCCTCATCTCCTTCTTCCTGAATCACGTCAGCCTTTTACCGCGCCTGCCATAAATCCCTTTTCAAAATACTTCTGCACAAACGGATAAATCACAAGCATTGGCGCAGCTGCTACGATAATCGATGAAAACTTAATCATTTCTGTGAGCTTATTCAATTCCGCATAACCGCCTGAAATCATGCTCGCCTGACTTGCGCTTGCGGAACTCTTAATCAGGATATTTCGAAGCACCAGCGGAAGCGGGGCATTTTCCTCTCCCGGCAGATAAATAAGCGCTGTAAACCAGTCGTTCCAGTAAGCAACCATGCTGAATACAACCATAACCGCCATAATGGAACGGCTCAGCGGAACTACGATTTTAATAAACGTGGTCCACTTTGAAGCGCCGTCTATCTCGGCCGCCTCAATCATTTCCTGCGGAATACTGTGCTCAAAGAAATTACGGACAATAATCATATTGCCTACCGCAACTCCTCCCGGAAGAAACAGCGCCCACATGCTGTCGATTAAGCCTGTATCTCTGACGATTAAATATGTAGGTATCAGGCCGCCGCCAAAATACATCGTAATAATAAAGAAAATACTTAAAAATTTTCTTCCTGGCAATTCTTTAATACTAAGCGGATATGCCGCAAGATATACCATTATTACCGAAAAGACCGTTCCAACCACTGTATATTTTATACTGTTAAGATATCCGGTAATAATTTTCTTATCCGCAAATACTGCTTTGTATCCATCCAGAGTAAATCCGCTTGGAAACAGAAATGTCTTTCCCGCATATACGTCGTATGGATTTGAAACAGAGGCAATCAGTACATAATAAAGCGGATACGCAACTAAAAGTACAATTACAAGACAAATGATTACCAGAATAATATCGCTGGTTTTATCTGACAAGCCGTGAAGCTGTCCTGCTTTTTTTCTTCTTCCCATGCCTTACCTCCTATACAAAACTGACATCTTCTGAAATCCTGCTTGTGATTTTGTTTACCACAATCAGCAGTACTATATTTACCACTGTATTAAACAGTCCTACCGCCGTGGAATAACTGTATTTCGCATGTTCAATACCCTGCTGGTACACATACACTGCAATGACATCGCTGGTCGCTTTGTTTAAGTCTGTCTGAAGCAAAAATACCTTTTCAAAACCTACATTCATCAGATTGCCCGCACTCATAATTAACATCAGCACAATCTGCGGTACAAGCTCCGGCAAATCAATATAGCGGATTCTCTGGAACATGGATGCCCCGTCAATTTTTGCCGCCTCATAATGGGAGGTGTCAATATTCGCCAGTGTAGCCATATATACAATAATACCCCAACCTGCATCCTGCCAGATGCCCGACGCAATATAAATCGTACGAAATGCGTCGGACTCTGTAAGAAAATCAATGCTGGTTCCTGCAATCAGATTAATCAGACCACCGGAAGGGCTTAAAAATACACGAAGCATACCACATACAACCATAACGGAAATAAAATGCGGTGCGTACAATATCGTCTGTACAGTTCTTTTAAATTTGTTAAACCGAAGCTGATTAATCAGCAGCGCCAGAATAATTGGAATCGGAAAACTCCAAAGCAGACTGTAAAAACTCAGTAATACTGTATTTTTTATCATTCTAAGACAGTTTGGCGAACTGAAAAATCTTACAAACCATTTCATGCCTACCCAGTCGCTGTCCCACATGCCACGGACTGATTTGTAATCACGAAACGCTATCTGAATGCCATACATGGGTATATACTTATAGATAATGGTCAATACAACGGGAATCAAAAGCATCAAATACAACTGCCAGTGGGCTCCCATACGTTCCAACAGCGTTTTTTGCCTGATAACATTTGTCGGAGTCGCTGTTTTTAACTTACTCATATAATCTCTCCTTCCTATTGTATACCGTAAGTCAGAATCATGTTCTGTACTTTTGGCAGATTTTCTTTGGCAGCCAGCCGGCCGTTTCTGTCTGCTCAGCGTTTTAAAATCATACTTTTCATGAAACGTTATTTTATCGCTGCGATAAAGATAGCATTATTTTTCTTTTTCGTCAAGTATTTTCTCTGTATTTTTTGTAGATTTTTACTTTTTTATCTATTTTACACAAAGATAATATGGGAATTTTGTACATTTTTACTTTATGTATCGTTTCATGAAATTTTATCAAAATTCACTTTACAAAATCTAAAAAAAGCACTATAATAAATTTTATAGTGAAAGGTTTCATATAAAAATTTTACAAGAATAAGTTTTGTAGAATAAGTTTCATATAAGAATAAGTTTCATATAAAAATAAGTTTACAGAAAGAGGTAATGTTTTATGAGAAATAAAAATTCTGCTCCTACCATGAAAGACGTAGCAATGGAAGCAAACGTCGCACTTGGTACAGTTTCCAAAGTAATCAACGGACTGCCGGTAGGCGAATCCTACCGTATTCGTGTCGAGGAGGCAATTAAAAAATTGAATTATCAGGTCAACAGTTATGCTCAGGGATTAAAAGCAAGTAAAACCTATACAGTTGCGGTTCTTATGCCAAATACACTGCATCCATATTTTGCATGGCTCACCTATGAAATCAACCTTTCATTATTAAAAAGAAAATATCGGATGCTGCTTTGTTGTACAGATTACAACCACGGTGCAGAACAGGAATATGTTACTATGGCGCAGCAAAATAAAGTAGATGGCATTATTGGTCTGACCTACAATCCAGATTTACAGGTGGGAGAAAATGTTCCCTTTGTTTCTATAGACCGTTCTATGGGTTCCCACAGTCCTTGTATTGCCAGTGATAATTTTGCCGGCGGACAAATGGCTGCCGAAAAGCTTGCGGACCTCGGCTGCAAAAATGTCGCTTTTGTGCGCATTGGTTCTTCTCTCGATAATGAGCCGAACAAACGAAAAGCCGGTTTTGAAAACGGCTGTTTGGCAAGAAACCTGCTGTACACTTCGAAAATCTTGTGGGACGGGGATTCTTTCGATGAATTTGACAACTTCCTCACAGAACATATGCACAATGGGAAGCTAGATTTTGACGGAATTTTTTGTGGAACAGATATAGTCGCCTACCATATTCTTAAAATACTTAAGAAATTTCACGTAAAGGTTCCTGATGATGTACAGATTATCGGGTTTGACGGTATCCGAAATCTTAATGAGAACGATTACATCTGTTCTACGATTGTACAGCCTGTTCATGATATTGCCGAAATGTGTGTAGAACTTTTACTTCAGGAAAATATGGCGTCAAAACCTCCTCTTGTATGCCTCCCCGTTTCTTATATATATGGTGGAACCACAAAAGATACGCCGGAAAGGCAGGAATGATTTTTATGAAAAACTGGTGGTATTATTACAAGTGGTATGTTGTGTGCGGAGGTATCCTTTTCTGCATCACTGTATACCTGATTGGAAACGCCTTTGGGTGGTTTCAAAAAACTCCCGATATTCAAATTGCTTATATTGGAGAAACACGTCTGCCAGAGGATACTGTTTCCGCTTTGGAAAACACATTTGCGTGTCTTGCCGAAGATTATAACCATGACGGAGAAATATTGGTGCATATAAATCAGTTTATAAACAAAAAACCAGACAATGGCGACGCTGACATGCTCTCCTACCGTCAGGCTTTCATGGTTGCACTTATGGGTGATATAAATGATTGTGAAAGTTACTTTTTTCTAATGGAAAAACCGGAAGAAGTACAGAAGGAATTTCAGGTATTGGCAATGCCTGACGGAAGCTGCCCCGATGATATGGATTTTTCCATAGAAGACAAAGTTTTTCAATGGAAATCCTGCAGACTTTTATCTGAACCGGAACTTGGCAGCTATACCATAACCGTTCTTGGCGAAACAGAATCAGGAAGCAATCAGGAACTTTTGTCAAATTTATATCTTGGAAGGCGATGCTTCTACAACAAAAAACAGACAAAATATGCTGATAAATGTAATCAGCTTTGGAATATCCTACAAGGAGGGGCGACTTAAAGAATGAAAAAAAGATTATTATTTTTAACCGGATGTATAATGTTTCTTTTTACCAGCTGCGTTTCTAAACCTCAGTCAACCAAAGACGGCCAGAAATGGTCCGATGACTGGACTGTTGTCGGAACCCAGATAGGCATTGAGATTCCAAAAAGTTTAAGACTGATTGACAGCAAAGAAACACTGGCGGCTGACGGACTGTATTATGCCACATGGGCAGCAGGCGGCTCTGTTCCTTATAAAAACAGTGATGGCGATACCATAGATTTGTATGACGCCCAGTTATATTTCCTTACAAACGAAGCTGTCAGCGAAAAAAAAGCGAAAGCAAGCTGCGAAACATGGCTGTCTGCCGCAAAGGAAAACTATGAAGTTTATGCAGAAGACACGGTAAGCCTTGGCGGACAAAGCTACACATTGATTACATATCACTGTACAAATGAGGACAATCCATATGCGCGCGGCATATCTGCATTTGGCGTATGCGATACGACTGCTGTCTGCGCAGAATTGGTCTGTGTTGAAACTTATACAGAAGATTTGCAAACGCTGTTGTCTGAATTTTTAAACCATTGTCATTTCAAAAAAGATTAGGAGGATTTTATGACTTTTTTATTTCATCCAAATTCATATATATCAAACGGAAAACGACTGACGGGATTTCCAAGATATACAGAAGTAATAGAACGGAATTTAAAAAAATTTCTGTTTGTAAACCTATTAACCATAACAGGATTTCTTCCTTTTGGAGCCGGCGTAATATTGGCAATTCTGTCTTCAAGCGTACTGGTTTTGATTCCGTCTTGTATCATTGGAGGAATCATTGCGGGCCCTGCGCTTTCATGTATGTACGATGCTATTCTCCGCGGTCTTCGTGATGTATCCGGAAACTGGTGGGATAATTATAAACATGCATGGAAACAGAACTGGAAACAAGGTATTCTGCCTGGTATTTTATTCTGTTTGATACTTGGCTTTTATATTTTTATGGCAATGCTGTTCTGGTGGTCTGCATATTTTCCTAGCTGGGGAACGCTTGCTCTTTATTTGTCTGGTCTGTTGCTGTTTCATATGTTTTTTTCTGTCTTTTGGCCGCAAATCGCTCTGTTTAAACAGCCATTTCGCCAGTGCGCTCGCAACAGTGTTCTGTTTATGATTCGGTTTTTTCCAAAAACCGCAGGTATTGCATTTCTTCAAATGTTATACTGGATACTGATAAGTCTGCTGCTGCCGGTGTCGGTGTTTTTACTGCCGCTTTTGGGCTTCTGGTTTATTTTATATACTGCAGTATTTTTGATTTATAATACTTTAAATGACTGTTTTCAGATAGAAGAGAAAATCGGAACTGCTTTTCCAGAGCAGATTCCTTTTTATGAAGACGACGAAGCATGGTTAAAACGCAAACAGGAGGAAACAAATGCAGACAACGCAAATAGCTGAAAATCATATCCGTATCACACGCACTTTATTTGACGAAGGCATGCGTCAAACAGAAAGCGGAGCATACAAAAAAGCAATACGGAAAATGGCGCTGGTTCTGTTTTTTATTTATCTTGCTGTCGCCGTATGGCTTTTGTATACCGGAGGGTCTCTCATTTTTCTTCTGGGAGAATCCGTCTTTTTAGGCGCGCTGCTTTTCTGGCTGACAGTTATGCTTCCTAATACAAGGCGGAAAAGCAAATATAAGACAATGACTCAGGGTGAACATCAAATTCCAGAAAGAACAGTAAAATTTTTTCAAGATTCTTTGTCTGTTCTTTCGGGTACCGGAAACGAAACCCTGATTCCATATAAAGAAATCCAAAATTGGAAAGAAACAAAACATCTGTATATTCTTGGCTGTGAGAATAAAAAATATGTACTTTTGGATAAAGACGGATTTATAAACGGTGATTTTCAGAAAATAAAAGAATTAATTTTTTCATAATCTTTTGGTAAATAAACTATACAAAAACGCCGCATTAGGAAAATGCATACAATATAAAATCACTTTATTTTGTACTTATTTTCTCAATGCGGCAGTTTTTATTTATATTAAAAATTATTTTCTTTTTCCCTTACTGCTTTTTTCATACGTAAGAATTTCAAAACATACAGGAATTTTAAAACATGTAAAAATCAAATTTTTTTACAAAATTTACAATTTCCAGATATCCCTGTTATATTCGGCAATTGTTCTGTCTGATGAGAAGAATCCCGCTTTGCTGATATTGACAAGCATTTTCTTTGCCCATTCCATTCTGTTTTCATAATCATTCAGCGCAATCTCCTTCACTCTGATATAATCCTTAATATCCAGCAGTGTCATAAACCAGTCTTTTTTAATCAGCTCTGCATGAAGTCTCAAAAGACTTTCCGCATCTCCTGCTTTCATTATCGGCACGCTGATAATAAAATCAACCATTTTCTTGATTTCTTCATCATCAACATAATACTGCTTCGCACTGTAATCAGTCTTTTTATAATGTTTGATTACCTGTTCGCTGCTCTCTCCAAAGAAATAAATATTCTCTTCGCCTACCAGCTCGCCGATTTCCACATTGGCTCCGTCTCTTGTGCCCAGTGTCACTGCACCATTTAACATAAATTTCATATTTCCGGTGCCAGACGCCTCCTTAGACGCAAGCGAAATCTGTTCTGAAATATCACATGCCGGAATAATTTTCGCAGCCTTTGACACATTATAATTTTCAACCATAACCACCTTCAGATATGGATTAACTTCAGGGTCCTGATTAATCACCTGCTGCAGACAGAGAATTAAATGAATAATATCCTTTGCAATCACATATGCAGGCGCCGCCTTTGCTCCAAAAATAACAGTAATCGGAGTCTTTGGACACTTTCCGCCCTTAATTTCAAAATATTTATGAATCACCCACAGCGCATTCATCTGCTGCCGTTTATATTCATGCAGTCTCTTTACCTGAATATCATAAATAGAATTTTCATCAATATCAATATTCTGCGTTGCCTTTAAATAATGTTTAAACTCCACCTTTTTCTTCTTTTTAATATCAAGTATTTTCTTTAAAACCGCTTCATCTTCCACATAGCTTTTCAATTTTTCCAGACAATTTGCATCCTTCTTGAAATCCGAACCGATAAGCTCCTCAATATATGCGGCCAGCTCTTCATTACAATGAAGAAGCCACCTTCTAAATGTAATTCCATTTGTTTTATTATTAAATTTCTCTGGATAAATTTTGTAAAAATTATTTAATTCTGTATCTTTTAATATTTCCGTATGCAGATATGCCACTCCATTTACACTATGTCCATAGTGAATATCCATATGCGCCATATGTACGCGGTTTTCCTTGTCAATAATATAAACCGATTCATCGGAGAATTTTTTTCTTACCTTTTTGTCCAGCTCTTTAATAATAGGAATTAACTGAGGCACTACCTGCTCTAAATAAGACAACGGCCATTTTTCAAGAGCTTCCGCAAGAATGGTATGATTTGTATATGCACAGGTATCTGTAACAATTTCCACAGCCTCGTCCATCTTGATTCCTTCTTTTATAAGCAGACGAATTAACTCAGGTATTACCATCGACGGATGTGTGTCATTAATCTGAATTGCTGCATACTCTGCAAGGTCATGAAGGTCAGACCCCCTTTTTTTACATTCGTCAAGAATATACTGTGCGCCGCTGCTGACCATAAAATACTGCTGATAAATACGAAGCAGATTACCAGCCTTGTCACTGTCATCGGGATAAAGAAACAGTGTAAGATTTTTTGCAATATCTGTTTTATCAAACGTAATACCGCCTTTTTCTATCATACTCTCATCTACTGATTCAATGTCAAACAGATGCAATTTATTTGTTCTGTTTTCATATCCTGTGACATCAATATTATAAAGCCTTGATTTTACTGTCAAATCCCCAAAAGAAACATCGTAGGTCAGGTCTGTTTTTGTAAGCCACCCTTTGTTTTCTATCCATGGATTGGCAGTTTCTTTCTGGCTGTTATTTTCAAAAACCTGTTTAAACAGTCCCATATGATAATTCAGTCCGATTCCATCGCCGTTTAATCCCAAACTTGCCATGGAGTCAAGAAAACATGCGGCAAGTCTTCCAAGACCTCCATTTCCAAGAGACGGCTCTGGCTCAATTTCTTCAATTTCGTAAATATTCTTTCCACTCTCTTCCAGCTCTTTTTTTACTTCATCAAACATACCGAGATTAATTAAATTGTTCGATAAAAGCTTTCCAATTAAAAACTCTGCCGAAATATAATAAACTTTCTTTTTCCCTTTCTCTTGTTCCTTTGTAAATTCCTTTTCCTTTGCAAGCTTCTTTGTCATTTCAAGAAGCGCCAGATACAATTCTTCCTTCGTACACTCTTTGACTGGCTTTTGATAAATTTTCTGACAAATCTGTGCTAACATAAAGTCCTCCTTAAATTTCAAATATTTCTTTATTTTTAATAATAGCTTTTCATACTTTATCTGTCAAGGGAATAATTGGAAAGTATTTTTCTGTTTCTTTCCTTGCAATCTTGAATAAGCTGGCTTATAATAATTATCAGACAAAAAATATTCCAAAAGATACAAAATGTTACAAAAAATACAAACTATATGACAGGAGAATACTATGTTTAAAAATTTTAACTGGAAAACTCCTTTTTCTAGGCTGGGTTGGCGAATTACCAGTTTATATACGGGCCCTGCCAAGAAAAAGGCAATCGCAGTCACCACAGTTGCTGTACTGTCCGTTACTTCTGTGAGTGCTTCTGCCGTTTATAACGCCATAAACAAACCTCCGGCAGCCTATGCAACCAGCAGACCGACAGAACAGATTACAACTATGGAGGAGACAAGTACGGATGCAACAACGGCCATTCCGGAAACTACCACTGTTCCAGAAACAACTACCATTCCGGAAACTACCACTGTTCCAGAAACAACTACTATTCCGGAAACCACCACTGTTCCAGAAACAACTGCCGCGCCTGTAATAGATGTTCCGGAAATTATCCCCGTAGAAAATCTGGAAATATCCCCTGAAGATTTATCTACAAAAGATGAGGTATTGAACAGAAATGAGGCAAACGATGCACCAGATTTAGAGCCTTTAGAACCTGTTACGGAACCTGTTACACAAGCTCCAACTCAGACTGAAACCTCTGGCGGTACAGTGACTGTTCAGCCTCCAGCTCCTTCGATTCCTTCAACGGCTACTCTGATTCACGGAATTGATGTTTCTAAATATCAGGGACAAATTAACTGGACACAGGTAAAAAATGATGGTATTGATTTTGCTTTTATCAAAGTAGCAGGACGTGGCTATGGCACTGGAAAACTTTACTATGATACATGGTATAAGGAAAATTTAAAAAATGCTTCTCTTGCAGGAGTAAAAGTTGGTGCATATTTCTTCTCACAGGCCATTACTGTACAGGAAGCTGTTGAAGAGGCCTCTATGATGATTGACGCACTAAAAGGCTATCATATTTCCTATCCGGTAGTCTTTGACTGGGAAACCTCTGATGGATACCGTACCAATATTGGAATTTCCAAAGCCACTATGACAGCAATGGCAGATACGTTCTGCAGCATGCTCGAAGCTGCCGGTTACAAGGCAATGGTTTATGCAAATACATATGACTTTGAGCGTTTTGACGCAGCATATCTTACTTCAAAATACGCTTCATGGCTGGCAAGATATACGGCTGCTTATAAAAACAATGGTGTAAGATATACTGCCGGAAATCCACTTCCTCCGTTGAAATATCCATACCAGATATGGCAGTATTCAAGCACCGGCAGGGTAAATGGAATTTCAGGAAATGTAGATATGAATATTGCTTTTACCGATTTTGGCAATTCGTCTTCAAATATTTATCCAATTAAACTTGAACTACCAAAAACAGAATTGCACACCTGTGTTGGCAAAGCAGTAAATCTGAAAGAAAATATAAAATGCGTAAATTCTGCCGGTATTGACTGTTCCAAATCTGTCACGGTATCATTGACAGACAGCTCTGGAAACGCTGTTTCTGAGGAAGAGGCATTTTTGAGGGCAGACACTTATACTGTTACCTATTCTGTTACAGATTTTACCGGAAAAAAAGTAACTGCCTCTGCAACTCTATATGTTGAACAGACACCATTGATTACACTGGAACAGACTGAACTTTCTGTCAGTCGAAACACAGAATATGACGAACTGATTTCACTAATTGAACGCAATCTGATTCTCTGTGTGGACTTTGAGGGAACGGATATCACAAATCAGGTAGTAATTTCCTACCCTTCTGATTTCTATACGGAGACCGAGGAAATGACCAGTGAAAATAAGGAAACCAGTACCAGTTCTCTTTCTGAAACAGATACCACAGCCGAAGACCAGAGTACCACTGTACAGGGCAGACTGCACGATATCACACAGAATCCTTCCACACAGGCTACAGGAAGAATTTTAATCAGGAAATTAACTGCCGGAACCTATACAGTTGTATATTCTGTAACAGACGCTCATAATTACAGCAGCTTTGCGGAACTTATTTTAAATATTACAGAAGAGGAAAGCACTGAAAATTAAACTCCGCACGCTTATAATAATAAAAAATACTGTATTAAGTATAATACTTAATACAGTATTTTTTATGGGATAAAACATATCCTTTTATATCTCCCAAACTGTGCTGCTGCCCTTGTCACTCTTTTTTACCAAAAGCTTTGTCTCAACCTGTGATTGCAATTCGCTGACATGAGAGATAATGCCTACCAGCCGTTTTCCCTCTGAAAGCTCATTTAGAATATGAACTGCCTGATTTCTTGTTTCTTCACTTAATGAACCAAACCCTTCATCGATAAACATTGTATCAATATGAACGCTTCCCCTGCTGTTCTGAATCATATCGCCCATTCCAAGAGCCATGGAAAGTGCTGCCATAAAAGATTCTCCTCCTGACAAAGTTTTCACATCTCTGGTCTGGTCATTCACAATACTGTAAATATCCAAATCCAGCCCCACATATCCCTGTGCTCCCAGATTCTCCACATCCCTGCACTGTAAAAGAAACTGTTTTCCAGACATTACATACAGCCTCTTATTTGCCCGTTCAATTACCTGTTTAAAATACCGGCGCTGTATATATGTTTGAAAATTGATATGTTTTCCTGAAATCCTGCCATTTACTGTATCATCAAGATTTTTTAAAATCACCGCCTTCTGCTGTATCTTTTCTCTCTGTTCATATAACAGGCAGGTATTTTTATATGCTTCCCTATTTATAGAAGCAAGATTAAATAAAAGCTTTACTGCCTTATCCAGAGTTTGGCTGTATTTTTCCAGTTCTCTTTTTTCTTTTTCATAACATGTGCTGTCTGATTTTTCTTTTCCTGTTGTCTCCTTTTTTAAACGTTTTTGATTATCATCTGTCACTGCCAGCTCTGTTTTATATTCTGTGATTTTCTTTCGAAGTTTTTCTATTTCTTCTCTCTTTATCAGAGCTGTCCGAAACTGTTCTGTGTTTTCAAATCCCTGTTTTTTCAAACCTTCTCTGTAACAGGTCTCTGCCCTTTGCAGTCTGATGTTAAATCTTTCCATCGTTTCCTGCTCCGAAACAAGATTTCCATTCTTTTTATGCATTTTCTCCTCAAATTCCAAAAATGCCTTTTTAGTATTCTCTGCCGCTTCTTTCAGTTTTTGCAATTCCTGCTGTTTTTTTCTCTGTTCTTTGACTGCACTGTCTTTATCTGCATAAACAAGCTGTTGTTTTAACGTTTCCACGCGAGTGTCATATGTACTCTTTTCTATGTTCAGACAATGAATTTCCGAATTTTTCTCTTCTATTGTTTTTCTTGCATGTTCTGCCGCCTGTACAAGTGCCTCTATTGTTTTTTCATTTTCATTAATTATTTTATTATTTTTTATCGTTTCTTTTTGAAGTCTGTTATTTTCATTCAGCTTTTGAAGAATCCTGTTATTCTCTTCTGTTATTTTCTGCTTCCATTCATTTTCAAATTGAATTTCAAAAAAATCTTCCCTTTGGGAAGTATCATAAAGCTTTTTACAGGCAGCATATAAGAGATGAATGACACCGTTTTTTTCACCTGTTTTATCCATCATATCTCTGTAAGCAGTTTCTTTTTCCTGAACTGCCTTGTCATATGCCTCTTTTTCTGTTTTCAATTTTTTATCATTTACATTTTCCCTGTTTTCATTTCTTTTTCTGCTTTCTTTTTTTTCATTTCTTTCTTCCATATTTTTATTATTATGATAAACAGCTCCACAGACAAGACATGGCGTTCCTTCCCTCAATCCTGCCCGAAGAACCGCTGCCTGACTGTTTATAAATTCATGATATAACTGTTCATATTCCTTATGTCTTGCAGCTTCCTTTTCTGTCATCTTCTGATAGTACTCTTCTTTTTCTTTTAATTCTGTTTTTATTTTGTTGAGAATCACACTGTTTTTTATTATTTCCTCAATATCCTTTTGTCTGCTCTCAATAATTTTTCTTTCATTTTCCAGAGCCTCCAGATTTCTGGTATTTTCCTTTAACTCTTTTGTATTCTCTGACAGTTTTTTCAGATTTGTATCATAATCTTCTTTGTCTTTTACCAGATGTTCTGTCTGGGACATAAGCTGCTTCCGCTTTTCTTCTGTATTTTTTTGTCTTTGCATCATTTCTGCAAGTTCATCATATTTATTTAAACTGTTCAAAATCGTTTCATTCTCTGCATAAAGCCGCGGAGCTTCACTGTCGTATTTACTTTCTGCCCCTTGTGCCTGTTTTTTTAATTCTTCCGACTGTTTCTGATTTTCGAAAATCCACCGATTCAGCTTTTCTATACGTTCTCTGCACTGGCTCGCTTCCTTTTCTGCCTGCTTCAGTTCATGATAATCCTGTTCCACCTCAAGAGCACGTTCGCCCATTTGGATTTTATACTTGAGTTCCTCTATTTCCTGTGATTTTTCCTCAAGCAACTGTTTTTTTTCTTCCCATTTCTCTAATTCTTCAAAAAGTTTATTAATCCCTTTTGCATACACAATCTCTTTTTCCAGACTACTGATTTTTGCATTTGTTTCTTTTCTTTCTGTTTCTGTCTGCTTCCATTTTTCTTCGGTTTCCCTGCAAATATTCAGTACCAGCTCCAAAAAAACCTCTTTTTCGGTTTCAGTAAATCTCTTTTGATATTTCTTTGAATTCCAGCTTTCATCATAACAACTGTTCTCTATGCATTTCACCCGTTCCAGCTCTCTGACAATATTTGCTTTATTTTCTGCCAGTTCTATATTGACTGCCTTTGCACGCTTTGCTGTTTCCTGCTCAATCGCTTCATATATTTCTGTATCAAATATTTTTGCAAATATTTCCTTTCTGTCCTCAGAAGATGCATGAAGCAACTTTATAAAATCTCCCTGTGCAAGCATTGCTGTCTGTGTAAACTGTTTCACATTTAATCCGATAATTTCTTCAATTTTATGATTAATCTTCGTCAAACTCCCGGGAAATAAAGAACCATCCGGCATAATCAACTCCACTTTTGACGGTAATTCTGTAGAAAGCTGCTTGTAATATTCTGTTCCGTCTTCCTTTATTATCTTTTTCCAATTTAGCTGTTCCGGACTTCGAATAATTGTATATTCCTTTCCCTGATAATAAAATTTATATTCTACCTTTGTTCTTTTATCCAGAGGCGCATACTGACTGCGCATCATTTTCGCATCCCGTCTACCACCGCTGGTCTTTCCATAAAGTGCAAAGGTAATGGCATCAAAAATAGTTGTTTTGCCCGCACCGGTATCTCCTGTAATTAAAAACAGACCATGGTCCACCCTGTCAAAGAAGATACACTCCTCCTGGTAAGAACCAAACGCCTGTATTTTTATATAGACTGGTTTCATAATCCCTTTTTCTTTTCGTTCCTTTCTTTATTCCTGAATATTTATAATTTCACTGATAATCTCTGCCATAAGCTCTTCCTCAACAGAACTTGCCGGCTGATTGTTCATTATCTGATAGAACTCCCGAAAGGCATCTATCGGATATAAAATATCTTCCATATCCTCGACATTCTCCAATCTGCTCTGAGTCCTTTTATTTTCAATTTTTACCTCTAAAATATTGTCATAATGCTCCTCTAGCTGGTCCTTGGGACGGTAAAGCCCCTCCTCGTCAGTAAGAGTAATACTGACATAATCTGATCGGTTTTCATCTGTTGCCGCGGCAATTACCTGTTCTAAAGTCCCTGTCATACTGCGCACATCACGGCTTGCGCAAAGAGGAAGTTTAGCATATTCTGGAGGAGTATTTTTTTCCCCCAAGGTAACTACTGTGATGCCTTTACGATGATGCTCCTCACTGACAGAATATTTGAGAGGTGTTCCACTGTAACGGATATAATTTTCTCCGATACACTGTGCACCATGAATATGTCCCAAAGCCACATAATCAAAAATACGAATACAATCTATATCTACGCTGTCGATACCGCCAACGGAAATATATGCCAGCTCAGAATCACATTTTTTTGGCTCTGTAGTATCTGCTACAAAAAACTGGTGGGCAATAAGAACATTGCGCTCTGTGATATCTATGTTTTCTCTTTCAATCACTGCCCTGACTGCACTGTTATAATCTTTTGCCTCTCCTTCTTCAAAAAGATTTCTTATATAACCTGGTTTGGTAAATGGAAGCATATAAAAATTAACAGCTCCGTACTGGTCAGTCAGTGTGATTTTTTTGAGGTATTCTTCTCTATTCTGCGGAGGAAGAACAGAGATATGAATATTATTTTTTTCAAGAAATGAACTGGCAAATTTCAGACGCATGGCGCTGTCATGATTTCCCGCAATGATTAACACTGGAATCGAAGGAGTGATATCTGCAAGACGGTTTAGAAACTGGTCAAAAATTTCATACGCCTCTCCAGATGGAATCGATTTGTCATAAATATCGCCCGCAATTAAAATAACATCTGGTCGATGTTCTCTGGCCATTTCTACAATCTGACAGAGAATTTCAGTTTGCAGGTCTTTTAAATTATAGTAGTGAAGCTGCTTTCCTATATGTAGGTCTGAAATATGAAATAGTTTCATTTTAAACAAGTTCCTTTCTTTTGTTTCGTTTATCATTTTTGCTCTTTATTATTTCAGGCTTAACAGGCAGACAGTTTCTATATCCTCACAATTTGGAAACATATCTACCGGCTGTACCTTATCCAGCCGATACCCTCTGTCCCCCAGAATCTTCACATCTCTTGCCAATGTAGCGGAATCACAGCTTACATATACAATCCTCTCCGGCCTCATCTGCACAATAGTCTCCAACAGGCTTTCCTCACATCCCTTTCTTGGAGGGTCCACAACCACCACATCCGCAGTCACCCCTCTTTGATACAGCTTTGGCACTACCGATTCCGCTGCCCCCATATAAAATTCTGTATTTTTAATCTCATTTATCTCTGCATTTACTCTTGCATCTCTCACTGCCTGCTGTACAATCTCCACTCCAATCACCTTTTTCGCTTTGGCTGCAAGAAACAGTGAAATTGTTCCAACCCCGCAGTACAAATCAAACACAGTTTCCTTTCCCGTAAGTTCTGCGTATTCTAATGCCGTCTCATACAGCTTCTGTGTCTGTACAGGGTTGACCTGATAAAAGGACAACGGCGAAATTCGAAATTTCACATCTCCTATACAATCCCGAATATACCCTTCTCCGCAGATATTTACCACTTTTTCTCCCAAAATCCGATTTGTAGCCTCTTTATTTATATTAAAAGAAATACTTGTCATACCTGGCACCTTCATAAGCTTTTCTGCCAAGTCCTTTGCACCTTTCAGTCTGTCACCATTGACTACGAGACATACCATGATTTCTCCTGTTCGAAATCCCTTCCGAATCAGAACATGCCTTATCAATCCTTTGTGTGTCTTCTCGTCATAAGGCTGAATACCATATTCCTGTAGATGTTTTGTCACAATTCTTAATATTTCTCTGTTTTCCTCTATTCCAATTGCACAGTCCTCACATTCAATAATAGAATGAGTCCTTCCTGCATAAAAACCTGCAATAATCCTCCCGTCTTTGCTTTTTCCAATTGGAAACTGTGCCTTGTTCCTGTAATTCCACGGATTCTCCATTCCAATGCATGGATAAAAAGCAGGCGCCTGCTCTGCCTTAAAATCTATTTTTCCGATTCTCTCAAGATTTCCATGAACTTTTCTCTCTTTAAATTCAAGCTGCGCCTGATACTTCATTTCTTGAATCTGACAGCCCCCACAGCTTCTGCCCACTTTACAGCGCAGTGGTACTCTGTCCTTTGATGGCTCCACTACTTCTATCAACTTTGCAAAACCGTAATTTTTCTGCATCTTCATAACCTTTACCCGAGCAACATCTCCAATAATGGCATCTTTTACAAAAAGTGCCAGCCCGTCTACATGCCCGATTCCTTCTCCATTTACCCCCATATCCTCTATTTTCAGCAAAAATTCGTCATTCTTATTTATCAATTCTAGTCTCCTTTAAAATGTCCCTCAAAATGTCGTTAAAATGTCAATTTGACACTCCCCATGCCTAAAGGCAGGGGATTCTTGCTACTAAATTGTTGTTCTTCTGATATTGGATTCGAACAGCCTGTTATACCCGAGCCATTCGCCTCCGTCTGCCGGCTGTGTCCCTTTTAACAACTCTCTCATAGTTTCAAGTTTTGCATCCGTATTATCTGCCAGATACAAAGCAACTGCCTCAACTAATGCCGGCTTTTTCGGTGAACCAAATTCCAGCTCTCCGTGATGTGCCAGAATACAGTGCCGAAGCTGCATAAGCAGCTTGTCGGGAAATTCAGGAATCTTTGCCGCTGCTGTTCCTATCATCTCATACCCCATCATAATATGTCCCAGAAGATTTCCCTCATCTGTATAATCATTAATTGGAAATGGCGAAATCTCTTTTATCTTTCCCATATCATGAAACATGGCTGCCGTAAGAAGCAAATCTCTGTTAATCACCTCATAATTTGCTGCATAATAGTCACACAGCCTTGTTACAGAAAGTGTATGTTCCAAAAGTCCTCCCATAAAGCCATGATGCACACTTTTGGCTGCAGAATGGTTTTTAAATGCATTGATAAACGTCGAATCATTGATAAAAAAGCTTTCAAGCAGCTTTCTCAGGTATCCATTTTTGACAGACTGGATATATCCTGTCAATGCGGCATACATTTCATCAATATTTTTCTCACTGACTGGAAGATATTCTTTCGGGTCATATTCTCTTTCCGATACCTTCCTGACACGCTTTACATTCATCTGCAGCGCCCCGTTAAAAGAAATAATATCCCCTACCACGTCGATATAATCCAGTGCTCCAAAATCATCAATTCCAATAGAATTTGGGTCCCAGATTTTTGCATCTATGCTTCCTGTTTTATCCTGAAGAATAATGGAATCATATGGCTTTCCATTTTTCGTCACAGCAGAAGACTTTGACTTGCATAAATAAATATCTCCTATTTTTTCGCCTTCTCTAAATGTTTCAATATATTTCATTTTTTACCTCTCAATCTTTTCTTTTCAATTTTTTATAAACTATTTACTTTTACGGAATATTCATTTTTTCAACTGTAATTAAATATCTTTTCCAAATTAAATATACGTTCTATTTTTAAATACCGTTTTTACTTTTATCTGAATTATATGTGTAACTTATTCACAACTGTAGCTTATTTATACCTGCAACCCATATTCTATCTGTAACTTATATTATATCTGTAACTTATATTATATCACAGATTCCCTGTATTCGAAAAGATTTTTCTTGCATAAATTCCAATTCTCTTTATTTTTTTCAAAATTTCCTTACTCTAAGCCTTGCCCCCTTCTTCATATTATGTTAAACTAAATTCTGATATTAACAATACAGTTGATATATGCCATACAGCAAACGAAAAATCATCTGTTTCATTATAAAAAAACAAATATATTAACGGAGATATCATTATGAATAAAAAAGTATTTAAAACCCTTGAATATATAAAAATAAAATCTTTACTTTGTGACTATGCCTCCTCTCCAAAAGGAAAGGAACTCTGTGAAGCTCTGGAGCCTTTAGACAGTCTGAAGCTTCTCGCAAAAGAACAGACAGAAACTTCAGATGCCTTATCCAGACTCTGGCACAGCGGTTCTTTATCTTTTTCAGGTACAAAAGATATCAGCGCCTCGATAAAGCGTCTTGAGGTTGGCAGCACACTGTCACAAACAGACCTTCTTGATATCAGCAAAGTATTAGACACTGCTCTGCGTGTAAAGACCTTTGGTCGCAGAGAAGGCGATGAGGAAAAAACAGATTCCTTAACCGAATATTTTAACAGTATTGAACCTCTTTCCCCAGTGAATCATGAAATAAAACGCTGCATTATTTCCGAGGAAGAGATTGCAGACGACGCCAGCAGCACGCTTCATTCCATCCGAAGAAATATTCGCAATACCAACGATAAAATACGTTCACAATTAAATTCTATGGTAAATTCCCAGACAATGAGAAGCAATCTTCGGGATTTTGTAATTACCATGAGAAATGGCCGGTATTGCCTTCCTGTAAAATCTGACTGTAAAGGAAATGTACCGGGGATGATGCATGACCAGTCCTCTACAGGTTCCACTCTTTTTATTGAGCCTATGGCAGTTGTTCAGATGAATAATGAACTTCGGGAACTGGCAGGAAAAGAAAAAGAAGAAATTGAACGAATCCTTGCAGAATTGAGTGCTTTGACAGGAGAAAAGACAGAAGAGCTGAAAAATAATCTGGAAGTTCTGACACACCTTGATTTTGTCTTTGCAAAAGCTGCCATGTCAAAGGACATGAAAGGAAGTGAACCTGTATTTAATAATCGGGGAATCATCAAAATAAAACATGGACGCCATCCTCTGCTGGATGCAAAAAAGGTAGTTCCTATTGATATTCATCTTGGAGATATGTTTGACCAGCTTATTATCACCGGTCCAAATACCGGCGGAAAAACGGTTTCTTTAAAAACCGTGGGACTGTTTGAACTTATGGGACTTTCCGGTCTGCATATTCCTGCCGATGACGGCTCGGAGCTTGCATTATTTACAGAAATCTATGCAGATATTGGCGATGAACAGAGTATTGAACAGAGCCTCAGTACCTTTTCCTCTCATATGACAAATATTATCAAAATCCTTGACAAAGCTGACGAAAATTCTCTGGTCCTGTTTGATGAAATCTGTGCCGGTACAGACCCTGAGGAAGGTGCTGCACTTGCAGTCAGTATCCTTTCCTTCCTTCATAATATGAAAATTCGAACCATGTGCACCACCCATTACAGTGAATTAAAACTTTATGCTTTGTCTACAGATGGCATTGAAAATGCCTGCTGTGAATTTTCTGTGGAAACGCTAAGCCCTACCTATCGTCTCTTAATCGGTATTCCGGGGAAAAGCAATGCGTTTGCGATTTCTTCAAAGCTTGGACTTCCACAATATATTATAGAAGATGCAAAGACAAGAATTGATTCTGATAATGAAGCTTTTGAAGATATTTTGTCTGACATGGAACAAAGCAAGCTTGCAATGGAACAGAAACAGGCGGAAATAGACTTAAAGCATGCGGAAATAGCGGCTTTACAGTCAGAGCTTCACAATAAAACCGAACGAATTGATGAAAAGCGGGAACGCATTTTGCGCGAGGCAAATGAAGAAGCCGCAAGAATTCTCGCAGAAGCAAAAGATTTTGCAGATGAAACAATCAAGAAGGTTCATAAACTGTCTAAAGATGCTCATATTCATACAAAAGAACTTGAGAATGAACGTCATAAAGTTCGTAACAAAATGAATGAAGCCGAGAGCAAGCTTGCATGGAAGGGAGTTAAGAAAAGTTCTAAAACATATACTATCAAAGATTTTCACCCGGGGGATGCTGTAAAAGTACTAAGTCTGAATCTGAATGGTACCATTTCCGGCACACCGAATGCAAAGGGAGATGTAGCGGTTCAGATGGGAATTCTTCGTTCCATTATAAATATCACAGATTTAGAGCTGATTGACGAACCGGTAGTAACAGGACCAAATATGCAAAAACTGAGTTCTGGTAAAATCAAAATGTCAAAAACAGCAACGATTTCTACAGAAATTAATCTAATCGGACAGACTACGGACGAGGCAATCCCGAATCTGGATAAATATCTTGACGATGCCTATCTTGCACATCTGCCCAGCGTACGTGTAGTGCATGGACGGGGAACCGGTGCACTTCGAAATGCAGTACACAGACATTTAAAAAAATTAAAGTATGTAAAAGAGTTTCGCCTCGGTGAATTTGGCGAGGGTGATTCCGGCGTAACAGTTGTAGAATTTAAATAAAAGGAGGTTCTGATTATGGC
Organism: uncultured Lachnospiraceae bacterium; assembly: GCA_910585215.1. GTDB lineage: Bacteria > Bacillota > Clostridia > Lachnospirales > Lachnospiraceae > CAG-303. Next base: position 18,211 of record CAJUDQ010000026.1, on the reverse strand, counting down.
AAACAAACAAAAAATATTGATTGTAGATGACGACACAAATATTTCTGATTTAATTGCTCTTTATTTGACAAAAGAATGTTTTGATACAAAGTGTGTGGAAGATGGGGATGAAGCTCTGAAGGCCTTTTCCGTTTTTCAGCCAAATCTGATTCTTCTGGACCTTATGCTGCCTGGAATAGACGGATATCAGGTCTGCCGCGAAATCAGAAAAACAAGCTCTACACCGATTATTATGCTTTCCGCCAAGGGTGAGGTATTTGATAAAGTACTGGGCTTGGAGCTTGGAGCTGATGATTATATTATTAAACCATTTGACTCAAAAGAACTGGTGGCAAGAGTAAAAGCTGTTCTGAGGCGTACCCAGATGCTGCCGTCTCCATCTGTAGAAAAAGAAAATAATATTGTTTCCTATCCAGACCTTGAAATTAATATGAATAACTATTCTGTTATTTATATGGGAAAAAAGATAGATATGCCTCCAAAAGAACTCGAACTGTTGCATTTTCTTGCTTCGTCTCCCAATCAGGTATTTACAAGGGAACAGCTTCTTGACCATATCTGGGGATATGAATATATGGGCGACACCCGTACGGTCGATGTTCATGTAAAACGGATTCGTGAAAAAATGACAGAACATGAACACTGGGCCCTGTCCACTGTCTGGGGGATTGGATATAAGTTTGAATTAAAAAAATAAACCGGCGGAGAAACTTATGAAAAACAGCATTTATTATAAAATATTAATTGGATATATTATATTTGCCACATTGTCGCTGCTGCTGATTAATACTGTAATTTCCTATAAGGTAATGAATATGGAAACTGCAAGACAGGCAGCAGAACTCAGCAGTCAGGCGGATTCTGTCAGCAGCTATTGTATAAAAAACAATTATTATGTACACAATTCTTCTAACAGCTCCTTTAATAGTTCTTCTGATAATTATCAGAAGAATATGGACAGGATTCCTCTGACACAGGATATAACCCTCTGGATTGCAGGGCCTGCAAATACTATTTTGTATTCTTCCTTTCCTCAGGAAAATCCTGAAAAGCTTCCAAATCTTTCTGAATATTTTAAGAATACTTATTATGCTGTTGGAGATTTTTTTGGTGAAACAAAGGAAGAATGGCTGACTGTTTATTCACCGATTGAGAAGGACGGTCAGAATTATGGATATGTGATATTAAATAAACCGATGCCAGTGGTAAAGAACAGCCACACACGCATTATGAATATGATTAATATTACATTTATTATGATGTTTGCAATTTCAATGATAATATTAGTTATCTTTTCTGTCTGTGTGTACAAACCGTTGACAAAGATTATGACAGCTTCAAAAGAATATGCAATGGGTAATTATAAATATAAAGGTCTTAAGATTCATTCTCAAGATGAAATGAAGATTCTGGCCGATTCACTGACCTTTATGTCAAGTGCATTTCAGAATCTTTATACAGCTCAGAAGAAATTTATCGCAAATATATCCCATGATTTCAGGTCGCCTCTGACTTCCATCAAGGGATATGTGGAAGCAATGCTGGATGGGACAATTCCTCTGAAAGCACAGGAAAAATATCTGAATATTGTACTCTCCGAGACAGAACGTCTGAATAAGCTGACAGGAAGTCTTCTGACGCTCAATTCCTTTGACGCAAACGGAACTATGCTGGAACTGACAGATTTTGATTTTCTTACAATTGCCAAAAGTACAATTGCAAGTTTTGAGGGACAATGCAATGCCAAAAATATAAAAATCAGACTGAATCACGAACACAATGCCTATCTGGTACATGCAGACCAGATGAAGATACAGCAGGTCATTTACAATCTGATTGACAATGCAATTAAATTCAGTCCAAATGATTCGGAAATTATTATCACTGTTTATAACAAAAACGGAAAGGTATTTATCGCTGTAAAGGATTTTGGAGTAGGAATTTCTTCAGAAAATCAGCTCAAAATCTGGGACAGATTTTATAAAGTAGATGATTCAAGAGGAAAAGACAAAAAGGGAACGGGCCTTGGACTGGCAATCGTAAAAGAAATTATTGTGGCACATAATGAGAATATTAATGTGATTAGCACAGAAGGGGTAGGAACTCAGTTTGTATTTAGTCTGTCAAAAGGAAAGGGGTAGAACTATTCTACCCCTGATATTTTATATATCAAATTCTATCTCCACTCATGCGTTCTTAATCTTCCTTCTGTCTGCATTCCTTCAAACTGATTCTGCCGAAGCGCCTCATACAAAACCACCGCTACTGAATTTGACAGATTCAACGACCGAATCTCCGGATTCATGGGAATCCGCACACAGGTCTCCTGATTTTTATACAGAATATCTTCCGGTATGCCTGCGCTTTCCTTCCCAAACATAATAAAACAGTCACGTTCATACTGAACCTCTGAATAAATATAAGGCGCCTTTGTTGTGGCATAATAAATCTTTGCATCTGGATTTTTTATCAGAAAATCTTCATAATCTTCATACACCTTATACTCCAGATGTTCCCAGTAATCAAGGCCCGCCCGCTTTACAGACTTTTCATCCAGTCGAAATCCAAGCGGTTTTATTAAATGCAGCTTTACTCCTGCAGCACAACAGGTTCTTCCTATATTTCCGGTATTTGCCGGTATCTCCGGCTCATGCAGCACAATATTTATCATAAATCCTCCCTGTGCCTCTCTAAAAAACTCTTTATTCTGTCCAGCGCCAGTTTCAGACGTTCCAGCGAATATGCATAGGAAATTCTTACATATCCTTCCCCGCAGTCTCCAAATGCAGTTCCCGGAACAACTGCCACCTTTTCTTCTTCAAGAAGCTTCTCTGCAAACTGTTCTGAGGTCATACCATATTTTTTAATATTCGGAAATACATAAAATGCTCCGTACGGCTCAAAACATTCCAGTCCCATTTCCCGAAATTCATTTAAAAGAAATCTTCGTCTCTGATTATAAGACTGCGTCATTTCAGCCACATCTCTGTCCCCGTTTCTCATCGCCTCTACTGCCGCATACTGACTGGTAGTAGGCGCACACATAATTGCAAACTGATGGATTTTCAGCATTTGTGACAATATATTTTCCGGCGCACACACATATCCAAGTCTCCACCCCGTCATGGCATAGGCTTTTGAAAAACCGTTAATTAATATTGTTCTTTCCTTCATCCCGGGCATTTCCGCAATCGACACATGCCTTTCTCCATAATAGGAAAGCTCGGCATAAATTTCATCTGAAACGACAAAAATATCCTTTTCCACACATACTTCTGCAATTTCTTCAAGCGCTCTGCGCGGCATAATCGCTCCGGTCGGGTTATTTGGAAACGGCAATACCAGAAGCTTTGTCTTATCTGTAATATGCTCAAGAAGCTCCTCTTTTGTCAGGCGAAATTCATCTTCCTCCTTCAGTTCAATCACAACCGGCACTCCATAGGCAAGCTGTACGCATGGCAGATAAGATACAAAGCTTGGCATGGGAATTAACACTTCTTCCCCTGGATTGACAAGCGCTCTTATCGCCAAATCAATTGCCTCACTTCCTCCTACTGTAATCAAAATTTCCCTGTCGGCATGATAAGAAATTTGAAATTTCCGGTTCATATAACTGGCAATTTCAGCTCGAAGCTCCTTTAAGCCGGCATTGGAGGTATAAAAGGTTCTTCCCTTTTCCAGAGAATAAATTCCTTCCTCCCTGACATGCCATGGTGTATCAAAATCCGGCTCACCAACTCCAAGTGAAATCGCGTCCTTCATCTCGCTTACAATATCAAAAAACCTGCGGATACCGGAAGGCTTTATTTCCTGTACCACCTGTGATAGCGGATTTCTCATGGCGTAATCACCATCCTCTCATCCGTTTTATTTTCTGTCAGTACAGTTCCGTGGTCCTTATATTTTTTTAATACAAAATGTGTGGCAGTACCTCTGACTGCTTCTATGGTAGAAAGCTTTTCCGATACAAAATGCGAAACTGCACGCATGGTTTTCTCTTCCAGAAGAATTAAAAAATCATATCCTCCAGACATCAGATAAACTGCATTTACTTCGCTGAAATTGTAGATGCGTTCTGCAATTCTGTCAAAGCCCTCCCCACGCTGTGGTGTCACCTGCACTTCTATCATGGCATTGACACGCTCATCGCTTGTATTTTCCCAGTTAATCAATGTATGGTAGCCACAGATAACCTTCTCTTTTTCCATTTCAGCCAGTTCATTTGCCACCTCTATCTCTGTGGCCCCCAAAAGCACCGAAAGCTCATGCACATCTATTCTGCTGTTTTTTTCTATTACTCCCAGAATCAGCTTTCTCAATTCTGTCAATTCTACCATTTTCATTCCTTCCTTTCCTGTTTTTTATAAAACTTGTTAAAATCTTTTTGGGATATTTTATATGAAATTTTTTCCCAAAATCCAGACCATGTTTATCGTGGTTGCTCTAAATATCGTCTTTCTTCCTGATTAACCACCACTCTATCTTTTCCCTCTGTCACCTTTCCAATGACAGCTGCTGAAATTCCCTGTCTTTGCAGCGCCTTTACAAGTCCATTTCCATCTTGCGCTGTAATAAGCGCAGCTCCCAAAGACGGCACAGTATAAGGATTAAATCCCATATATTCACTGAATTCTATTGTTTCCTGCCGAATCGGTATTTTTTTTAAATCAATTTCCATTCCGGCATGGAGCTTTTCTCCAAGCTCCCAAAGTCCGCCAAACACTCCTGTTTCTGACAAATCATGCATCCATGCTGCCTGATTTTGCTTCGCTGTCTTCATATGTTGAATGACAGACAATTGACGGGTATATTCTGCTGTCTGTTCTATGTATAAAGGTGCAAACCTTTCTTCCAGTTTTTTTCTGCAAAGCACTGTTACAGTTCTAGTTGCTTCTAATGCAGCATATCCTGTCATTATAATATCCTGTCCGTACGCTTTTTTGTTCTCTGATTTAAAATATTCTCTGTTTCCAAAAACCGTTACTGAAAAAACCGGCTTTTTCACATCAGCAGATACCTCTGAATGGCCTCCTGCTATCTGTAAATTCAAGTACTCTGCCATTTCTTCAAATGTATCCGCCACCCTTTTTAATTCTGCCTCTTCAAAACTCTCTGGCAACACCAGTACAGGCATCAGAGCAAATGGTTCTCCCCACTCTGCAGATACACTGTTTGCTGCACGCAATACAACAAGTTCTGCATTTAACAGCACAGAGGCAAGACAGGCCTCTGAATCTGTAAAATCTTCAGGGATATAAAAAAACGAAGAACTTGCGGCACAGGCAGCCGTTAAATCTCCATCTGTTCTCAGAATCACAGCGTCATTTCCTGTTTTTGCGCCACACAAAACTTCTTTTCTCTTATTTCTGATTTTTTTTAATACAGACCTGTTCAATATCAGTTCTGATAATTTTCCGGCTTTCATAACTTCTACTTCTTTCTGATTTTATTTCTTCTGCTTCTTGACGAATCACACGCCAACAGGTATACTTTATTCTGAGTTATAATAAATAAGTCAGAAATGGAACCACCATTGCAAGCACCAAAATAATGGCTATAATGGCAACGATTTTTTTCTGATTCTTCGGATTCCAGATATTCATGCTTCTACCTCCATTCCTGTTCTATTATTTTCCGGTTTTATATTTTTCGATTTTATATTTTCCGGTTTTATACTCATCAATCTCAAACTGGTGATATATGACGGCCGTAAAAACGGCAGATTGCGAGGATTATTATGCCTATTCCTTTTATGATATTTGTTGGCACTATTATATTTGTTCTTTGGCTTACCTATGAATTAAAAAAAAGTCATCGTAATTCAAATACCACCCAAACAAATTTTTGGGAACGTGAATCTGCTGCCAATCTTACAAGAAAAGTTTCCCCTGACACACTTCCCTATATTCATATTCCCATAGAAACCTTTCCCATTGGAAAATACGAGGACTCTGCTCTCTCTGAATATGAAGCTGTTCTGCTCTCTCTCAGTGAGAAAAAAATTCTCAATCTCACTGGAAAGACCACCACAGAACTGAAAGCGGCTTATGGTCCTGCCAATCTTGCTTTATTAGATGAATGTGATATAAATTATACCGAACTTGTAAAAACAATCGCGGCTTATGGGTCCCGCCTTCATGAACTTGGATTTGATGACGAATGTATTATGGTTCTTGAATTCGGCATCGCTATTTTAACAGATATAAGCCTGAATTACAAGCTTTTGGCAGAGCTTTATATGCAAAGAAATGAAAACGGCAAAATTCTTCATTTAAAAGAATGTGCCGCAGGTTTGGATTCTTTGATGAAAAACAATATTTTAAAAACATTAGAAGAAATCAGCCCATGCCATACTTCGACAGAATCCGGTCAATCATCCGAGACGCTTCGCTCTTAGTCAACTCATCTATCACACAGTCCGGTTTTATACCATGTCTGAAAAGTAATGAACTCAGATAACTTTTCTGACGTGGTGTAATTGGACTTGCTTTTTTTATCTCAAAATGCAATTCCTTTGGCTCAAAAACCTTTTTATTTTTCTCCTCCACATTCTCAAATCTTTCACAAAGTATATGATAGAGCTCTCCTGTTACCTTTGCATCGTTCCATGCCCGATGATGTTGTTCGTCTTGTATGCCAAAATACTCACACAGATAGTCCAGTTTCCGGCTCTCCAGCTCTGGAAGATATTTTCTGGCAATGTCTAGGGTATCAAGTCCGTTTTTCTGAAACGAATACCCATTTTGAACTGCTGCTGTTTTTAAGAATCCAAAATCAAACAGAAGATTGTGTCCAAGCAGTGGAAGGTCTTTTGTAAACTCTATAAATTCACCAATAATCTCACCTATCTTTGGTGCATCTTTTACCATTTCGTCTGTAATTCCCACAATTTCCACAATTCTCTCACTGATAGGAATTTCAGGATTGACAAATGAATGATATATGCTCTCATTTCCATTCTCTATCTTTATGGCTCCGATTTCTATAATTTTATCTGTATCTGCACGTAAACCCGTTGTTTCCAAATCTACAATTACATAATTTTTTAACATTCTTTTCTCCTGTTTCTCTTTTCTGTCTCTTTTCTACAATTTTTCTTCTATTATTATTTCGTAAACCTGTGCATTATGATTCAGTAGATTTCTCCTGTTATAATCAAAATAAACCAGTTTTTTCCCCTTTAAATTTGCCATTTCAAGCTCTGATTTTATAAAAACCCGATTCCATTTTACATCATGTAATTCCTGTTTTACATTGTGTAAAATCTTCCATGCCTCTTGTGAAAAAATTTCCACATGTCCTGCTGCTTTTTGTCCAAAGCTTTCGGAAATACTGCGAAATACCTTTTTATATGATGTAACATCGGATGCAAATTCAGGTCTTGTTTTCATATTTTCTCTCAAATAAAGGTCAAACACAAGGATTTCCTGAAACAGTTTAACTGACATCTGTGTTGATATATAGCTAAAAGACTCCTGATTATCCGGCTGTTGAATCAAATTCTGTCTTTTGACAGTCTGTCTGTTTCTAAAAAAACCCAAAAGAATATAATATAAATCAATTCTCGCATGCTTTTTTTCTCTGTCAAACTGTTGCTTCTCATATTGAGAGAGTTCATAATAAAGTTCAAAGGAATCTTTAAAAAACTGCTCGAGAAATTTCAGACTATAAATAAACTGTCCACTGTTATAATATTTTTCGACCATATCCTCCATATCCTTCAAAACAAGCATATCATCAAAACTCATCCACTTCGTATACATAATCTCATAGGGCGGAAATTTTTTATGTACCATGCCATAGCTCTGTTTCTTTTCTGAAATATCAGAGCCTTTTAACACCTTTAAAAAACCAAGCTGGAGCTGATGTGGCTGCATATGATAAACATCATTAAAAGATTTTCTGAAGATTTTCAAATCCTCATATGGAAGTCCTGCGATTAAATCCAGATGCAAATTGATATTATTAAATTTCCGAATCTGCTCTACTGCCCTTTTCAACTTTGGCAGCTTCATGATACGATGAATTTCCTGAATTGTTTTCTCATGGGTAGACTGCACACCAATTTCAAGCTGTATCAATCCGGGCCGCAGTTTCTTTAAAAGCTCAAGTTCCTCTTCGTCTAATAAATCTGCACTGATTTCAAAATGAAAATTGGTAATGCCATTATCATGCTCCAGAAGGTAATTCCAAATGGACATTGCGTGGGATTTTTTACAGTTAAAGGTACGGTCTATAAATTTTACCTGTTTTACCTGACTGTCAAGGAAAAACTGTATCTCTGTTTTTACAGTCTCCAAATTCCGAAAACGAAGAGATTTTTCAACGGAGGACAGGCAATAACTGCAGGAAAACGGACATCCGCGACTGCTTTCATAATAGATAATTCGATGTTCCAAATTCTTTATAAAAGAGTTTGGAATAAGCTGCTCTGTTCCATCCTCCTGTATTTTTAAATCTGCATATGGAAATGGAAGCTCTGACAAATCAACAGGAGGTTCGGGAGGGTTGCAGATAATCTTGGCTTTTGTTTCACAATCCTCTTTTTTTCGATATATAATTCCATTCAAATCAATCATATCATCAAAATTGAACTTTTTGTATAAATCTTCTTTCGTATTTTTCTCATATTTTTGTCTTTTTCGCAGTCGACTTCTTGTCCTGCCTGTCTTGGCATAATAAATACACAAATTCGCAAATACCTGCTCTCCCTCTCCATACAAAATTCCCTCGGGCTCTGAAAATTCCTGAAGAAATTCCTCCGCATCGTAAGAAACCTCCGGTCCCCCAAGCCAGATATCCGTATAGGGCAAAAGTGTCTTCAGCTCCTTTATCAACAATCTGACACAGGTGATATTCCAGATATAGCAGGAAAAACACAACACATCCGGCTGCTCCTGATACAATTCTTTCAGTATTTCATCAATACTGTGGTTAATTGTAAATTCGCGTATTTTAATTTCCGGCTGCTCTTCTTTGACTTTGTTCCCATACTTTTCTGAATAGTATTTCTCTGCGTAGACCTTTAAACTGTAAACTGCCAGATTGGAATGTATATATTTTGCATTAATTGCCGTTAATAATATTTTCATAGATAAAATCCTTTCAGACAGTTTCTGTCAAAAATCCGCATACAATTTCCAGCGCCAGAACAAGTCCTTTTTCCAAAGAAGAAATTTCTATATATTCCTGTCTTGTGTGTTCTCCTTCTCCCAGACAAGTTCCAATACACACTGCCGGAATCCCCTCTGACAATGGTATATTACAGTCCGTAGAACCAGCAATAAAAGAGGGACTTTGTCCTGTTATATCTTCTGCTATATGTATCACACGCTCTGCAAGTCTGTCTTGCCGTTTTTTTGCATCCTGTGTAAATTCTTTTGCGGATGGCCGCTTACCAATCAGTTTTTTCTTGACATGTGCTTCACCTTGAGCCTGTCCTTCTGCTTTTTTCAAAATTTTTTCAAACAGAATATCCATTTGCTGTAACGTCTGCTCACAGTCAGACCTCCATTCAAACAAAGCATGACATTCCTCAGCAATGGCATTTACAGAAGTTCCTCCCCTTATTATTCCAACATTATAAGAAGAACTTCCTTTCATATCAGATATTTTTATCTTGTAAAAGTTCTGAACGATATCAGACATTATCTGAATCGCATTTTTATTTCCAAAATCATGAAATGCATGTCCACCTCTCACATTTACGTCTATTTCATATCTCATTGAACCAACTGCTCTGTAAAACAATTTTTGATAATCAAGGTCAAAAGCAATCATTTGTCTGATTCCTGAATATTTTTCAAAAATTCTTCGACAACCCCGAAGATTTCCGGTTCCCTCCTCACATACATCAAAAACCAGCAACAGCTTCTGTTGTATATCTTTATAATTTTCAAAAATATATTTTGCACAGAACATCAGAGCACATACATTTGCACAATTATCCTTTGCTCCCAGACCATAAATACGGCCATTTTCCTCTCTGACAGAGAGGGGGCCTTTATCGTCTGGAAATACCGTATCGGTATGAGCACAAAACAACATACATTCCGTATCTGCATGAAAAGGTCCCCCTATCTCACAGTATACATTCCAGATATCATCTGTATAAATATTTGCTCTGCAATGATTATTTTTTTCTGCCTCCTGCTCAAGAAATTCTTTTATTATAACTGCAACTTCTCTCTCCTTATAAGAAGGCGATGGAGTAGAAATTACAGTTTTTAACAAATAAATATACTCTTCTTTCGATTCAGCAGCAAATTTTAAATATTTCTGCTTCATAACACACCTCTTACAAACAGCGTTATAGAAAATGCAGAACAGCGTCAATCTTTCAGTAAAAGACCGACGCCGCCTGTTTTCTATTTTCTTGAACATGCAAGAGCAAGGGAGCCTGCACCAATATGGCAGGAAACACTCAATGACAAATGGTCAGTATAAATTTCCCCTGTATATTCTGGAAACGCCTTTAACACCTCTTCTTTAAAATTTTGTGCCTCCAAAGGATTGTTTGTATGCGCAATTTCCAGATGCACATTATTTACATCACCGCCAAACCGCTTTTCTATATCACTTTTCATGGCGTTAATCATAATGTTTTTCGCTTGGTTAATTGTTCTTGCCTTTGCAAACGCATCCAGCTTTTCACCCTGAATCTGAAGCACCGGCTTTAATTTCAGAATCGTTCCAAGTGCTGCCGCCGCAGGTGTGATTCTGCCGCCCTTCTTTAAATATTTCAGGGTATCTACCATAATATAAATACTAGACTCAAATTTTGTGTCCATCAGATATTTTGCGATTGCCTTTGCATCCATTCCCGAATCTGCCAGCTTCTTTGCATCCAGAACGGCCTGTCTCTGTGTAACGGAAATCCGCTGATTATCTATCACAAATACCCTGCCTTCAAACTCCTCCTCCGACGCAAATATCATTGCCGTCTGGCAGGAACCTGACAAGCCGGAGGACATGGGAATGTAAATAATCGCCTCATGGTCCTTTAAAAGATTTCTCCAGATATCCATAAACGACTCTGGTGCCGGCTGCGCAGTAGAAATATTTGCATCGCCTGCAAGCTTTCTATAAAATTCCTCCTGCGTAAGACTGATATCCTCATAATAGGTTTTTCCATCTATATCAAATGGCATTGGAACAACAGATATGCCGATTTCCTGCGCCTGCTTTTGTGTAATACCACTATTGCTGTCTGTTACGATTGCTATATTTGCCAAACTTTTTTCCTCCAAATTTTTCTGAATCTAATGATAGTTTTTGCCTGTATTGTATATCTTAACCCAAAATCGAAAATAAAGCAAACATTTTTATAATAATTTATTTCAATCCACTCGCGGCAGTCAGGAGCAGGACAATTATGCAGATTGCCTCATGACAGCAAAAGATACCGTTTTTGCTTTGCCCACTGCTGCCGTTATGATTGTTCCAAGCAATTCCTCCCCTACCTAAGAAGAAAGGGAATCCTTGCTGTTAATTGTAAAAATATTTTTCCTCCTTTTGTTTAAAATTATCTGTTATCTATTTTTTCAGGATACAAATCATGATTTGCCAGTCTGTTCCATGCTACCTGTTCCCATTTTGTTCCGGCTTTTCCATAATTGCAGTACGGGTCAATGGAGATACCGCCCCTCGGAGTGAATTTTCCCCATACCTCAATATATTTTGGGTCCATTAATTTTATTAAATCTTTCATAATAATGTTTACACAATCTTCATGAAAATCTCCATGATTTCGAAAGCTGAATAAATATAATTTTAAAGATTTGCTCTCTACCATTTTGATATCCGGCACATAGGAAATTGTAATTGTAGCAAAATCAGGCTGACCGGTAATTGGACAGAGACTGGTAAATTCAGGACAGTTAAATTTTACAAAATAATCATTTTCCTGATGCTTGTTTATAAAGGTTTCTAATACTTCAGGGGCGTAGTCTGACGGATATCTTGTTCCCTGACTCCCCAATAAAGTAATTCCCTGTTTTTCTTCTGAATTTCTTCCTTCCATAAGTTTCCTAATAAATCCTCCTTAATATAAATTCATGTTTCAATAATTTTTAAGAATAACTATTATACGATTACCATTCTGGCTGTATTTCTATTATTTTTCAGCATCCATAGTGCTTCTGAAAAATAAACTTCTACTAAATTATATTTCAAAACATCAAAAGAAACAAGCTATTTATTTTTAACCAAAGGGAAACCGTTATATTAAGTATTTACATACAAAAATATAACGGTTCCCAATTATACCCTATAATATTTTTTATTTGTTTTTCAATACAACAGTTCTGTTATTTTATGTCTCTTCCTGCTTTTACATACCGAAATATTCTCTTACTTCCTTTTTTGCCTGCAGAAGGTCCCTGCATATCTTTCTACAATATGGCAGGATAGCAGGCGATGCCTCTATTAAATCCGGTATCATAACTGTCTTGCACTCTGCCGTATATCCGGCTTTTATTCCATTCTCACTGTCTTCGAACACTACACATTCTTCTGGCATACAGCCAAGCTTATCTGCTGCATAGAGAAAAATATCAGGAGCCGGTTTTCCGTGTTTTACTTCTTCCCCGCTGACAAATTCAGAAAAATAATCAGATAGACCAGCTTTTTCTATATTTCCTTTTATCTGCTGCATAGAACTGCTGCTCGCTACTGCCATACATATTTCATTTTTTTGGAAAAACTCTAATATTTCCGGCACGCCCTTTTTCATTGGAACGCAAACAGACAGTTCTTTCCTCATTCGCTTCCTACATTCTTCCATAATGTCAGTTCCGTCAGAAACATGATAATACCTTTCAATAACCTGACGCATATATGTTCCATTTGTGCCGGATATCGCCCTTAAAAAACCAGTTCCAAGCTCTATTCCATTCTCATTTGCAATTTGTCGCCATATCTTTTGATAAATTCTCTCTGTATCAAAAAGGACTCCGTCCATATCAAAAATTGCGCCTCTACACTTCATTTTCCAAATTTCCTCTCCGCTTCTCCAATTCCCGCGTCATTTCTCCCCGCAGGCTATCCAGCTTATAAAAGTAGGTAAGTACTGCGATTAATATACATAATACAATCGGAATCCAGATAAAACATATTTCAATATAAGAAAGAGCTTTTTCTGTCTGAACCGCATTGGCAATATATCCGCCTTTTTTCAAAAACGCTCCGATAATAAAACTTGTAAGCCCCATTCCGCCTTTTACAAAAAAACCCTGAAACGCCGCAATCAATCCCGCTACACTGGCATTGTTTTTATATTCAGAATAGTCAATCACATCTGGCTGCATGGCAAAGGTAATCCCAAAAACACCATAAATCCCAAGACCTGTGATAACCAGACCAGCCAAAAGGCATGCCGCTTGATTTCTGCCTGCGTAAATAAGCAAATCGCCCGCTATATACAGAATAATACTGAAAAACATCAGATTTTTCTTGCTATACTTCTTTTCCAATGAAGGAAGAAGGAGAAGCATCGGCAGTCCTGATAAAATACCCAGTATACCTACCAGCGAAAGCCAGTCTGTTCTGCCAAGATTATATTTAAAATAATAAATAACTGTAGTGCTTCTGACTACATAAAGGGAAAAATAAAACAAATTCAGCAAAAACAATATCCATGCCTGACCAGTAAGCCCTTTAAAATCTTCTCTCAATGAAGAATGTTTCTGATTGACCGCAGGAGGCACTACCTCTTTTGTGCTTGCAAATGTCACAAAAAAGATAAACATTGCTGCAATCCCATATAATGTCATTGTAATAAGATAGCCCTTCGCCTCATTTCCCTTTCCAAAGAACTGCACCAAAGGCTCTGTAATAGACATAACCACTGCTGTTCCCGCCATAGCACATACCATTCTTGTAGATACCAGAACATCCCGTTCATGAATATCTGATGTAAGCCTTGGAACGATTGTATTTAATGGTATATTTACAACCGTATACGCTGTACATAGCAGACAGTATGTCAAATATGCCCATACCAGTTTTCCGGTGCTTCCAAAATCTGGAATATAAAAAGTTAAAAATGTAAAAATTGCAAACGGCACTGCTCCCAGCAGAAAATATGGCCGTCCCTGCCCCCACTTCGTATGGGTTCTATCTACAATCAATCCCATACCGGTATCTGTAAAGGCATCAATAAATTTTGTCACCAGCATCATTGTGCCGGCAGCCGCTGCCGTAATCCCAAACACATCCGTATAGAAAACCATCAAATAAGATGCCATTGTGCTGAACACCAAATTACATCCAAGGTCTCCAATACCATAACCAATACGTTTTCCCCATTTTCCCATAACTTCTCCTTTCCCTTTAAAAACAGGTAAACGCCCCGTCAATAATAAAATCGGCCCCTGTTGTAAAAGAACTTGTATCTCCTGCAAGGTATACACAGATTGCTTCTAATTCTTCCGGTTTTCCCATTCTTCCTAATGGAGCCATATCATTCCATTTTTCAATCAATGGAATCAGTGTTGGAGAATTTAAAGTCAATTCTGTGCCAATATATCCCGGACTAATGCTGTTTACACGCACTCCGCGCTTTGCCCATTCAATTGCCAGAGATTTCGTAAGCTGAATCACGCCCGCTTTCGAAGCGTTGTATGCGCACTGCGGCTGTGGTACATTGACAATATGCGCGGACATGGACGCCGTATTAATAATAGAGCCGCCACCATGTTCCAGCATATATTTTCCGGCTGCAATATCTGTCAGAAAAATTCCATTCAAATTAATATTAATTACTTTACTCCACTGCTCATACGTCATCTCTTCTGCTGGAGCATTAATACAAATCCCCGCGTTATTATGACAGAAATCAAGTCCTCCCAGTTCCTTTACTACCTGCTCTGTCATTGCATCTACCTGCTCCTTATTTGTACAGTCTGTCTGAATCGCAATCACCTTCCTGCCGGTATTCTCTGCAAGCTCTTTTGCTGTCTTTTTTGCCTCTTCATAGTCCAAATCTACAATCGCAATATCTGCTCCTGCTTCCGCAAATGCTGTTGCTGTGCTTTTTCCAATGCCTCTTGCACCTCCTGTTACAAATCCTTTTTTTCCGTCCAATCTCATTTTTTCAATAATTCCCATGACGTTCTCCTTTCTTTAAATTAATTTTGTAAAATGTTTTATCAAATTGTATTTACATATTATCAAACAAATTTTATTTCGTCAATATGTAATTATCTACAAAGAAATAGAAAAAAAATTAGTGAAACTATATAATGACTTAAATGTAACATTTATGATATAATAATATTTTGCCAAATAGTTTTACAAATTAGAAGGATGGTATTTATGGAAAAAAGTATTACTCCAAATCAAATTAAACAAAACAACCGCAGTTTGATTTATCATTATATTTATAAAAACAAAAAAGTGTCCCAGCAGGACATTTCCTATTATCTCCGGCTAAGCCGCCCTACTGTGGCATCAAATTTAGCTGCTATGGAAAAAGACGGCCTGATTCAAAAAAGCGGCCTGATTGACACTGAATTTGTTGGAAGAAAGGCTTCTGCTTATTCTATTATTGCTAATTATCGTATCAGTATTGGAGTGGAACTATTAAAAAAAGAAGTAAAAATGATTGCAGTCGATTTATATGGGGAAAAAATCCATCGCACTGCATATGAAATTATTTATGAAAATAAAAAATCTTATTTTGAATCTGTATGTGCCAAAATAGTTGAATTTAAAGAATCTATCGGCATATCAGACAGCGCGGTCCTTGGAATCGGCTTTGCCATACAAGGACTGACTGCGCCTGACAAACAAACAATAGTATACGGAAAAATCCTGTCCTGTACAGGACTTTCCATTACAGAATTTTCCCGCTATCTTCCATACCCATGCTCTTTTATCCATGATGCAGAAAGCGCTGCTATTTCTGAAATGTGGATGTCACCTGAACTTACAGATGCATTTTATCTCTCATTAAGCAAACATCTTGGAGCCGCTATTATTTCCAAAGGTGAAATATTATCGGGAAAACATGGCCACAGCTCTATTATAGAGCATATTCAAATGCAGCCGGATGGCTCCCAATGCTACTGCGGGAGACAAGGCTGCATGGAAACTCTGCTATCTATGGCAGCTCTCCTAGAAGAAAACGAAACTATGGATGATTTTTTTATGAAAGTCCGTCAGAAAGATTTTGCCGCTTCCAGTCGATGGGAGAAATTTCTGACAAATCTTGCTAATGCAGTTAATATGCTCCATTTAATTTATGACACCGATTTTATTCTTGGGGGCTATCTTGCCCAATACCTGTTAGAAGAAGACCTCATTTTTCTTCATGAAAAAATCCGGCAGATGACTCCATTTGAAGAAGCGCAGGACTTTCTGCTGATAAGCAAAATGCCAAAACATAACATAACAATCGGGGCTGCACTTCCTTATATTCAGGCGTTCTTAAATAATCCGTCTATCTGAAAAATCAGACTCCCCAAAGTGTTTGACACTCCCCACAGCTAAAACAGAGGGGGTTATGACACATTGGATAAAACAAACACTTTTTAGGATAAAATGGATTTTTTCTGTATATTTTTACAGTTTTTTCTGTGCGCCTTCAGCTTCTTCACAGCCCAGTCGTAATGGCTTGACGTATTGCTGACAAAATATGAACCCAGAGCATTTCCATTTGTCCACGAATACACTCCTTTTGAAAACAGCTGCTCATTTGTAAAGGTTTCTGTCAAAGCCATTACTTCCTTGTGTGATTTTTCAAGCATCTGCTTTGCCTCTTCTAAAGCTGTGTTTTGATGTTTTTTCCAAAACTCTTCATTCATTTTCCCATAGGTTCTCCAATTATATGGCTGCGGCAAAAGTGCTGCGGCCTCTCCATTTAAATTTGACGAAACCCAGTTTAACAAAAGCTGATGCCATTCATACAGATGAATCAAAATATCCCGAATATTTTTATCCCTCTTCCAATGAGCTTCTTTCTTTTCATCACCAAACTGAAAAGGTGTTGACAGCTCTTTTTCTGTAAATGATGAAATAAGCTCGTTCATCTGCTTATAATTAGCCTCTGATGCACTGATTAAATCTGTTTTTGATGTAGGTCTTGCCATAGTCTATTCTCCTTTTTTATTTCTGTTTTTTCAGTCTGAAAGTAACTGTTAGACATATTATAGGATATAAACACTGACATGTTATGTCATATTTTATATTTTTTATATATTTCTTTTGCTTTTTGTGCAAGAATCTTTTTCAAATATACTGGTTCTATAATTTCAACCTGTCCTCCAAAAGAAAGCAGATATCCAGTCAGCCAGTCGTCCTGAGGCATATTGGCAGTCGCTGTTAAATCTCCGTTTTTTTCTGTATGAATTTGATTTATATCAAATTCATCATAAACACGATAAGAAAGTTCTTTTGGAAAACGAAGTACTATTTTTGTATCTGCCTGACAGGATGTATCCTGAATCTGTGGAAAGTCCATTGGAAGAAACTGTTCTTCCAAAAGCTCCCATTCTAAAATCCTGTTTAATTTAAACATTCTAAAATCCTGTTTCAATCTGCAATATGCTTTCAAATACCAGTCTTTTGACTTGTAAAACAGCTTTAGAGGCTGAATAATTCTCTCGTTCGTTTTCCCATAAGAATCTGCATAAGAAATTTTTATACATCTGTTTTGAAGGACTGCAGTTTTTAATATCTCAAATTTTTTATTATCCTGCGGTTTATTACCCCATCTGGAAAAATCAACTTCAATCCAGTCAATGGAATGAATCTGAAAGAGAGCCGAAAGCTTTTCCATAATATCTTTTTTATATTCACTGTCAATAAGCACCAATCCCTGCAAAGCAGCTAATATCTCCTGCTTTTCCTGTGCAGATATTATGGTTTTGTCGAGAACAAAATCGGTCAGCAGATAAATCCCGCCATTTCGTCCTGTTTCGGTATAAACCGGAATACCTGTACTGCTTAATACATCAATATCCCTGTAAATTGTTCTTGCAGATACCTCAAATCTTTCCGCCAATTCTCTGGCGGTTGCTGAACCTTTGTCAAGTAAATAATAGATAATTTTAAACAACCGGCTTTCCCGCATCTGCATCGCCTCCTTTATAAATAATTTCATACTGGGATTTTGATATCCGATATCCGAATATATTTATTATAGACGTTCTGATAACAAATATCAACTACTAAAAAATGAAATTATTTCAATAATTATAGTAGAAAGATA
>CAJUDQ010000025.1 GCA_910585215.1 uncultured Lachnospiraceae bacterium | reverse complement strand
ATTTTTTAATGTTTTTATATATTCATTAAAAATATTAAACACCCATTCATAATATTCACAATGCACTAATTTTTTACAAAAAACAATATTACCAGGAAAAAATATTCTATCCATCAAAAAATTACAGATATCTATCTAAAATAATATTTATTCCTTCACTTTTTTTATCAAATCTCCCATAATATAATCCCAATTAAAATTACTCTCTGCATATTGACGCATTTCTTTTTGTAAATTTTCATCAAAATTCTCATCAATAAATGCAATCAACTCCTCTATAGAAACATCTGTATCATCTTCTGAAATATACTTAATATAATCTACATTATCTGAAAAATGATCATCTTTTGCTGATAAAACAAATGGAATACCTCTTGCGCAATATTCCTGATTCTTAATTGCCCCTCCTTTATATAAGCCTATTCTGTGTAGTGCAAGTGCTCCAATCGCAATATCTGCATTATCAAAAATTTCATTCAACTGATTTTCATCTTCGATATTTCCACAAAAACTAACTTCATTTTCTAAATCATACTTCAACACTAAATCTTGTAAAAAACTTGATTCTGGACCATCTCCAACTATCGTAAATATCACATCACATTCCTTATTATCCTTTTTATATTTATATAATCCCATTATTATTCTATCAAATCCGTGCCACCTACAAAGACTTGAAATACATACCATTCTAAATTTTTTGCTCTTAGTAGTTTTTTTAATTGGTATCTTTTTTAAGTTGATTCCATTAACAATAGACAAACTATTTATTCCATATATTTTTTCATAATCATCATAATTCACAGAAAAATCCGCATACTGTTTAATCTTATTTCTATATTTTTTATCATTTAACAAAACAATTTTTTCAACATCTTTAAACACATTATCATAGGGATACGTTGGAAAATCTATAATTAATTTTATATCCAAATTTTCTTTTATATTTTTATAGAATTCTATTAATTCGTAACTCGCCATTATATACCTAACATATAACACAGATATATTTTCCTTCTTTAACAATTTAAATACAAAATCAAAATATTCCTTTTTAGTAAAAGAAACAAATTTTGCCATCTCTTTTCCTTTATTTAAACTAATATTTAATCCATTATGATTATATAAAATATATGTATTTATATTTACATTTTCAAAACTCTGCAATTGTCCTCTAATTTTCTTTCTTATCCCAGTATATCCTTCAGCATATATATTTTCATTTGTCAAATATAATAATTTAATTTGCAAAACATTACCTTCTCTCTCATAGTAATTCTAATATCGAAAATACCTTGTTGTCAAGTCCTGAACTATTAATATCTTTCATAATTTCATTATAATAATCTATAGGTGTAATTATTATTATTGCTTCTGGATTTATTTTCTCATTAGAATGTTTTAAAGAAATTATATTATCTCCGTTATCTCTATCTCTCTCTATAAACCCCAATATTTTAATCTCATTATAATTTATCAATATTTTATATAACTTTTTACCAATTGTCCCCGCTCCATAAATATATATATTTTTCTCTTTTAATTTATCCACTATCTTGTATACACTTTTTTCCTCTTCTAATTTTTCCATTATCATATACTTGATTTTACTTATATTGTATAAGTATTCATATTCCTTTGCATTTTCTGTTAAATATTCATATTCTTTCATAAATTTTTTCCTTTAATAATATTTTATATGTATAGTTTTTACTATCTATACTTTCACCTTGTTTTATTATAATTATAATATCTATATCATATCTTGCCAAATTATAACTTCTCTAGATATAACATCAAACTGTATACCTTCTACTAATCCCATAGATTCCAATTCCTCTGCAATCTCAACATAATACATTTGCGAAAACACCAGTACATATATCTCATTTATATTCATTTCACTAATTTTTTCAGGCGAAAACACTTTTTTTCCTTCTACTGTACTCCCCCACTTTTCTTTATTTTTATCTACAATTATATCTATTGTTCTATTAGATATAACTTCCCAGTCTTTATAATACTTTATAAATCCTCCAGAACATCCCCATGCAATTATATATTTTTTTTCTTTCATTGCATTTAATATATCACTATATGGCAGTTTCATATATTCTCCAAGCAATCGTTTGTAATCTAATATCAAATCCTTATTTTTAATTTCAGTAGTAATTCCACCTGCTCTATATTTTATCAAGCATCTGTCTATAAACCCAATTCTCACACCATTTTTTATTAACTTTAAATATCTTGGCCAATCCTCTAGATGTTTATATCCTTTATCAATAAATCCATATTTTTCAACTAATTGTTTTTTAAATGGAGTACAAGAACCAACTACTAATGGAACTCTTATAAATCTGTGAAATATTTTTTCCTGACTTTCATTCTTTAAAAATTCTACCTGACCCTGAAGCGGTTGTATTCTGCGACTTCCATCATCATAAAACATTTCCCAGTATCCCCCAAATATTTCATAATTTGTCTTTTTAAAGTATTTTACTACATCCGACAATACATATTCATCATAAAACATATCATCAATTGCAAGATAAAAAATATATTCTCCCGATGCCATTTTTACAGCTTGTTCGTAATTTTTTACAACACCCATATTCTTTTTATTATGATGTATTATTACATTATTGATATTTCCTTTATGTTCTTTCAAATATTTTCTTATATCTTTTTCAACATAAATAAAATTTTCGCTGCAATCATCACACAATATCCATTCTATCTCTTTATATTTTTGTTCTACAATACTTTTTAAACACTCCTTATAATACTCTAAATTATTATAAGCTAATGTAATTACTGATATTCGTTCTTCCACTGTTTATGACGCCTTTCCTAAATTTACTGACCAACTATTAGCTATTTTATAATATATTTTTTAAATATTAATACTATATATAACTATATCACTTCCTTTTGTAGCTCTTATTTGATTACTTATTTCCTCTGCAAATGCAAAGGAAGCGATTACAAAATGTATACTATCAAAATTTTCTTCAAGTGACTTAACTGGAATTTCATCAATAAAACTACCCCAAAGTTTTTTATTTGAATCTGTAAAAGCCTCTACCTTCATTCCATATAATTCCAGATACTTATGAAGCTGCCTTCCAGCCTCTCCTGCTCCAGCTATTATAACTTTTTCTGGCTTATCTACAAAAACCTTTTTGACAATTTCCAAAATTGACTTTTGATAATCAGAACTTTTTTCTGTTAACGCCTTATCCACATAATATTCCTGCTGCGCTTGAACTACTATACTTTCTACCCATGCTTTCTGCCCAGGAACTACACTTTTAAGCCATTTTTCTATTCCTATATTTTTTATTTCCAGAACATTCTTTTCATCCGCGAATCTTGTAACTGAATCCACACCGTAATTCTCATCATAAGATAATTTTCCCAAAATTTTTGCTTCATCTAATGTTGGCATCGTTTGCAATCTTAAAAAAATCTGTGTAAACTCTTTTATTTTATTACTTGTTCTTTCAATAATAATTTTCTTTTTTTTCTTTAAATCTAAATAATACTTTTGAAATAACAATATACCTTCTTGTATATATGATATATTTTGGTATTGCTTTTGAAGAATACCACTTATATTTTTTAATACAGGAATATATTTTTCTGCTTGTTTTGAATATGAAACAGTAGTTCCACAATCACACATCATAAATTGTTCTAGCAAATATGGTCTTTGAGCTATTTCTGATACTATATTACATTTTTTTTCAAAACTTCCAGCATAAGCTCTAATATCTACATTATCAAGAATTTTCTCTATACATTTTTCGCTTCCAAATACTAATAAATGTATATTTTTTGCGCTGCTAGTTCTCTCTGTAAATAATATTTTTTCCAATCCTTCCTGTATACTTCCATTAAAGCCTACATCTACTGTAATAAATTTTTGTTCGATTCCTAATTGTTTCAAATAACCATATATATTTTTACGTTTACTTTCTATTGATTGAAGAATCTGACTCTGCACTTTTTTTGAAAACAAATAATCTTTTAATCTCTCTTCTACTATTTTATTTTTTCTTACTTCTTCTATACTAATTTCCAATAAATCATCTATATAACTTTCCGCCTGTATTTCAAGCATTTCGAATATATTTTTCACTTTACCATTCTTTTTTAAAGAAATAGTAAGTTTTTCATATTCTGATTTATCAAATTTCGTAATTGAAGGAAGATAGACTGCTCTTCTTGAAATATACATAGGTGATATATGATATTTTTTATCTCTATAAGATGCCGCTTGTATTAGCAACTCTGTAATAAGTTTTCCTTCTCTCATCAGAGGATAGATAGTTGATATCTGTTCTTTTTCAGCTGTATCTAATACCCATTCAGCTATTTCAGACATTATTGGTCCCAAAACCATTGCTCCTGTTTTAAACCATTGTTTTTTTTCTTCTTTCAAATACTTCGCTTTATTTGATATAAACCTTCTTAAGGAATATAATTCTGGCATAATATTTCCATATTTTATTTGTTCCATTTGTATCTCCATACAATTTCCACTTATAACATCATAATAAATTGTATGTATACCTATACTTTTAGCATTTACAACATCATATAAAATATTATCACCTATATGAAGAATATCCTCTGCACAAATACTTAAATCATCTATAATATATTCATATAACTGTCCTGTTGCCTTACTTTTTCCAATTTCTCCTGAAATATAAAATTTATCAACTACTTCCACTGGAAATTCATTTTCTTTCAATATACTGCAAATTTCTTTTGATGATAAATACATATCTGATGTAAATACTATTTTGCACTTTCTTTTTTTAACTAAATAATCAATCACTTCCTGAATATCTGGATTAATATAACATTTTTCCTTTTCTGTCTGCAATTCAAAAGTAATCATTTTTTCTTTGGAATTGCTAACATGTTCAGGCATACAATCCATAATATCTTTTAAATTGACCTCTGCATGCCCATATTTCTCAACTTTAAGTTTTCTTGCTCGCTTTTCAGCCTCTTTTCTTATATTTTTATATAATTCAGATGTTATATAATATGGCAATGACTTTTCTCTTATAGCATTTTTGGCAGCAATTTTAAAGATATCTTCAGGCTTTTTTACCATTCTAAATAATATAGTATCAAAAATATCAAAGCTAATAATTTTTATATTTTTATATTTTTCCAGTTTTTCAATTATCATTGTCAATAAATTATTCATATTACTCTCCGTTTATAATTAGCTCTGTCAAACTATCTATCTTTAACTTTTCTAGCACTATATCAATTCTGCTCCATCTGGTAATGCATATGGAGCTGTATTTGTTACACCTCTGCTTTTCTCACTCTTTAATGAATCCAGATATTCTCCTTCCGCCTCTCTATAAGCATCGATATCATCTAATTTCTTATTCGCAATAATCTTTTCTACAATCCTATAATATTCTGACTCTGCAATCTCTAAGTCAATCGCCTCAGCCAGCCGTAAATATCTTTTTGCAGTTCTATACTCCCCCGCCATAAGCAGATTTCTAATTGACCGAATACAAAACAATGGTGTTCTCCTGATTGCTTCTTCTTTATAACTTTGAATATATTCATTATCTTTTGCCAGCTGTACAAAACGTTGTCTCAACAGATAATACTGCATAGCACCTTTCAGATTGTCGTAAGATTTAGAGTAACTCCCTATATAACTTCTATAATAACACAATCTCTTATCAAAATATAAAAAATCATAATGAAGACAGATACGATACCACAGCTCTGTATCAATAGAAGTATCTGCAAAATCTTTAAATGCACCGCCTACTTCTGGATTTTCAATACATTCCCTTTTAAAAAGCACCTGTGAAGGAACAAATGTATTACTCATCAAAAACACTCTGCATTGACTGATTCCTTTACAAATAAAACTTGCTCCATAGTAATTTGGAGCATCGGTCACCACTCCTTTATCATCTACCAGATGCATGGCTGAAACTACCATGCCTGCAGACGAATAAGCCTCGAACTTCTGAACACACTCTTCTACAAAATGTTTGTCCAGATAATCATCCGAGGATAAAACAACAATATATTCACCATGGCTTAAAGATATTGCCTTATTATGATTCTCTACTACGCCAAGATTCTTTTTATTTTCATATAAAGTTACATTTTTATACTTTTCTACATAATTATTAACAATTTCTATAGAATCATCAATAGAACCGTCATCTACTACTATAATCTCTACATTTTCGTATGTCTGGCTTACAGCACTTTCCATAGTTTGTCTGATAAAACGCCCATAATTATAATTTGGAATCACAATACTGACTAATGATTTCATCATAAGGCACCTGCTACTAAAAACATATACAAAACATATATGCCAGATGATTTGCTATAATCTCACGATTTATAGTTACTGTTTCATCGTGTATGCTTTTGTAACCATTACTGATATACTACTCACAAGTTCTTGTACACTCCACAGTCGTAAATTCCCGACTAATGTCATCAATCAAAATTGATAACCTGAGCCATCGGTACATATCCACATCTACCTGATTTTTGCAATCTTGTGGATTTCATCTAATTAGCTTTTCCTTTCCCAGATTTTTTTGTAATCAGTCAAAGGTTGGTTATGTCATTTGAGCAATCAACGCAAGCGTTGGTTGCATTAACAATCAGCCTTTGGCTGGCTACGTTATTTGCCCTTGGTTTTCGGGACTTGACCATTGACCAGTTACACCCACAGATTTCTACATCTTTGTTATACCAGACTTTTTCAACTGATAAGGGTTTCATTTCCGTAACTCCGCCTGCTATAAAGTCAGCACAAACTATACCTTGGATTTTAGGTACTTTTGAATCTATTTACTCACATTTAATACTATTTTTAGGTACTTAATAGGTCTCCTTGTTCCCCTTATTTATTCTTCAACTATACTAGTATTTCTTTTAAAATAAATAATATTATATTATATATCGGCTGCCAACATATAAAAATTAATACTTATCTTCAAAAATATATTACTTGATTTTTCCGAAATATCACTATATTAACATATCATTTTCTCTTTTTGGGCTTCTGTGTAGCCTAAAGGTTATCTTTTTCCATTTATCTTTTATTCTATATAAATTATAAAAATTTCTAATCCATTTCCAAAATATCATCTAATGATGTAATTTCCATTTTATTATTAATTTTTTTTAATTCCGTCTCTATATTTTTAAAGTCGTGTGTTGCAGATACTACAATTTTTATTTTCCCCCCCCCCTCTATATTTTTACATTCCTTAGGTGAAATAATTTTTATTCCATCATATTTATATCCTGCCCTGTCTCTGTCAATAAAGGCTATCACTTTTACTGATTCCCTAATTTTTTTATAGAACTCTTTTCCAGTAGCCCCTATACCATATATGATTATTTTGTCAAAATTCATATCTTTAGAAAAATTATAATTCAATAAAGCTTCCAATGTTCTGTATCTATGCTCATATACATATAAAAGTTTATCTTCCTTTACTCGGTCTACAGCTAAATTGTTAATAAGTGAAAGCGCTGAATAATTTTCCCCACAAAACCGAATAAAATTATCCATACCATCGAACCATGCTCTCATATTTTTTCTGGAATTGTTTTTATATTTTTCACGCTTTTTAAAATATTTAAATGGAAAATCCTTATTTACATTTGCTTCATAACTTAACAAAAATACTATTTCATTTTCAACATTATATTTTTTTATCACATGATTAATATAATCTCTATTTTGGATAATATACTCTATTTCACTTTGGCTAGCACATGAACGTAAAAAACAAACTTTATTCTTTTCCATTTTTATAAATCTCTCAATTCTACGTTGATATTTACTTTTTATCTCTTCATAACTTCCAGTTTCATGCATAAAAAGAAAACCTGATTCTTTTAACTTAAAATGATTTTCATTGTTATCATATCTTTCCAAATCATTTTTTTGCAAAAATCCTTGAAAATCTGTTTCCATATATTTTAATATCCAATCAAATTTATTTGTCACTAGCCAATCAAATGGACCTGAATAGGAACGTAATCCAAATTTGCTCATTGATGCAGATGTGATACATGAACTTCCTAATGAAATGAAGTAATCAAACATTTTCCAATCTCCTTATATTACTTTTTTCACAAATCTTTTTCTACTGACAGCATTTTTTGTTTTGTTTATACTTTGGGAATATCCGATTTTACCCAATCAAAACCTCTTTCCCCTCAAATGCAAAACCATATTTTCGTATTCTCTTTACCACTATGCCCTTTGTTTCCAGCACTGCTGAATATTTCTTATCCTCAATCTGCTGTAATGTTGCATTTACAGTGTCCTGCAAATCTTTTTCTTTTTTGTGGTTGTGGACTTTAAATTCTAAAATAATGGCATCGTCTTTTTCCGACCTTGGTTCCATGATAACATCATATCTCCCAAACCCGCTTTCCCTATTTGATGTAATGGTATACCTGTCCGCCAAATCCACGACCAGCCCTAGTACAAAACCATGATAAAACCGTTCCGGCTCTGCCCTCCTAGAAGAATTTCCTTCTGTATCAAAATAGTTGAACGAGGCAAGCGCTACCTTATTCATATAAATATTCATGCCTCCACATCCCCTGCCAGCAGGGCTTTGAGGAAATCATTGTAAGATGGTGTAAAACGTGAGAACCAATCTTTCACCATTTGGCTGAACATAATATGGATTTCTTTATTTGTCAGCATAAGCTTATATGTTTCTTCCCCGTCTTCCAAAATATAATTCTCCGCCTCAGATAACCACTTGCCAGTAAAAGGCTCCAAATAGCATATTCATTATAATCAAGCTGATTAAATACAATTTGTTCATCAAGCTGGGTATGGAAAGACTTCTGTTTCAACAAACCCTCCATAATAATTTTCACATCCTTGCTTCCCTCTCGAATCAGCTTTCCAATCAGGCTGTTTGAACTGGTATTTGCCCAATAGGCTCTATATTCTCTTTTATCTAAGAGATTTATAACCGACCAATGATTATAAATATCTCTCCTTTTCCCGAACACAAAGCCATCATACCAAAGTTTTACCTTCTCCTTTTCCTCCAGCTCATATTCGTCCATTGCCGCAAATACTTTCTTCTCAGTAAAACCGAAAGCTGTTTCATATTTATTTGAAGTAGTTGTGATTACTTCTAAATTATTCAAATCGAAAAAAAACAGATTCTTTACTAACTCTTGTAATTCCTGTCATAATGGTTCGTTCCAAATATGGATTGGTTTTAAAAGAAGAATTAAACAGGCTTCTCATAAATGCTGCCAGTTCATTCCAATATCCATATACATAGGCTTTCTGCATAGGTGTATCATATTCATCCAGCAGGATAATCACTTTTTTCTTATAATAGCGAAAAAGATATTCTGACAAAAATTTTATAGAATATGCCGCTTCATTATCCTCCATATCTGCTGATATCCACTGAAATTCTTCCTTTTCATCCTCATTCAAAAGAATCGTCTCTAGTAAAGAACTGTATTTTTTGTACACAGATTTAATAATTCTGCACAGTTTCTTCCTTGCCTGTAAAAAACAGGAAATACTTTCTGCCCTCGTCTTCTATAAACTTTTCACCATTATCACCATAAAGAGTATAAAAATGCACTACAAATCTTTCAAGAATTAAGCGCATATTAAATATCCATTTATTACAAACTGATTTCTATCTTGACATGAAGCCTTGTATATATCTTGTTTCTGTAATTTCGCAGCAGAGAGATAGCGATTATAAAGCCTTGTTTCAAAAATTGGATTGACAATTACTACTATGCCTTCCTGATTTTTAATAAAATCAAACATAGCAGCAATATCTATTGCTGTTTCATCAGGATTATAAGAAGTACTTCTACCCATAAACAATAAAGAGTACAGCATATCTTTCAACTCTGGATAATTTTCCAGTTTTGCAGTCAATGAATCAAACAATGTATTCTTTTCTGATAAAATCATTCTTACAGCTCTATAAAAACCCTGTTTTGTCCATGCACCGCTTTTTGTTCCAAACAGTTCTTCTATACTAACTTCTTCATCTATAAGTTTATATAATCTAGAAACAAGAGACGGATAACCAGAAGTATATTTATAAAGCAATGTTGACATTTGATTAATATCCATACCAGTATGATAATCCTTCTCATACTCAAGAAGCATTCCAGTAATATCTTTTTTATTAAAACTCATCTCAATTTTAAAATCCGCCGCGATATTCCATAGACTATTTACTTTATGCTCATCTTCAGAACGAAATTTCAGGTTGAGATTTCTTACATCATGGACACCTGCAAGAATAACAGAGCAAAAAGTAGGTTGTATTTCCCGCGCAATATAATATGCCCGAAGTTGCGCCAAAAAATCAAGAAATATTTAATTATTCGCTGCACTGTCTATTTCGTCAATCATCAAAACAATCGTTTTATCAGATTCCGCGCAAATATCATTTAATCCTTCAAAGAACATCTACAGCATAAAATCTTCTTTTTCTTCTTTCATAGCTCTGTTTATCTGCTGTACTACAAAATTAAGTTTATTTGATTCCATTAATTGATTTAGATAAACTTTTTTAAAAATATCTTCATAACTGAACGAGCAAATATATTTTCGTTTTTGAATTGTCCTTCACTGAATATTTGAAAATAGATAAAAACTATATAATACTCTTTTTGCAGATACTTCTCTAATGCCATTAATGTTGTGATTTTTTCCATATTGTCTTGCCTTGTTTATAGTAAAATATTGTCCGGTATCAATTAAAACTTTGATTTTCTTTAGACGCTCCTCAATATCAACCATATAATGTTTAGATGGTATACATATAGCTGTTGTATTAAATACTTTTGTTTTATGTTGTATTGCTATATCTTGCATTATTATATATCCCACCTTTCCTTTTTGAGTTTAAAGCGCTGTTTTTAAATTCAAATTAAAAAACACGTATTTATAATATTTTTATGTTATCATACAAAAATAAAATTTCAATATATTGAATACAAAAAGCTGTCATACAAATAAAGAATACATGTGCGGCAGTTTTAATTAACTTCTTCAAATTACTTCTAAATCTAATGGAAAAAGGCGTCCTATTTTAAAAGATTCTATCACTAATTCAATCATCTGCGGGTTGACTTGACGATATTTAAAATAATAAAGCAATAAATCCAAATATTTACCAAATTGCTCAAGTTCTTCTTTATTTAATTTTGTTGCAATTTCCATACTATCCAGTTTTATAATGGATTCACTAATCATCAAATAACTGGCAAAACGCTCATTCACAAAGATATCCTTCTCCTCATCACTAAACTCTATAAGCTGAATAGGTTTTCTTCTAAGAAGCCAAAACACCAGATATGCCATCACTTTATCTGTTTTAATATTTTCAATACCATGAAAATCTTTTAACCTGCAAATATCAGAATAGTGGTCCAATAATACATGATATAAAATTCGGTCATTACACTGAACATTTTCATCATAACCTGCTTCATCCAAAAATTCACTAATTTGTTTCTGTAATTCTTTAAATCTTGAATCAAAATTCTTTTCACCTATTGTTTTAATTAATTTTTTATAATCTTCGCTCATTTTATTTCCCCTACATATATATCTTTGCTTGTATCCATGATAATTTTCGCCATTGAGGTTTTTAAAAAATCCCGCAGCAATTTAAAATACATCGCCTCTGCTTCACCACATAAAGGAAAGGACGTATTTTTCATAATATCTTTTTTTGTAGTGCCATTCATTCCTTCCTGAAGCAGTTTTCTTCTATTTTCCTTTTGCTTTCTCATTTGCTCAGTCGAAGTATGTCTATACATCTTATCTTCTACTCCTTTCCCTTTACTTTCTAGATAACAGTTTTGCGTTTATCAGTGCTTTTATATCATTAAATTCATCTTTGGCATCTGCAGATTCTATTTCAGTATTTTTTTCCTGCTGATAAGAAATTTGTGATTTTGACCAATTTTCATATCTATCTTCTTTAAAATTCTGGTCAAGTTTATCTAACATTCTTTCATCAACTGTAAGACAGGTAGATATCAAATCATCTATCATTGAAATATCTTTGGATAGAATTTTACTGTATCTAACCAGAAATTTGTTATCTATTTTATATGGATATCTCGTTCTATGGTCAAATTCCCCATGAACTTCTTCGGCAAGGGTACGAACCTGTATTTCTGCACGATATCCATGATACTCAACAATATAATGTTGAGAACGGTATCCCTTATTTGTATAGTCCACATACAGAAGTTTTTCATCAAAAATTTTCCTGTCCCCATAACATACATATGCTCTTGGAGGTTCATAAAATTCGTGAAAATTCATTCTAATCAGGGTATCCGCTATTTTCCAATCCTCTTTTGCCAATACAAGCATACGTATTCCTATTAAATCAGTAATAATTTCCAAATATTTCTTTTTACTGATTTTACTATACTTAGCACTGTCTTCACTTCCTACTTTTCGGATAATTTTCTCAATTAAATGTTCGGGATTTTTTGCCCTTCCAAAAATAGTATGAATCGTTCCCAAGCCAATATTTAAATTATCATCTTCGCATTTTTTCCTTTGCTCTTCCAACATAAAAACTATTTCGTTTGCTAACTTTTGTAAATTTTCATACTGATTTTGCACATAATCTTCGTAGATATCCCCTAACATATCCCATGAAAGACCTGATTTATCATATACTTCCCTAAGCTTGTATTTTTCTAAAAAAATTTCTTTATCCAACATTTTCTCATCTCATTTTCTTGATTTTTATAATTGTTTACTATTAAAGCTCACTTTAACATATTTGTCAGGCATTTGCAACCAAAACTTTCAATAATATGGAAAATTTTTATATTGTATCTTCTTAAAATTCATGTTAAAATCAACAGAAATATATTAGGTAATTGCGAAACTAGCTAAGCTCGTTCGTAATCTTGAACCAAAACAAGGAAGAATTCATGCAAAACATGAATTCTGGAATGAAATGTGGATAACCGGACATTTTAGGCGCACTTTAATAAGCCATAGGCTTTATGAAGTTGGTAAGTCCTATGCAATGAGAAATTTCAGGCTACAAATATATTCAAAGCATTTCATCTTATTCGCAAGAACAACGGTAATAAGTTGTGTGATACCAGCAAGGATCAAAT
Organism: uncultured Lachnospiraceae bacterium; assembly: GCA_910585215.1. Taxonomy (GTDB): domain Bacteria; phylum Bacillota; class Clostridia; order Lachnospirales; family Lachnospiraceae; genus CAG-303. Next base: position 31,465 of record CAJUDQ010000025.1, on the reverse strand, counting down.
CAGCATGTAAAGTCTTCTCATTTTGAGTTCGGCGTCCTGCAAGACAAAGATTATCCTTGATGTGGTTGATGTCCCTTTATTGTAGACCCATTTCATTTTTGGACAGACGAACTTAAAAGTAGGAATGCCGTTTCGTAAGTTTGATTTACTGCCCTCTGGCCTCATTGGGAGAAAAGGATCATGTAGACAGCAAGGAATGCCATCTTCATCGATAGAATAATGCTGATTTTCAAGTCCGGATCTTGCATTCAGAGGAATATAAGCTTTGGAGAAATGTTTGTTATCACCAAAAGTGTTACCGGTAAGAAGACTCTTATAGAGCTTTGTGGTATCGAAAGCAGCATCACCAAGAAAAGTTTTCGGATTGATCAATGAGATGATGGTTTATAATTTTTAACAACTCTATTATACCATATCCAGTGAGGAGTTATTTGATTTTTCAGATAAAAAATGCCGTATTTATACGGTTTATGACGTTTCGCAAACGCCTACAGAAATATATTTATAAAAGGAGCTAAATTATGACTATTTTAAGACCTATTCGTGAAAATGAGCTTGAAATGATAATGAAGTGGCGTATGTTGCCCGAAATTACAAAATATATGTATACAGACCCAATATTAACGCTAGAATCTCAACAAAAATGGTTTCATTCTCTAAAAAATCGGACAGATCTCCTTCCATTTATCATTGAAATTGACAATATTCCAGCAGGCACCTTAACAATTACAGATATTGATTATGTAAATAAACGATGTGCATGGGGATATTATATGGCAGTTCAGGAGAAACGCTCCCTTCCACTAGCTTTGGCATTAGAATGGAATCTATATGATTATGTTTTTGACACGCTTAATATGAATAAGCTGACAGGTGAAATATTTTCCTTCAATAAAGGTGTTGTGCGTATACATCAAATGTGCGGAAGTGAAATAGAAGGAGTATTAAAGCAGCATATCTGTAAAAATGGAATTTTTTATGATATTACTATTATGAGTATTTTAAAAGAGAACTGGATAAAATTAAGACCAAAACACTCCTATGAAAAAATTTCATTTTTTACAAATTAATAAGGATAACAAACCATTTCTATCCCAAATTGTTTATTATCCTTTCATATAAGCCACCACCTTAAAGCAAATGTTCATTTAAAATATGGTATATTTTGCAAAATATATTATTATTCAATATACTTCCAATCCATTGGCATTCCCTTTTTTACGCTGCACCTTGCCTTTTTACCTAATATTTCCTCATAATGTTTTGTATGCATCCCTGTCCCTGGCCGTATAGACCTGATATTTTGTGGTGTAAAAATCTGCCCCTTGCATATATCTTCTACCACAAACAATGAACGGGATTTTGTGCGACTGTCAATCTGAGTTTCGTTCAGCTCATAGGTCGCCTTTCCCAATGCTTTCTCCACATTGCGAATTTGTGATACCATATGCGCAAACTCCTCTTTTTCCATGGAAAAGGCTGAATCTACACCCCCGTCGCTTCGACTCAATGTCATATGCTTCTCAATCATTTTTGCTCCCAGAGCTACACTGGCAATCGCTGTTTCTGTTCCCAGCGAATGGTCCGACAAACCGGAAATACAGTCGAATGTCTGACTGAGATTTGGAATTACTTTTAAATTCATCTGTTCAAATGGCGCAGGATAGGCAGAAATACATTTAAGCAGAATAATATTGTTATTTCCTTCTTCTCTGCAGGTCCTGACTGCAAGGTCAATATCCTCCAGCCATGCAATACCTGTAGACAGGATAATCGGCTTTTTGGTTCTGGCAATCTTTCGAATAAACGGGATATCATTGATTTCAAAGGATGCTACCTTATAGGCCGGAACATTTAACTCCTCCAAAAAATCAATTGCTGTTAAATCAAAAGGTGAAGAAAAAAAGTCCAGTCCCAAACTGCCGGCATATTCCATAAGCTCCTTCTGCCACTCCCATGGGGTATATGCGGTTTTATAAAGCTCATATAAAGTAGTTCCCTCCCAAAGACCTTTCTGTGTCTGAAAAGGTTCTGAATCACAGTCAATTGTAATGGTGTCAGGGGTATATGTCTGAATTTTAACAGCATCCGCACCCGCCTCAGCGGCGGCGGCTATAATTTTTTTTGCCCTTTCAAAATCCATATTATGATTTCCCGACATTTCAGCTACTATGTATACAGGACTGTCTTCTGAAATAATATGATTTCCTATTTTCACTTCCTTTTTCATATGGCAGTTTTTCCCTTTCTATTTTTCTTTTATCAGATATTATATTGTTTTTTATTTAATAATATTTTCCAATATCGCATGGGCGGATCTGGAATCCGTGTCTAATGATAAACTTTTTTATTTAACAATATTTTTAAATATCTGCAGATAATATGTATGCTTTTTGCTTTGTTATTCTATATTACCACAGAGGTATATAAATCTATTTTATTGCACTATTTTTTTATTTTTTATCATATATTCATATTTTATCTGTGCAATTTCCCAGTCTGTCTCGTTGTCAATATCCTGAACCTCCTGCTCACTTAACACATATGGAATAATGTTATCTATAACAATTCCCTGAACCTCTCGATATTTTTCAATATTGATGGCAAAAAACTGACCAGCGTCATGATATATTTTTTCCAAATCCTGTGAACGGGTTTTGAAGTTTTCTGGATATTTCATTTTTATGTAAGAATCCTTCATCACATATCCTCTCTGTGGAGGATAGGAAAAAGCGACAACAGGAAGCACAATTGTACCGGTTTTTGTTTGAATCAGATTCATTGCTTCTGTCAGCTTCTCTTTGGTAACAAATGGTGCAGTTGGATAAATACAAGTTCCAAAATCAAATCTTCTTCCCTTTTTTTCATACTCATCTAAAACCTCAAATATAACCTGTGCAGTGGAAGCATAATCTCCGGCTGCTTCCCTGCTTCTCATAAAAGGTACAGACGCACCATATTTTCGGGCAATCTCAGCAATTTCCTCACTGTCTGTAGAAACCATCACTTCATCAAACAATTTTGACTGAAGAGCTGCTTCTATGGCATAACATATAATGGGTCTGCCACAGAACTCTTTGATATTCTTTTTCGGAATCCTTTTACTGCCTCCTCTGGCTGGTATAATGGCTATTTTTTCCTTTTCCATGCTTCCTCCAATTTTATTATCTCAATTCGCTTACAAAAATAAACAGAAAAGCCGTCTATTTCACTTCAAATAAATAAACTGCTCATAGCAGTTAAATTTATTTAAAAGCAGAAAAAGGGGTTACTGTTTTCTGCTTTTAACGAGAAGCCCCCACTTCTTCAGTGGTGGGAGCACATCACAATCTCTACATTTGACTTAATATTTCTTTTAGCTGTTCCACAGAAAGCCACTCTGTATTTGTACCGGAATTATATTCAAATCCCTGTTCTACCCTTTTTCCTCCTTCCAGTACATCTTTATTCCACCATTCGAAATGCGGATAAATAATATAATGTTTTTCATATTCATACGTATTTGTAGAATCCTCTTTTGTCACCATAACTTCATGCAGTTTTTCTCCTTCTCTGATACCAACTTCCGGCATCTTGCATCCCGGAAGCATCGCCTGTGCCAAATCTGTAATTTTAAAAGATGGAATTTTCGAAATAAAGGTTTCTCCACCCTTGGCATCCGATAAGGCCTTAATTACCAGCTCTACGCCCTGTTCTAAATTAATCCAGAATCTTGTCATTCTGTAGTCTGTAATTGGAAGCTCATTTCCACCTTCTTTAATAATATTGTTAAAAAATGGAATTACGGAACCGCGACTGCCGGCCACATTGCCATACCTTACTACAGAAAAGCTCAAATCACGACTGCCGGCATAAGCATTTGCCGCAATAAAAAGCTTGTCTGATACAAGCTTTGTACCTCCATACAGATTTATCGGATTGACAGATTTATCGGTAGACAAAGCTACTACTTTTTTTACAGACCTAGAATTTAAAACAGCATCTACAACGTTCATAGCACCATTGATATTTGTCTTTACAGCCTCAATTGGATTGTATTCGCAGGTAGGCACCTGTTTCATGGCAGCGGCATGAATCACATAATCTACACCGTTTAATGCCACAGAAAGCCTTTCTCTGTCACGGACATCCCCGATAAAAAAACGAAGAATTTCTTTATATTCTTTGTACTTATTAGACATTACAAATTGTTTATATTCATCTCTGGAGTAAATAATGAGTTTTTTCGGTTTATAATGAGTTAAAGCATATTCTACAAAATGATTTCCAAATGAACCTGTTCCACCTGTCACAAGTATAGTTTTTCCGTTTAACATAAAATTTTTCTCCTTTAAGTTATTCAGCTTGAAAATATTGCATCAAGTATTTTTCATTATATCATAGGCAACATTAAAAGTACAGAGTTCAAAATTTGTTTATTACAAAACTTTATTTTCAAACTGATGAATAATTTCAAAAAAAGCGCTCTCGGAATCCAGCATGTAATCTGCTCTTTTTTTTGCCTTTATGGACATTTCTCTGTAAAATTCTTTGTCTTCCATATAACGAAGAATTTGTTTCTGCATTTCTTCATAAGTATCAACGCAAAAATCCGGTCCTGCTCCTAACGCCACATCGCCACTATTCAGAGTAACAGCAGGACAGCCCTTATACATTGCCTCAATGACAGATGTTCCACCACCTGTTCTTTTTGGATTTACATATAAATCACACAAGTCCAAAATTGCCAGTACATCTTCCTGCTGCCCGAGATAAACAGCATTTTTTCCGAATATCGAATCATTTCTGCATATTTTTTCATAATTATCCATTGTTCCAATAATTATAAGCATTACATCTTTTTGTAATATCTGGTCTATCATGTCAATAAATTCCTGCGTTACTTCCTGTGTAAGCCTTCCTCCAATTAATGCCATGACAAACTGTTCTTCCGGTATATCGAGCTCTTTTCTTGTATATTTATTGACCTGTGGTTTTAAGGAGGATGTAAATCTTCCAACAATTACATTTTCTTTTGTTTTTCCCAGTAATGCCAGTAAATTTTCCTCTTTTTTTGTCAATTGTCTTCCAATAACCTGTACAGTTGCTTTTGTACATGTAAGACTTGACGGAACTGTATTAATATTTATAACAGGAACGACTTTACTGCATATATCCATCAGCAGACTGTTTCCCCCGATATTGACAATATATAAGGGCTTATATTTTATGACAAACTCAAGAAACTCTCTGGAATTCTCTATATTTGGCATATTATTATCCAGTTGCACAAAAGAAAACATTTCATCTTTATACTTTATTTTTTCTGCTTTTAATAAATCTTTATTATATCTTCCAAACTCACCATGTAATAATTCCAGAGGCTTTCCTCCCAATAATTCGGCTGTATTAATAATAACTACATTTTTATACAATTTTTTTAAAATATATGCCCGATCTAAAACGGTCTTCGTCGGACCATGTTTCATGTTTAAAAACTGTTGTGTTGTAATAAATATCAAATTTTCATTACGATTATCAATTGATGGTATATCTAAAAAATAGGAACTAAACTGTTGGTATAAAGTCTCATAAAGAAGCCATTGCTGATTTATAAGCTTTTCAGACGATATATTGGCTTTCGCAAATAACTTTTTAGAAATTTGAAACCATAAAAAATATTTTTCATCCCAATTCAAAGATTTATCCAAGTGTACTACCGATAAATATTCTTCATAAATTCTTACCTCTGAAATATGGTCTAATAGTTCAAAACCTGCGATTAATTTTGCCCTGTCATTTTGAATATTTTTTACTTTATCCCATAAACAGCTCCAATCGTTTTCTTTAAAATCTTTTGTCAAAATCAAAAATTTTACAAACATTGCAGATGCCATTTCTACTGTATACTGCTCAAGTATCCCGATTAGTTCATTTATCTCTTTCAACTTCAATTTTTAATCTCCTATATTATTTCCTACTCTATTGTTCTCTGCATTGCTTCTTCCATAACAGGATTCATATCTACCATAACTTTATCTATTGCAGTTAAAAGAGCTCTTAACATCTTTTTTCCACTGTCAATGACCAGTTGAATTTCCTCATATACACTGTTCTGTTCTTTTAATATCACATCCCTTACCTGATAATCCTCTTCCGCAGCATACATATGAAGATAGGCAATATCTGTATTTTCAGATACCCATTTATTTAATCGTGTAACTTTTTTTATTACTTTATCAAATTCTTTTCCAGAATATTCTTTTCTTTGATTTAATTTTTCCAGTTTATCATATATTTTAATACCCTCATATATCTTTGACTTAATATTATCAGCAGTCTTTGGAAATTCAATAATCTCTTTTAATATCATTTTCTGTTCTTCCTCTGTAAAGATTTTTTCTGTAGTTTTAATGATTGATTCAAAATCTATACTTTCCTGAAGCGTACACTCGCGTTCGATTGCTTTTTCTAAAGTAAGAAGCTCCATCCCTTTCTTTTTTGCTCCTCCTTCTGTCGCATCTATAAATTTTATTTCAGAATAGACAATGACAGCCTGTTCAAACCATAGACGATACTGATTCATATTGTATTCCGTTTTCACTTTTTCTCCATAGATATCCTCCACCTCAAAATATTCCTTATTTAAATTATGAATATTATTTCTGGAACTGTTGTTATATACACTTTCTGAATGTTCCTTATCATTTGGATACGCCAAGTCCTGTCCCACAAAAATAATTGTTTTAAAACCCAGTCGTTGCGCCAGAGAAAATGCACTATGCGCTACAGAACCTCCAGTTTCCAAAAACGCGGACGGTTTTTCAAATCTTCGAATAAACTGATTTAAAAAAGAATCTATGGAATTTTGATATATTCTCATACCTTTATGAAAGTTTTTAATTTTTGAATTGGAAGTTAATGCATAAATAAAAGGAATATTTACCATTTTTTCATTTTGAAAAAGTCCAAGCGGTTTATGAGGGTCAACGGTAACTGATATATCTGGAATAATATCTTCTTTTGCCAACGGATTTAATGCTGTATCTACAGCAATTAGAAATGCCTTTCCTTTTGCTTTCTTTAACTGTTTTATATTTTTATCCAGAGACGGGCCGGCAGCTATAATAATCGCTGGTATTTCTTCCAAATCCAAACTCTGAAAAACTTTTATTAAATTTGCCAAAGAATATTGCTGTATATAATCCATGTAATTATTTGCTATATTACAGGTCATTTCTTTTCCTATCATAAGAATTGTATTTCTGCTAAATATAATTCTTGATAAACACTCTTTGTATATTTCTTCTATTTTTTCCAGTTCTTTTGGAAATATATTTTCATAATTCGGTGTTACAAATAATTTAATATAATCAACTGCCTCATAGCTGGCAAGCGTATTAAAAATCTGATAAACTGTCGAATAGTGCTCTTCTCCAACCACTATCACTGTATCCCCGTTTTCCAGAATATCCTCCATTCCTATAGTTTCCTGATTAATCATTGCTATTGAATAAGATGGTTCAAACACAAGAATAAACATATGCTTATTTTTTTCTCTGAGAGCTCTCAGATATTCACCGTTTCCCATTCCAAATACTACAGCAATTGCTCTGTAGTTACTCATATCGTACTGATTGCACCAGCTTTCTACCAAAATTTCATCCTCATATCTGCTGTTAAAATAATATTCTTTTTCCTCATGCAATACACCAATCACTGGTTTCCCTACTGCATTTTCTGTCACAAATACTTCTATTTTTTCTGCCTCGGCTTTTTCATGCAACTCACTGAAATTTTCTTTTTTTATTTTACCCTGTTCATTATAGATATTTTCTGTATCCATTCTCATTCCTGCTCCATTATTTGCTTTATTTCATTAAATAAATTCATAGTATCTGTTATCTCATAATATAAAGTATCAAACAGCATAACTTTATCTTTTCTCTCAATCGCATTCGAAAGCCTTCTAAGCTGCTCTAAAACCTGATTGGCATCAATTTCCATTCCAATTCTGTTCAAATCAGGAATTAATACAATAAACTCCTGATAATACTGTCGAATATATGGAAAAATTTCATTAAATTTCATATATACGTTATATGTAGTTTGAAACATATTTTCTGCAAGATTTCTTATTTCTATAATTAATTCCTGTATTGTCATTTTTTATTTCCTTTATATTGAAAAAAATTAAGCCATCCCGAAGGATGACTTAATCCTGATAGTCTTATTCCAGCGATTAACCTAAAAGAGATAATACACCCTGTGTAGACTGATTTGCCTGTGCTAACATAGACTGACCAGCCTGCGCAAGAATCTGGTTCTTGCTGTATTCAACCATGGAATCAGCCATATCTGTATCACGAATACGTGATTCAGCAGCCTGTGTATTCTCAGAAGTTGTATCCAGATTTGCAATTGTATGCTCAAGTCTGTTCTGGATAGCACCAAGTGCAGAACGCTGTGCTGATACGATTGAAAGAGCCTGTTGAACACGTGTCATTGTTGCACCAGCAGCAGAGAATGAATTTACTGAGATTGCGCCAGATGAACCAATACCAAGAGCAGTAGCGTTCATTGTTCCAATGCTCATACCAATCTTCTGATTCTGTAATGCACCAACCTGAAGATTCTTTCCTGTAAATGTACCATCAAGCAGGTTCATTGTATTGAACTGAGTTGTAGAAGCAATTCTGTTTAACTCTGACTGAAGTGCTGTTAACTCTTTAGAGATAGCAGTTCTGTCGCCTGATGTATTTGTATCGTTAGCTGCCTGTGTTGCAAGCTCATTCATTCTCTGTAAGATAGAGTGAACTTCGTTTAATGCACCTTCAGCTGTCTGGATAGCAGAAATACCATCTTGAGCATTCTTAGAAGCTTTGTTAAGGCCTCTAATCTGGCTTCTCATTTTCTCAGAAATGGAAAGACCTGCTGCATCATCTCCTGCACGGTTAATCTTATAACCTGATGATAACTTTTCTGTTGCCTTTGCCTGGCTGTCTGTAATAATACCAAGCTGTCTGTTAGCGTTCATCGCTGTTAAATTGTGCTGTACTACCATAATAATTCCTCCTTGAATTTTAAGAACCTTCCTTGGTCCTGTTATTTTTTTATTTTATAAAAACATTCTGACGAATGTAATTACCTTTCCATATGTATGATTTACATATGATTTTTGCTTACACCTTATATATCGGAACTTTCAAGTAATAGTTTATAGCATTTCACACTTTTTTGCAAGAGTTTTTTTATTTTTATCTGTTTTATTTACTTCTTTGCATCTATAAACTGTGAATCCAATACATTCAGTTTTGACATTGTCTTGTAGTAATTTGCCGCTACTTTATTGGTGGTTCTTGCCATTCCCACTTCCTTTTTCAAACTGTCTTTTCTGTTCATAATGGCTTCTTTGTTTCTTTTTTCTTCTGCCATAATATTTGCGGATTTATCTGTGATAATGGCAATCAGTTTCTGCATTTCTTTGATATCGTCAGCATAATTTTCCCTGCCGGATTCCAGAATCTCTTTGATTCTGTCAAATACAGACTGAAATCCGGAATCCAGCCGGTTTATTTCATCAATCAGTTTTTCTTTTTCATCAAGAGTTTTTTCAAAAATATCATAATCAAATTCTTCCGCCTGAGTCAGTCCCTGCTGAATTTTGTTTTGTTCTGATATTTTATTTAATACAGCAATCTTCTTTACAAGACTGTCCTTCATTATCTCAATATAGCTGGCTTCATTATCTCTTTGCAAGTCTCATTACCTCTTCCCACGTATTACGCATTGTCCTCAAGTGCTTAATCACATCCTCCAAAACTTCTGTATCTTTTTTTAAATTTGCAAACAGAAGTTTTTCGCTTAACATTTTATATACATTTTCAAATTCCTGTGCAACAGGATACTTAAAATCCAGTGTGGAACGAAATTCTTCAATGATTCGCTCTGTCTTTTGTATATAAACATTTGTTTTCTCATAATTCTTATGTTTCATGGCCTCAAGGGCAATATTACAAAACTTGATTGCCCCGTCATAGAGCATAAGTGTCAGCTGTGCAGGTGTCGCCGTGTTGATTTTACTGTTTGCGTATGCATTGTAAGCATTCGGTAATGCCATTATCAATACCTCCTAATGTTTATCCTATAAGAGAAGAAAGTGCAGATGTACTTGACTGCAGTTTTGCCAGTGCGGTTTCCATCGCTGTAAACTGTTTTACATATTTTTCTGTGTATTTTTCGATTTTATCATCCCACTCGTCAATTATATCATCATATTCTTCATATTGTTTTTTCAGTTGTTTGTCATTATATATTGTGTAAGAGCTTCTTAAAGAGGTGGCGCTCATTTTTTTGGTGAGCTGTGTATACATATCATCCGACAATTTCTGGAAGAATGAAATTACTGTATCCGGGTCGCTCGCCAAAGCAGCTCTAAGCTTATCTGTATTTCCTGATGTGGAAGAATCATCCTTATCTCCATCAATATGATATAATCCTCGATTCTCCGTATCTACTGCAAAATAACCGGAAGTATTAATTCCAAAACTTGACAGGGAATAGGACTTTCCGTTGATTGTATAGGATTTTGCCATACTGTTTTTGATGGTTCCCATAATACTGCTTAAAGTACTGTCACGTCTTAACAGGGAATCCTTGATTTTCTTTTCCCACTTTTCTACCTCGGTATCGCTCATAGCCTCCTTTTCTTCATCAGAAAGAGGCTCATATCCCTTGGAAGAATCTGCATAATACAGTCCATTCATCTGTTTTAAGATATCATTAAACCCACCTATTAAAGATTTAATGGAATCATACATGCCATCAATATCAGCAGTAGTATTGATCGTAATGGACTCTCCTTCTGCCATTTCACCAGTTGCCGTAATAGTCAGACCATTTACAGAAAAATTATTTGTAGTAGATGTATAGGTGGCGCCATTCAAAATGATTTCTGCATCCTGACCTTCCACTCTGACTGCACCATCACCGGAGCTGTCTGGCTGTGCTGCAAGAGCTGCCTTGATATCATCGTCAGAGGAAGTTTCATTCAATCCCAATTTATTGAGCTGATTCAGAGCTTCAGCCTTTTCATTTGCATAAGCTGTCTGATAAGAATCATATACTGTCTTATAGGATGCCGGACCTGTCAGACCTGTTCCAACAGCTTCTACAGTTTCTCCATTTTCTGTTGCCACCTTTGCCGCATAATCGTTTAATCTTGTTGCCAAATCTGCATATGACATGGAAACAGAATTTTTATCCAAATCTGTATAATTGATTGTCCCTGATTGTGTAAAATCGACTGTCTGAGACATCAGTTTTGTATTTGTATCTATTTCCTTTTCTAATGACTTAATCTGAGCATCCAAAGTCGCTCCTGTTGAATCAGTGGAAAGCGCATTCTGATACAATGTTCTGGTATCTTCTACGCTCTTTTTATAAGAAGCAACAGCCTCTTTTTCAGCAGCATTTACATTTAACTCGCCAAGCTGTATTTTCAAATCATCCACAGACATGTTGCTGCCTGTCAATGCCGATTGAAGTGCACTTTCATCCAGCTCGCCATCTGCATCCAAATAAGCGGACTTAAATTCATATTTTCCATCCTTTAATTCTACAAAATCAGATACTTTATTCGTACCTGTGGCATCATCCGGACCACTCCAATCGAGAATACCCTGTATTTTGTCATCAATTGCAGCTGTCTTTTCATCATATCCATCGATTGCTTTCTGCCATTGTTCTTCTTTTTTGTTCTTATAATCTGAATTTGTAACATATTTATACTGGTCTTTCAACCCTGAAAGCTGTGTATTCAAATCAGCATTTGCCTGTGACAGCACATATTTCATATATGCGGTATCCGCCTGCTGCTGTACATTTATTCCGGCCTTTTGCTGATATATCTTAATCTCAGAGGTTGATACTGCATTTAACCCAAGCTTGTCAAGGGCTTCCAAACCACCGGCATTGGCCGCTGTAATTGAAAACTCTTTTCCCTTTCCACTTCCTGAGGAATTGACAAATAATCTCTGATTTACATCATCAAAGTTTGCATTTACTCCTGCATCTTTTAATTTTACCACAAAATTATTAATTGTCATATCCTTTGTTATAGATATTTCAGTTTCTTTTCCGTTTACATTTACCTTGATTTTATTTCCATCTGCTGCATCTGTCAAACCAAGTTCACTTAACTTGCTGTTTCCTGTGAGTTTTGTAGTTGTATCCGGTGTACCGTCTGCCTTTTGTGTTCTCTTCAGCTTACCACCTGTCAAATATGCAGTCTTTGCCAGCTGTTTTACACTTAATGTCTGTGTTCCTATAACTGCACTGCTTGATGCTGTAACAGTGGCTTTTGTACTGTCAGAAACTGTCGCTTTCTTTAGATTATATGCACTTGAAAATCTTGCATTTCTCAGCTTTGTTTTATAAAAATCATAAACCTTGGTATTGAGACCCTTCCAAATTTCCTGTGTCCATTCCAGTTTTTTCTGCTTCTTTACATAAGTATCCTGCTTTTTCTGATATGCTGATACCAGCTCCTGAATCAGGGCATCTGTATCAAGTCCTGATACCAATCCCGATACTCTTGCCATAATCTTACCTCCATTCTATCTCTCTATTCTGTCATAATTCTACAATCTCTTGTCTACCATAAGTCCGGCAAGCTCCCATGCCTTTTCAATCATGTCAAGAGTTTCCTCTGCCGGAAATTCTTTGATAACATTTTTGGATTCCTTGTCTACAATCTTAATTGTCACACGGTTTGTTCCATCATGAATACCAAATTCACAGGAGGTATTTTTCATTCTTTTGTTTAAATCTTCCACCGCCTTTTTTACCTGCTCATTGGTTGGCTCTCTGTCCTGCTGTCCTTTGCCGGAAGACCCCTCCTCGCCATTATTTGAATCCTTTGAATTTACTGTCATTACCTGTGAGGCAATATTTGGGGTTGCACCCTCTGAACCCGACGTACTTACAGTCTCTACCGGCTTTACTTCCGGTGCCTGCTTTGTCTGATATGTTACTGCCTGTGCGTTTGATACGCTTGAAATTCCTTCTATTGCTGCCATTTCTTATCCTCCATTCTGCCTATCCATTGGCCCAAATGCTTTATTAATATTTTTGCATTAATTACATCCATGTAATTAATCTGGTGCTGAATATTATTATAAATATCTATAATATCTCTAATAGAGTTATCGGAGAAAAGCATTAAAAAATTAACACCTTTCTCCGAATTATTTTATCTCATATGAAATTACTTCGTATTCTCTATGACATTACGCAAAGGAAAACTACAGTTTTTTTAATGCATCCAGTACATTTGCCGTTTCCTCGGAAGAAGCTCTGTTTGACTCCTGAATCTGCAGATATACCTCCTTGCGATATACCGGTATGGACTTTGGAGCTGTAATTCCCAGTTTTACCTGGTCTCCTTTTACCTCAATAATTGTAATTTCAATATTATTATTTACGATGATTGCCTCATCTTTTTTTCTTGACAATGCCAACATAAAATCAGTCCCCCTTCTTATCCTTCAGCAAATGATAAATCGGATGCTTTATTTCATATCTCTCATCCTCTATAATTAACTGACATGCACGATTACTGCCTGCATTGATAATAATTGGAGCCTTAAAATTCGCTGTCATTTTTGTGAGGTCAGAGGGAACTGTAATCGTTGCCAAAACAAGCATATCTTCAGGCTTCATATCTCCTAATGGTTCCAGCATTTCATGCTCTACCATAGGATTGTAGTCTGCAATAAGAATCAGCGGGTCGATTACCGGCATGGCAAACGCTGGCTCATCGAGTGACTGAAGCCATGAGATACTGGATTTTTCATTTTCTGCATCATGAATCAGCAAAAAACGTTCAAGCTCTGGAAATCCAACAATACCGCCGGAAAAGAAAATAATTTTATTTTCTTCTGCATCTATTTCTCCAAATAATTTTGTTATCACCTTCATATGTTATTACCTTTCATACCTTGTTACCTTTTATACTTTGTTACTTTCATATACTGCTATTTTCCTTTTTATCAGATAAACTCCAGCAATGATTTCTGCACTACCTGAACTGCTACTTTAAGGGAAGCATCATATACATCCTGCATATTATTATACTCTACTGCCGCCTGTTCAAGATTCGTATCCTCATTTACACTTTTCAGTTCTTTTACCGTGAGAAGCTGTGATTCTAAACGAGTTTTATTTAATTCCAGACGAGTTCTTCTTGAACCGATATCTGCAAGCTGTGTAGTAATCTCGGAAAAATGCCCCTGATACAACGTAAGTCCTTTTTTAAAGCTCTTTGTAAGATTATCTTCCGCATAAGCCGTTTCCATTTCCGCTGCTTTCAGCTGATACTTGAGCTGCTGTGCAGTGGCAGTATCTCCTTCCGCCTCTGCTTTCTCAATTTGTTCCTCAAGAGATTCCTGTTTTTTATGCGCATCTACCGCCGCTTCCACAGAGGAAATAATAATATCCAAATCTCTTCCAAGAGTCGGAGGCAAAATATCCTTTGCAAGAACATTAATCTTTATATTCTGATTAAAATTAATATTGTATTTAATGTCCTGGTCTTCAATGTATTTATATTCTACACCGTTAATTTCTTTTTTTCTGCCATAAACAGTTGTTTGTGACACTGGTCCTGTTGGAGATTGGGTAGTCGTTGTCTTTTCACAGTAAAAATAATGTTCGGGTTTTAATTCACCGGCTCTGAAACCTGTTTTTTCATAAGTAATGCTGAACATATCATTTTTATCGATATCATTGTAAATCCCATCGCCAAATAACAATTCCCCTGTTTCCGGTATAAAAATAACATCATTATCGCCGATATTGGTGTATACACTGTTTCCATTTGCCTGAAGACTGCGCACTGTAACTGCATGGCCGTTTAACGTGGTATTTGTGGTTGAGGTCAGTGTCATGGCCGTACCATCTGACAAAGTAGCATCAAGTCCATCATAACCAAGCATAACTGCATGTAAATCTGCATTTACAATGTCGGTTTCTGCGTAATTTCCTGTTCCGGCATGAGTATCGACTACCTTTTTGATATTTCGGAAGCTTTCAAGCGTAAGGTTTTCTGTTATTTTATATCTGTCACTTACATCTTCCATAAAAGTCAGCGTAGTATCTGTTCGATATCCGGTAAAAATCGTTCTTCCGGCATTATCCTCATTTCCAACTTGATAAATAGCATCTCTATATGCCTTCAAGGTAGAGAGAATCTTTTCTCTCTCCGATACCGTCTGATATTCACTGATACCCTGATTCAGATAAGAAACGATACCGTCTGACTGTTCTTCGCCTCCGACAGTTGTTTTCAGACTTTCCATTGCCGCTTCAGTAATTTTCATCCATGCTTCTGCATCCTCAACATTTTTTTCCAGATACTGTTCTATCTCTGTATATGTTGAACGCAGTCTCAGTGACCTGATTGCAGCAATCGGGTCCTCTGAAGGCTTCTGAAAGAGCTTCTGACTTTCTATCTGCGTATAGATTTTATCCATCTGTAATTTATTTTTATTGATATTATTCAGGCAATTATTCATCATTATGCCATTTGTTATTCTCATCATATTTCTGCCCTCATTTCTATTGTCCCCATGGGAGCTCTATTTTAAACGCCTGTTCCATTTATCAGTTTATCATAAATTTCCTGCATAACATTAATAACTTCCGAATTAAGGTCAAAGGCTTTCTGAAATTTCAAAAGATTCATTCCCTCTTCATCCTTATCCACACCCATTACGGTCAGTCTCTGATTTTGAATGACTACCTGAAATTCGGAGTAATTTTTTTCAAGTGTCTGCTGTTTCTGTGTATCAACTGCTACCTCTGAAACAAGTGACTGCAAAAACTCCTTACAGGTAGAGCTTTCCACAATATCTGCAGTTTGAAGATTACGCATATCCTGTATCAGAGCCTGGTCATCAATACCTCCTGTATTGTCGGAACCGTCATCAATCGAACCATCCTGATACTTCGCATAACGTGTTGCAAGCTTTGACGGGTCCTCTATCAGTACAGGATTGACAACATATTCCCCTGCATCATTTTTAACATACAATGGAATATCTTCTGTACTGTTTCCGTTATTGTCCTGTCCTTTCATATGTATATCATTGATTGCTTTTGCAAGTGCATCTTGAAATTTATTTATTTCATCAATATAATATACAATTCCTTTATAATCAATTTCATAAGAATTCGGACTGGCGGCATTTTTCATTCCGTTATTTCCGTCTCTGATTTCAATCAGGCCTTTCAGCATACCGTTTAATCCCTTTTTCTGTGGATTAAATTCCTCTCCACTTGCCCATTCAATATCATAAAGGCCCACAGCATCGTCCGGATCAAGCCGTTCCTCACGGCTGACTACCTTTAACTTTACTGTATCATAGTTATCTACCAGCGTGTTCGTTCCAAGTCTGACCGTATATTCTGTTTTTCCATTTTCATATACCTTTTCACTGACCTGAACCTCACAGATTTCCGAAAGCTGGTCAATCAGCAAGTCTCTCTGGTCACGAAGTTCATTTGCCGGAGATTTTGTCATTTCCACAACATTAATCTGCTTGTTTAAAGCTGCAATATCTGTTGCCAGTATATTGATTTTATCTACATAATCATTGATTTCTGCATTGACATCCTGCTGCTGAAGCGTGAGATTTGTCTTTACCTGCTGATAGAATTTCATAAGACTTTCCGCACTGTTTAATGCTGCCATTCTTGCAGGCATATCTGCCGGCTTCTTCTGTACTTCTTCCAGTCCTTTTACAAAGTTTGTAAACTCTACGGTAAATCCGTCAATATCATACGCATTGAGACTATTCTGTATCTGTTGCATATGATATTCCTTGCCCTTTGCCTCTCCAAGCTTGCTCTGATTTTCAGCATATTTTTTATCATAAAAACTGTCTCTGATTCTGTTAATCGAGGTAACAGTTACTCCAGTACCTATGGTTCCATATTCCTGATAGACTCTCAACGCCGGCATCGCCACCTGTGTGGCCTTCTGTCTGGAATATCCCTCTGTAGCGGCATTTGCTGCATTGTTTCCTGTTACATTCAGGTTTACAGAAGCTGCATAAATTCCTGATGTGGCTATTGTTAATCCAAAAAAAGTATTTGGCATATTCTCACCTCTTTATATTTTTACCTTTTTATATTTTGCATTTTACCAGTGTCCCACCCTGTTAATCAGGGTATCGAGCATATCTGCCACAACATTAATATATCTTGAATTTGCATTGTATGCATTTTTAAATTTTATCAGATTTGTCAGCTCGTCAGTTGAGGAAACTCCTGTAAAAGAAATTCTTGCATTATCTATTGTATTCACCACAGTATCCTGATTATCTGCAATCTGTTGGTAGATATATCCATCGTTTCCTATAATTTCTATCATATAGTCATAATAATCTTTAAAATCCTTTGGAGTCATATTATCCGGATCAATATTTGTAAATTCTTCATCCCATTTATCCAGAATTGACTGTGTAAAATCCATATCTACCAGACCATCTTTGGTACTGAATGGAAGATAGGAATAATTGTCAAGCGCTACTTTGTTTATCTCAAGATTTCCCAGAGTATAGAGGCTTTCTGTTCCAAACTCATTGTATGGATTATAAATATAATAAGTATTTCCATCGCTGCCCTTGGCAACCGTATATCTTGATGAGGTATCAGAACGTGAAAACAACTCTGTACCTGGCGTCTTATTGTCATCCATACCATAATGCGCCTTGCTGTCTTCTCCAATATTGTCAAGTGTTTTAACTGTCATATCGGCAGCAAGTGTCAGTGTAAAATCATTTTCAGCGATTCCTTCATCATTAAAAGCGCCTTTAAGGCCTGCATTGTCCACAGCTGCCTTCATTTCATCACTTAACTGATTGTATATTGTTCCCGCTGAAATTGTAAGCTGTGTTCCTGCCGGAATCGTTGTCTGTGTTTCTGGACAGAGAAATCCATTGATTGTGGAAACAATTCCGTTAATCAGCTGGTCAAATATTGCCTGAACCTTCATAATTGGTGAGTTTCCAACTGTTGTGTTATATACCTGAACGGCCTTCTCGTATGCCGGATAATCCACATTCCAGTACTGGTCTACCGCTGCGTCAAATCCCGCCTGGTCAAATACTCCATTTTCATCAGTATAGTCTTCCACCTTAGGCGAATCTCCAATATGAGGAATATCTGTATAATTTGCAGTATATCTTCCTCTTGACTGAAGAATCCCTTTCAGCTCTCCGATGTCATTGTCTTTTGCAGTGCTGATTTCCACATCAAAATTAAAAACTTCCTTTGCGGGCTCACCCTTTTTATGATTGTGCGGCCATACAGGTGTTACAAAGGTTGATTTATTCGGACCGTCACGCATCTCTATTCCCATTGGGAAATATCCGCCCTTTGTGATAAATTCTTCCCCTTCTGCTCTTACTGTCACATATCCATTGTGGTCTTCGGAATATTGAATATTAATCAGGCTGCCCAGTTCATCGAGAAGCAAATCCCTCTGGTCACGGAAATTCATTGCCTGTTCAATATCTGGTCCCTCTATTCCCTGTATCAAATCATTTAAATTGTCAATCTTTGCCGCGATTACATTGATTCTGTCTACTGTTTCAACAATTTTTTCATCCAGTCTCTCCTGATAGCTGAACAAATCATCGTATACCTCTTTTGCTCTTGTCATAAACGCATCTGCATTCATAATAAGAGAAGAACGTGCAACTGCATCGTCTGGCATCTTGGACACTTCACTGAGCGCCGACCAGAGGTCTGACATATTTTTCTGGAATCTCTGATTATTCATCTCTCCAAAAATATTCATAACCTCATCCATAGCATTGTATTTCATGCTGTAATAATTTTCTCTTCCACTCTGTTCGCGGTATGCCATATCCAGAAGAATATCTCTGTAATGCAGTGTTCTTGCAGTGTTTACACCATACCCAATCTGCATGGTATTTACTTTTGAATTCCCATAGGTTTTATATGCCGTATCGGAAAACTGGGCCTGCTGCCTGACATAACCCTCTGTATGCACATTTGCAACATTATGTGCTGTAATGTTGATTGCATTCTGGCTGCTGGTCAATCCAGACACGCCAGTATAAAAATTTGTAATTAATGGCATTGTGTCACCAACTTCCTATTTTTTTATGTCACCAACCGAAGGTTGATGACCTGCGCGCACGTGGCACGCCCTCCTATTTTTCATGTCACCAACCGAAGATTGATGACCTGCGCGCACGTGGCACGCCCTTCTATTTATTGTTTCGCGTCGAATACGCCAAGGTCTAATGCAGGAGATACATTCATTGCATCTCTGGAATAATTCGCAACTTCGGGTGCCTGATACATTCCCTTGATAAAATTAAGGTTAAAATCAATAATCTCCAATGATTCTTTGATTAAATTTTTATTAATCTCATTGACCATAGAAAAACGTTTCAGGGTATTTCTCAAATCGTCATGCACCTGTGTAAGTCGTGCCTGAACCTCCTTCTGTCCCGCCAGAATATTGATAATAGTCTTTACCGTCAAATCCTCTGGATTTTGATTTAATACCAGTGCAATATCTGCGGTAACACTTTCCCTCTTTTTTTCCAAATTAATAAGCGTACCGGCGTGCTCCTGCTCCTTCGCAGTGATTTCACGGAGTCTGTCAAGGTCTTCCCTGATAATGACTGTCGTCTTCTCAGAGGAAATCTTGGTCAGCTCCCTGTATTCCTCATTCTCCGCACCTAATACGCTTATTAATTCATCAATTAAACTAGCCACCTGATTCTCTCCTTACACATAATCTATTTGGTAAATCATTCGTCATATTCAGCCAGTATCTTATCTGCAAAAGCTTCTGCCGATACATTGTATGTGCCGTTTGCAATACGTTTTCTGTATTCAGCCACCTTTTCCTCTCTGATATCAGAAGCGCCGGCTACTGCCTGTTTTGCAATCTGCAAGTCTTTACCAAAGCTTGATATTTCAACCTTGTCGCTGTCGGCTGCTTTTGATGCACGGTTTACTTTTCTATTTCCCTTCGCATCATAAATCTGACCGACCTGATTTAAAGCATCTATTCTCATGTTATACGCCTCCTTGCTCTTCATCGAATTTATTTGCTCTATGTTTAATATCGGTTTTTTTTTCCATAACTTTAGTCCAAAAGAAAAAGAATGGGCAAAAGCCATTCTTTTTTCATAATTGTCGGTTCCCATTTTCTGCTTAAAGATGTCTCATTTTATCTGATTCGTGACGCTTCGGCTTTGAAACATCATCTTTCTTATATAATGCATCGAGTGTATTTACCATACTTCTCTTACAGTTTTCACAGAATCTTCCAGTTCGAATCGGCGCGCCGCATTTTTCACAGTCAATCGTCATATTGGATTCCGAAGTAAAACTTAAACGCTCCTGACGCACCCATGTTTTAAGCTGATGTATGGAAACATCCATATCCTTGGAAATTTCGGAAATATTTTTGCCTGGATTTTCTCTGATGTATTGTTTTACTTCCAAAAACTTCTGTTCCAGCTTATCCTTACAGGAAGGACATATCATCTGTCCACCAATATAGTTAAACAGCCTTTTACAATTTCTGCAATTCATAACTTCCATATCGTAATTCCTCCAATCTATAAAACTATTCTTTTCATATCATTTGTATATCTGTATCACCAGCCTGCAAGACCAATCGCTTATATTAAATCGCCCCTATGCAAAGACTGATAAAATACACCTTTTCTGCTCCTGCCTGTTTTAATACCACAGCACATGCATCGACTGTGCTGCCTGTTGTATAAATATCGTCCACCAATAATACTTTCTTATATTTTATAACATTTTCAGAGATTTTAAAAGCATTTTTTAAATTATTTCTGCGTTCCTGTTCATTCAGCTCTTTTTGAGGAAGTGTATTCTTTTCCCGAACCAGACAATTTTTGTTCACAGGAAGATTTAACTCCCTTCCAAGTGCCTGCGCCATAAGCTCCGCCTGATTGTAGCCTCTTGCAATCCTTCTTTTCCGGCTTATCGGCACTGGAATAAGAATCTGTATGCCAAAGTCTTGTATCTGTTTTTTATAGTGCGCCATTGCTTTGCCGTAAAACTCTGCATAGGTTCTCTGATTATAATATTTAAAACGGTAAATGGATTCCCTGAGCTCATCACTATATTGAAAAACTGCCATACCAGATTCATAAGCATGTGCCCTTTTGGCACAGTCCATGCAATATTCTCTAAATTCAGAACCAGATTCCTCCGGTTCGAAAGGTTTTCCGCATTTTTTGCATTTCGGCTCACTGATATAACGAAGATTTTTTTCACATTTTTCGCATATTTCCCGATTTTTTTCCAATATTTCTTCACAGACAGGGCAGGTTTTTGGAAAGAAAAGCTGCAAAAGCCTGCCTGTATTTTTTAATTTTGTATCTGCCACGCAGCCTCCTTTAAATGATCCATATCATAAATTCTTTCATCGAGAGAAGAGTATCTTTTCTGTTCACTCTCATTATTTATCATCTGCTGTACTGCCTGTTCCATTCCTACTATACAGACACATTTTTTTGCTCTTGTCACTCCTGTATATAGGAGATTCCGGTTCATCAACATTCTCGGTCCTGTCAAAAGCGGCAAAATAACTGCAGGATACTCGCTTCCCTGAGATTTGTGTATGGTGACAGCATAGGCAAGCTCCAATTCTTCCAGTTCCTTAAAGGAATAAACCACAAACTTCTCATCTTCAAACTCCACTTCAAGGCTTTCCATATAGGTATTGATATTTCGAATTACTCCTATATCCCCATTAAATATCCCTGTGCCCTGTTCCAGCACAACCCCGTGATAGCCGCGTTTTTCCCATTTTGTCTGGTAGTTGTTTTTGATTTGCATAACCTTGTCACCCTCACGGAATATGCTGTTTCCTGTCTCTTTTTCCTTTTTTCCTGCTTCCGGCGGGTTGAGATACTGTTGAAGAATTTCATTTAACCGTTCTACTCCAAGTGCACCCTTGCGCATGGGAGTAAGCACCTGTATTTCAATTGGCTGTGCATTTACGTACTTTGGAAGCTTCTCTTTCATAAGAGTAATCACAGCACTGATAATCTGGTTTGCCTCTGCTCTCTTGATAAACAAAAAATCCTTATGGGCATTGTCAAGTCTGATAACTTCTCCATCATGAATCCTGTGGGCATTGACAATAATACCACTCTGGGCTGCCTGCCGGAATATTTTTGTGAGCATTACCACATTATAACAATGAGAACAAATCATATCCTTTAATACATTTCCAGGGCCTACACTTGGAAGCTGATTTACATCTCCTACCAGAATCAGTTTTGTTCCCGGAACCAGTGCCCGAACCAGCGCATTCATCAAAAACATATCTACCATCGACATTTCATCAATAATCACCACATCTGCTTCTAGTGGATTGTTTTCATTTCTTTCAAATCTCATCCCCAGATGTTCATTTTTGACATCATTTTCATCTGGAGCACCGGTAATTTCCAACATTCTGTGAATTGTCTGCGCTTCATGTCCTGTGGCTTCAGTCATGCGCTTTGCCGCGCGTCCTGTAGGAGCAGCCAAAAGAAGTTCCATTCCATGTTCTTCAAAATATCGAATCATTGTATTAATCGTAGTAGTTTTTCCAGTACCTGGTCCGCCGGTAATAATCAGAATACCACACTTCACCGCTTCCATAACAGCTCTCTTTTGCAGTTTATCAAGTATCAGTGAAGATTCCTTTTGTATTTTGTCAATCTCCTTTTCCAGTATCTGTTCCGAAACTTCATTTCGAATATCCAGTTCACGCAACCTTGCTGCGATATTCAGCTCTGCATAATAATATATGGAAGAATAGACACGATTGCCATCCTCTGATTTTTTTACCACTATCTTTTTATCAATCACCAAATCCATAAGATAGTTGTCAATATCGTCCGTCTCAATGAGAAGCATGTTCTTTATATCCTCAAGAAGTACCTCCTGTGGGAGATAGGCATGCCCGTTAGAACCTGCAGCAGAAAGAATATACTGGATTCCACTTTTGATTCTGAAATCCGAATTACTGCTGATTCCCACCTTCATAGCGATTTCATCGGCTATCTTAAATCCAACTCCGTCAATATCATCTGCCAGCCTGTAAGGATTTTTTTTAATAATCGTATACAGGTCCGGACCATAAGTGTTGTATATTTTTATGGAAAGATTCATGGAAATATTATACTGCTGAAGGAAAATCATTGCCTGACGCATATCCTTTTTTTCCTCAAGCTGGTCTGCAATTTCTATGGCAATCCTCTTGCTGATTCCCTTTACCTCTGAAAGACGCTCCGGCTGCTCCTCGATAATGCGAAAAACATCACTTTTAAAATGTCTGACAATTCTGTCTGCCAGAGCAGGACCTATCCCCTTAATTGCACCAGAGCCAAGATATTTGACAATTGCTCTTTCATCTTCTGGTTCCTTTATTTCATAAGAATGGACAGAAAGCTGCTCTCCATAGGAAGGATGTGTCACATAATCGCCTTCCAGCTCCACATATTCTCCTTCGCTGATATACTGAAAAGTGCCTACGCACGTAACCTCATCATTTCGGTCAGCCACCGTAAGCACTGTATATCCATTGTCGCTGTTTCTGTATACAATTTTTTCTACATAACCGCTTAATGAACTCATTTGATATTATTCCAGTCCGTAATTTATTTTCATCTGCTTATATAATGTTTTTGCAATGCCGATTCCCTGTCCGCCATTGCTTTCTGTAATGGTTCCTGCAATATACTGATGAAAGGTATCTCCAAAATAATCCATATATTTATCTGTGGTAGAACTTTCCTCACTTTTTGGCACCATTTTTTCCATCTGCTTTAACATCTGTTCTACAAAGTAGGATTCAAACTGCTTGCAGACATCCATCAATTCCTTCTCGGTTGCCG
Organism: uncultured Lachnospiraceae bacterium; assembly: GCA_910585215.1. Lineage (GTDB taxonomy): Bacteria > Bacillota > Clostridia > Lachnospirales > Lachnospiraceae > CAG-303. The sequence goes on along the minus strand of CAJUDQ010000025.1, from coordinate 7,508 downwards.
TCGAATAATCTTTGTTTGTCAAAGTATTTTCCAGACTGCTCCCTGAAGTCTTGCCAGAAGTGGAATATAACTCATTATAATAGGATAACAAATCCGAACCGCCTGCGATTGTATTCATAGTTTTTTCTCCTTACCGTCCTTTATGGACTGTTTTCTAACTCACTATCTCTTTAACTGGTTTGCCTGCTGAAGCATCTCGTCGGATGCCGTAATGGCCTTTGAGTTCATCTCATAGGCACGTTGCGCAACAATCAAATTTACCATTTCATCTGCCACATTGACATTGGATGCTTCGAGCCAGCCCTGACGCAGTACAGACTGTTTAATGTTTGGATTATCTGCCTCGTAAATAGCAGGTCCAGAGGCTTCTGTTTCTGTATATGTACTGTCAGACATTTTTTCAAGTCCTCCCGGGTTGGAAAACTGTACCAGTCCAATCTGAATCCCAAGAGATTCCGGCTGTCCGGTTTCTCCCGGATAACATAAAGTACCTGTAGTATCAATCATCACCTTGCTCATATCATACTCAGAAGAATCCAGTGTAATCGGTACTCCTGTAGAATCAAGCACTCCATATCCCTCACTGTTACACAGCATCATAACACCGTCGCCCATCGGACTCCATGTAAAGGAACCATTTCTTGTATACAGAATCCCGCCATTTGCATCCTGAACCTGAAAAAATCCATCTCCATTAATTCCAAAATCAGTGTCTACTTCTGTCTCTGTCATATTTCCCTGACGGAAAATTGTGGCAATTGCAGAATTGCGGACACCCAGTCCTACCTGTGCGCCCACCGGCTTTGTTGCGCCGTTTGCACTTGTGGTAATCGCCTGTGAAGTTTGATACAGCAGAGTTTTAAACTGTGCTGTCTGTGTTTTATAGCCTGCTGAATTGACATTTGCCAGATTATTTGCAATAACGTCTACGGCTATCTGCTGTGATGTCATTCCTGATGCAGCCGTCCAAAGTGATCTCATCATGATTTTATACCTCCTATACTCTTCCTACCTGATTGACAGATTTATCAAGCATATCATCTGCCGCTTGAATCAGCTTCTGATTACTTTCATATGCTCTGGATATGGTAATCATTTCTACCATTTCTTTTACTACATTAATATTGGACATTTCAAGATATCCCTGTCGTACGCCTGCTGTAGTATCCCGTTCTCTCCCGCCTTCCACAAGGTCATAAAGATTTTCGCCATATTTTTTCAGATAATTATAATCTTCAAAATCTACAATTTCAACAGTATCTACATAAACATCATCCGCATAAATATCCCCGTTTGTATCAATAAAAATCCTTGAACTCTCTGTCGGAATCGTGATATTTCCGCCTTCTCCCTGTACATAATCACCTTCAAGGGTTCTTAAATTTCCATCAACATCCGTTGTAAACTGCCCATCTCTTGTATATTTAATGGTTTCTCTGCCCAGTTTGTCAGTAAACGCAATTGCAAAAAATCCATTTCCATCAATCGCAAGGTCATAGGTATTCCCTGTTTCCCGAAAAGACCCCTGTTTATAGTCTGTATAATTTTCTCCTATCTTTACACCAAGACTCATTCGACCAACGCCTTCATTAATATAAGGCACAGATAAATCCCGAATCTTTATGGTCAGCATCTGGTCAAAAGCCTTTGAAGTCAAGCCTTCCCGCTTAAATCCCGTAGTTGTTGCATTTGCAAGATTGTTTGTCACAGTATCCAGCCTTTCCTGCTGGTTAATCATACCCGTATATGCTGCATATAATCCTCTAATCATATAACTCTCTCTTCCTTTTTACTTAAAATCTAATCATTTCCGCTGTCGCTCAAAAACTCAATATATTTGCCTGTTCCAACAGCAACTGCTGTCATAGGGTCCTCTGCTGTCATAGTATTAATCCCTGTCTTGCTTTCAATCAGTTCCTCAAGTCCCTGCAGAAGAGCACCTCCGCCTGTCAGCACAATGCCGCGCTCTGCAATATCCGAAGACAGTTCCGGCGGCGTTTTTTCAAGTACGCTGTGCACTGCCTCTACAATCTGTGAGGTTGCCTCACGAAGCGCCTCCTCTGTTTCCTCTGAGGTCACAGTAATTGTTTTTGGAAGACCTGTCACAAGATTCCGGCCTCTTACATCCATTGTTACAACTTCCTGCTTTGGAAACGCACTGCCAATTTTTATCTTGATTTCCTCTGCAGTACGCTCACCAATCAAAAGATTGTGCTTCTTTCTCATAAAGCGGACAATCGCTTCATCAAAATCATCTCCGGCAATCTTTATGGAAGTGCTGACTACCGCACCACCGAGGGAAATGACTGCAATATCTGTTGTTCCTCCACCGATATCGACTATCATATTTCCGCATGGTTTTGCGATATCAATACCTGCTCCAATTGCCGCCGCAATTGGCTCTTCTATAATATCAACAGAACGCGCACCGGCCTGCCATGTAGCATCCTCCACGGCCTTTTTTTCCACCTCTGTAACGCCACTTGGCACACAGACCGCGATACGCGGTTTTTTAAAGGTTCTTTTTCCGATTGCCTTCTGTATAAAATGCTTAATCATCTTTTCTGTTACTGTATAATCCGAAATAACCCCCTGCCTTAATGGTCTTACTGCTACAATATTTCCCGGAGTACGTCCAATCATCAGACGGGCTTCCTCACCAATTGCCTTAATCTTGTTGGTATCTCTGTCAAATGCCACCACTGAAGGCTCCTTCAGTACAACCCCTTTTCCCTTTATAAAAACAAGTATGCTTGCTGTTCCCAAATCAATCCCGATATCTGTTTCTAACATTTATGTCTCCTTCCAGCGCCAATGCTTATCATTATTTAGTATACTCTGTAAAATAATCAGAACAAAGTGTCTGCTGCTATATACACACTCTGTTCAATGAAATAAAATATAGCTCTTATTCAAAGATATTTCCACCACTTCTCATTATATACAATATCTTTCAAATATGGAAGAACTTTTTTTATTTTTCTTGCAGATTTTGTCGGTTTTTTTTGAGTTCATAAAAAATATATATTTTATTTACTTTATATTTTCTTTTTATACATATTTTGTACACATACCTTCTGTATTATATAGATGTAGCAAGCAATTGCTACTTGTATATTCAATGTACCCTATCTATTGAATATACCGTTTTTCATACTCAAGCCTGGAGCTTCGGCTCCAGGCACCCCCCGTAAATCATTTTCGTTTCTTTGAGCCGGTTCAGTTCCCTACTGAACCGGCTCAAACCCTTTTTTTCAGTTTCATTCATACTTATCCCCTTTTCGGCATATGATTTAACAACTAACTACAAACAGGGGTTTTTCCTTTGAAAAATTACATCGAAGAAAGAGCTACCATGATTGCTCTTTATATTATTGAAACAGGCTGCACTGTCAGACAGGCGGCAAAAAAATTCGGTGTCAGCAAATCCACCGTACATAAGGACTGTACAGAAAGACTTCCGGATATTAACAAAGGACTTTCAGAATCTGTCCGCCATGTGCTGGATATTAATAAATCAGAACGTCATATCCGAGGCGGCATGGCTACAAGAGAAAAATATCTTCAACTGCACTAGAACAAAGTGCCTGCGGCACTATAGATTTGAAAACTTCTTTGCACTTTGTTCGATAATAGTTGCCCTTTCAGGCTGCTTATAGGAAATTCGCAAAGCAATTTCCTATAAAAAAAGAAAGGCAACCAGTCAAAAACTGATTGCCCGCAATCTTTTGCAAATAACTTTGGGAAAATAATTTTTCCAAAATAATTTTCCACAGATAAAGTCTTATAGAAAGATTTCCGCAGAAAGGAGAGTTCTAGTTATTCTTTTCTAATACCTTTCAGATTTTAATTTCTTTTCATAAACTGCTGCTTATATCTCAGCAGTTCATCTAATTGCTTCATAATATAATACAGCACTGCTCTGTCCTCAAATTCCTCCCTGTTCTGCGGGAGCCTTTCTTTTTTCATATCTTCAAATACCTGTTCTAACTCATATATCAGATTATCTACCGGATTTCCCTTATGATAGTCCCTTTCTACTGTTGCGATAATTCGAGCCACCTTTTCTGTCTGTACTGGTATGCCTTTTAACATTTTGATACTGTTATACATATGTTTTAAGACAGTAATTTGTCTTTCTCTCATTTCTATATAGTCAATTTCTCTGTAATCAGAAGAAAATAACGTATTTTCCCAGTTCTCATACGCCTTTTTCTTTGCCGTATCCGCCTTTTTTTCAAGCTCTGCAAAACACTGGTCACTATAATCGGATTTGTCTTCTACAAGAAGCCATTGCGACATTCTTTTCAATACCCCCTTTATCTCATTATCTGTCAAATCTGCCAGAATATGAAACTCTTTCTCTCTTCTTCGCAAAGCGCTGTTAAAAATAATCCCTGTTCCTGTGCCAATCACAAACAATCCAGCTTCATTTATTAAAATTTGCCAGTCCATATTCTCTTCTATAAGAAAATGTGTGATAAGTACGGAAACCATAGCAACTGCCTCTACCCATCCACAGACAAAACACAGCGTGGAAAACAAAAACAAATATACACCAAAGGAAAATACAGTATATCCCAGTCCCTCAAAACAAAACCATGCCAAAAGGACAGCCGCCGCAAATGCCATACTGCGCTTTGCGGCGGTGTTTAATGTACTTCTTTTTGTATTTTGTATGCTTAAAATAGTAATAATGCCCGCTGTAGGGGCATACAAAAGCCCCAGTTCCTTTGCTGCCACAATGGACAAAAGAGAGGCAGCAGTAATTTTCAGGCCTTTAAAAATATGATGTCTGTTCTTTTGCCTGTCTGCTTCTTTCTGCATACGAACTCCTTTTATCTATTTAATAATTCCTTTACCCGTCTTCTCATCTCCGGATTTAAAATCTTTACCTTTCTTTTTTCCTGTCCGCAGATGTTGATAATCCTATCTCTGTATTTCTCTGACAGTTCATCCCTCATCAGCTTTCCTATCACTGAATAGTCTCCAAACGCATGCATTGGAAATACATATGTTACCGGAATATGTCTCATGAAAAAATCAAATCCCATAGCATATCGCTCTTTTTGCCTTGGGTCTAATGGCACAAAGGCAGCATCAAAACAGGAAATATCCATACGTTCAAGCTTTTGTTTCAACAACGCTATACAATCCTTAAATTTTTTGGTCATTGTCTGATATTCCTCTGCTGTTTCTCCCTCCCATGTCCACCAGTTCAAATCTCCGGCATGATATACAGCTCGTTTTGTTTGTTTTTCCTGTACAAGAAATGCAACTCCTGCATCTGTAGAGGGAATCGTCTGTACAATTATAGATTCATCCTCCCACAGCTCGTCTTCTTTCAGATATGTGATTAACCGACAGACCTCTTCTGACAGGCCCTTCTTTTCCATCATATATTTTTTTTTATATTTTTTTCCAATATCACGGGAAAGAATGTATTTTATATTTGGATATTTTTCAGCCAGAGCAAAAATTTCAAAACAGAAGTGGTCTGGATGCCTGTGGCTTGAAAAAACATAAATATTTTTTCTGCTGTCAAGTTCCGGTATCACGCCTTTGTAATAATCAAATAGGAAAATAATCTCTGGCAACTCTACCAGAAATCCGCTGTGATAAAGAAAGCTTACTTTTATTTGATTTTCAAGCATAATTTCATGTTTCTGCTTTTCTACTGTTTTGCCCATTTTCGGCCTCCATTAGTTATTTTTTGTTTTTTCCATATAATTTTGAATACCTTTTGCAATTCCCTGCGCAATTTTTTCCTGATATTCAGAATCCAAAAGCTTCTGTCCTTCTTCTGAAGCACTTAAAAAACCTGTTTCTATCAGACAACAAGGTACAGTATTGTTTTTCAGCACATAAAGTTCACTGTCATTACAGGTTCCTCTGTCTCTAGCTGAGGTGCTCTGTATTACAAATCTCTGTATATTCTGCGCCAGCAGTCTGCTGTCAAGGTCTGGAAGGTCATAATAATGTGTCTCTATTCCATTTGAGGTGGTATCATTTTCCAGAGCATTCTGATGTATGCTGACAAAAAGGTCAGGATGTTTTTCATTGGAAAGTGCCACCCGTTCATCCAGACCAAGAGCTGTATCCATATCTCTGGTCATAATCACTTGATATCCATTTGCTTCAAGAAGCGGCTTTAATTTTTTTGCAATTGCAAGATTGACATCTTTTTCATAAACATCCCCGTTTGGATTTTCTTTTATACAGCCCGGGTCATTTCCTCCATGTCCGCTGTCAATCATAATTACCTTTTTAGATTCAGATGTGACAAACTCTTTTGCCTGACTCTGACTGGATAATATTGTCTTTACTCCACCTTCGGCACTTTGTATTTTTTTTGATTTTCCCACAGTCAAAAAGCAGACAGATATCACTGCAGTTAAAAGAAATAAAGCAAAAAACAAGGTTGAAAATGGAATTCCAAACAAGCCATAACGGCGTCTGCGCCTGCGACGTGCAGGACGACGGCTGTAAGGGTTTCTGGATGAAGAGTATTTTTTTGGACGATATGTTTGTCCCATAGTGATTGAAACCTCCTTTGTTGTTTAATTATTTTGATACTCCTTTTTTGAAAAGGGCCAACTCCTTTTATTGAAGTTAAATCCCTTCTTGGATAGTATTATACCACACTTTGCATGTAAAGAAATAACTTTTTTCCTAAAAATATATTGACGATTCATTTTTTTTGTGTATAATAAAAACGTTTGGTTTAGTGTTACTAAACTTAAAGTTTAGAATAGCGGGAGGATATTTATGGATATTGGAAAAAAATTAAAAGGGTTACGTGTCCGAAAGGGATTGACACAAGAAGAGCTGGCAGACAGGGCAGAATTATCCAAAGGGTTTATTTCACAGGTTGAAAGAAATCTTACATCACCGTCTATTTCAACTCTTATGGATATTCTTCAATGTCTTGGTACAGACTTGAAGGAATTTTTCAGTGATTCAGAGGACAGTCAGATTGTCTTTAAAAAAACGGATTATTTCGAAAAAACAGATACAGAATTACATAATATCATCGAGTGGATTATTCCCAATGCACAGAAAAATATTATGGAACCGATTCTTCTGACAATTGAGGCAACTGGTTCTACTTATCCGGATAATCCCCACGAAGGAGAAGAGTTTGGATATATCTTATCCGGCAGTATTGAAATTCACATCGGAAACAAAATTTTCAAAGCAAAAAGCGGAGAATCTTTCTACTTCGAGCCAAAATATAAACATTTTATATCCTCGGAGAAAGGTGCACAGCTTATCTGGGTAAGCTCTCCACCAAGCTTTTAGACTGATTTTTTAACAAAGGAGCAGGAGGTATTGTTAAGTAATTAAAAATATGAAAATATATAGATAAATATACCAAAAAGTAGACATATTATGGCAGCCCCAGAGGGCTGTGTCGCAAAGAGACATGGCAGCAAAGCTGCTACCCTGTTTAAGCCTGTCTAAAAATATAGACAAAAATATATCGTCATGATATAATATCAGAGGAA
>CAJUDQ010000024.1:39192-48084 GCA_910585215.1 uncultured Lachnospiraceae bacterium | reverse complement strand
AGCAGATACGAAGAAAAAGGAAGTTCCAACTTTTTATAAGTTTGAACAAACGGTATATAGCCACCCTTTGGGAGGCAGAAGAAAAAAATAGAAAGGATGCCGCAAAGGCAGAACAGGTGAAAAAAATGATAGCAATAGGGTGTGACCACGGAGGGTTTGAATTAAAGCAGGAGATTATGAAGCATTTGGAAGAGCGTGGATTTGAATTTAAGGATTTTGGCACTTATGATACTGCTTCTACAGATTATCCAATCTATGCAAAAAAAGTAGCACAGGCCATTACCGAGGGAGAGTGTGAGAGAGGAATTTTAATCTGCGGAACGGGAATTGGCATTTCCATTGCGGCAAATAAAATCAAAGGGATTCGCTGTGCTTTATGTACAGACTGTTTTATGGCAGAAGCAACCAGACAGCATAACAATGCAAATATACTTGCCCTTGGAGGAAGAGTAGTGGGAGCAGGACTTGCACTTAAAATTGTAGATACTTTTTTAGATACCCCATTTTCAAATGATGAAAGACATATCAGAAGAATTGAAGGGATAGAGTAAAACGACTATGAATAATGAAAAGCGAAAAGATTATATTTCGTGGGACCAGTATTTTATGGGAGTAGCGGCATTGTCTGCCATGCGTTCCAAGGACCCGAATACTCAGGTGGGAGCATGCATTGTAAGTCCAGATAATAAAATTTTATCTATGGGATATAACGGGTTTCCCGTAGGCTGTTCAGATGATGAATTTCCCTGGGGCAGAGATGGAAAGGGATATGAGGACAGCAAATATTTTTATTCTACGCACAGTGAATTAAATGCAATTCTAAATTATCGGGGCGGAAGTCTTGAAGGCTGCAAAATATATGTGACTTTATTTCCATGTAATGAGTGCGCCAAGGCAATTATTCAATGTGGAATACGAGAGGTAGTATATGCAGAGGATAAATATGCAGATTCGGAGAATACACGAGCATCCAAAAGAATGTTTGATGCGGTGCATGTAAAGTACACGAAATATCAAATCACAGATAAAAAAATAGAGCTGTTACTGTAAGAGGAAAATAGTTGAGGAGTAATTTTCTGTAAAATAAAAAAGGGTTGCTGCATTTAATATAAAATATAGTCAACTATAAAATATATTAAATGCAGCAGCTTTTTTATTATAAAAAATTGTTTTATATTCTTTACTTTATAGGAAATTTGAAAAGTAATTTCCCCTAAGCAGCCTGAAAGAACAGGTTAAACAGTTAACACTTTGTTGATTAAAGGATTTATCAAAGAAAGTGTAAAAAGGTTTTTATAATATAGAGTGTCAAAAATACTTTGTTACAGATACTTTGTTAAAACTCTCTTTTTCTCATACGCCGATGAATCAGTTCATTAATGGTCATTACGGCTATCAGTTCATATAAATAAGAGTTCGGCTGGTCTCCAGAAGGGATGGAAGGCAAAGCTCGTGCATAGATATCACCAATAAATTTTAGGACAACTTCTCTGTCCGGATATTCATCAAACATAAAGCTTCCCTCATATTCCAGCTTATCTGCCGCATCAGAAATATATTCATACAGCAAAGTCACAGACTGAGGATACATGGTTTTTAAAAATGCTGCATCGGGATATGATTTTTCACAGGGATAAAGGCTCATTTTATTCCTCATATTATTTACAATGTTTATTTTATATATATTTTAAAATATAAAAAATATTACAGAAATAAGAGAAAAAGTAAGCAATATGCCTTAATAATCCTGATTTAAAAATGGAGTTGCCATATAAACCTCCGTTACATTTTTTTGTTCATTATAACTAATGGCAACATTCAGATTTGTTTTCATGCTTCCGCGTAAAACATAGTCATCAATCTTGTCTGTATAGGCATATACTGTAAAAAGCTGATTGCTGCGGCTTTCTGTTACAATTTTTCCGCCAGAACTTTCTATAATTTTATCTGCAATCATATTTTTCTGAGACATGGACAGAGACCCCGCGATATCTCCCTTCAGATGAATGGAAATGTCTGGATTGATACCAGCATTTTCAAATGCATTTTTGAGCTTATCTTTATAAAAAAAGGCACTTTCCAGAGATTGGTCAAATTCCATTACGGCGCTGACTGTATTTTTCAGACTGATTTCGTCAGCAGAAACAGCAGTTTCTACAGTGATTAACTTCAATACGGTCTGGGCATTGTCTCCAGTGCGTGCCAGCGATGAGGTGGTAATGCCATCTTTTGTTTCCGAGTCATAAACCAGAGATGTACTGATATCAAGGCTGTGAGCAATATCAAGAAGAATCTTTTCCCTTTCTGATTCGGGAATATACTGACTGCCATAAGTACCAACAGCACGGATGGTACTGACAGTATCAAAAAAATCATTATCTGCAAATGCGGTGACAATCGCTTCTTCATCACTCTGTGTTGTAAAACCTGTGCTGAGCAGCTGAATAAATGCAATTAACCATAAAGCGGCGCCTGTATACAGGATAGTTTTTCTTACTTTCATAAAAAGAGCTCCTTTCCAGAATTGTTTTTCAGAGTATTCCCTTTAAATTTTATTTTATTCAGCAGAAAATTTTATAAAATACCTGTTGTCCCTGAAATAAATATGTTATAATGTCGTCAAACAAAGTTTGATGACCTGCGCACGCATCTGCGTGCTTCATTGTGATACATGTCGTCAAACAAAGTTTGATGACCTAATGATATATCTATGTTGTCAAAAAACAATCTATTATAAGGGGCTTATTTTAAATGAAAGTAATAAAATCAACTGTATTAAAATTAATTTTTCTGCTTTTTATATTTATAGGAACCATTGCTTCCTATTTTATCATTACCTATGAGGAGACAAAGGACCCTACAGAAACCATCAGTACGGCAACACTGCCGGTTATTATTATGAAATATCAGGGCAGGGAAATCAATATTCTTCATGGTTATACTGTAGCCATGAAGGGACAATATATGCGTACTGCTATTACACCGTATGGTGATAATGGGAAAATAGAACTTGATATAGAAAGATATGAAAATGTCATTGCCGGTATTTCCTATGAAATAAGAAGTGTAGATACAAAGCGCTTAATTGTTGCAGAGGAAATAAAGGAATGGGTATCCGACGGAAATGATATGTATCTGACCATTCAAACCTCAAATATTATGCAGAAGGAGGAAGAATATCTTCTTGTAATCAGGCTTGTGACGGAAACGCATGGAAATGTTTATTATTATGTAAATCTGAAAAATCCTGAAGAACATGACATTGACAATCAACTGGAATTTGTAGCTGATTTCAGCAGGCTTACGATAAAAAAAGAGGCATCTGAAAAATATAGAAACTATCTGGAATATGACCCCAAGGCAGACAGCACCAGTCTTGCATATGTGGATATTAAATCCAGCTATAATAATATAGACTGGGGGAATTTAAAGGTGACAAGGGAAACAGAACCGATAGTTACCATAAAGGAAATCTTGGGAAAGATTGGGTGTTATGAGCTGGAATATAAAGTAATGGCAGATGATGAATATGGAAATCGGCAGTATTATAATGTAACAGAATATTTTCGACTCAGAACAAATTATGATGTGATGTATCTTGATGTATATGAACGTCATGCGAATCAGATTTTTGACCCCAATACACATACCATATCATCTTCCCGAATTAATCTCGGACTTGATGATGACTTGGATGTACATCACAAAACAAATCCGACAGGCTCCTTTGTAGCATTTGTAAAAGAGGGAAGCTTGTTTCTTCTGGATATGGAAGAAAATAAAATGACAGAGGTTTTTTCTTTTGAAAAGTTGAACGAGGAAGATGTGCGAATTGAAAATAATAATTTTGATATTGAAATTCTTTCAGTAGATTCAAAGGGAAATACCATGTTTCTTGTATATGGCTATATGGCAAAAGGAGCGCATGAAGGACAGGTAGGAGTGGCATTGTACATCTGTGACTATAAGAATAATTCAGTAAAAGAGCTTGTATTTGTACCATCGGACAAGCCGTTCCATATATTTAAGGACAGTGTGGGCAAATTTGCATATATGACAGATGAAAATCTGCTGTATTTTATGGTTGGAAACAGTATTTACACTGTGACTATGGACAGCAATGAATATATGCAGCTTGTAACAGGTCTGACGGATGGAAATTATATTATAAATGAATATAATAATATTCTGGCGTGGCATGAAAATGCCAGTGTATACAATGCAGACAGTATCCGGATTATTGATGTGGACGCCGAAAGAGATTATGTGATTACCGCTGAAGAGGGTGATAAAATAAAAGTAATCGGTTTTATAGGAAATGACTTGATTTACGGAATTGCCCATGCCACAGATATTTATCAGGACGCTTACGGCGAAACCATATTTCCAATGTATAAGATAAATGTAGTTTTATATAATGAAAAGAACAAAGAGAAGAAAGAGGAAAAAGAGGGGGAAAAGGAAGAAGAACCGGAAGAGGAGGAAGAGCAGATAGAAACTTATGCGAAAGAAAACATTTACGTGACAGATGTTTCAATCAAAGAAAATGTTATGACATTTGCAAGAAAAGTAAAAAATGCAGACGGAAGCTTTACAGATACCTCCGAGGATAAATATGTCAATCGAAAGGGAGAGGATAAGAATCTGGTGGCACTTTCCCGTATCAGTACAGAATTAAAGAAAACAGAACTTACACTTACACTTGCTTATACAATTACTTCAAAGAATAAGTTTCAGGCTGTTTCGACAGAGAAGATAGAGTTTGTCAGTGCAAATACATTAGACCTTGAGCAGTCGGAATATGTGACAAATAAGTATTATGTCTATGGTTCAGAAGGTCTTATGGGAATTTTCAACAGGGCACAGGATGCGGTGACATATGCAAATTCCATATTTGGAACAGTAGTAGAAGACAGCGGCAGGTTGTTCTGGGGAAGAATCATCAAGCCCGAGCTGGCAAAGCTTGGGGATACCAGCGCTTTGATTGCAAAAGGATATACCTCACTGGAAATAGTTATGGCAGATACAGATTATGAGGTAGTTGATATTTCAGGCGTCGATATTTCTGCTCTGTTGTATTTTGGAGCATATGATATACCCGTTCTTACGTATTTGAATGAATATGGATGTGTCATCTTGTCCGCATATTCAGGGTATAAGGGAAATATTGACACACTGGCATTTACTGTGTGTCAGAGTGGAGAAATTATAAAAATGAGTTATCAGGATGCAAAAAGCGCATTAGAAGCAGCAGGAGCACATTATCTGACAGTAAGGAAAAAGTAAAAAATTTGAGGTATTACAAAAGGTTTTTAACACTTTTTGCAATACCTCAATTTCTGTTTGATAGAAAATTGCCTCATGGCAGCAGGGGATACTGCTTTCGCTCTGCCCACTGTTGCCGTTATGATTGTTTTGAACAATTCCTCCCCTATTTAATAGGAAAGGGACTCCTTGCTGTTCCTGGTTGAATAATTATACTTTTTCTGCAAGATAATTATTCAACTTTGCTTCTACTTCATCGGGGTCCAGTCCATGAACAAAACATGCTTCCTCCAATGATTCTCCCTGTGCTGACGGACAGCCCACACAATGCATGCCGGCCTCCATAAGAACTGGTATCAATTCTGTATCTACCTCAATAATATCTGCAATAATCATGTCTTTAGTTATCTGTGCCATTTTCAGAACCTCCTGTATTGTTGATTAGTTGTAATTTTTGTAAAGCCTTTTTTTCAATGATTTTGTCAAAGTGCTCTTTATAATAAGCTTCACTCACAGAAGAATAGTTTTCTGTGCTGCCAAATTCAGAAATAATCGCACATGTTGAAGAAAATTCCTGAATGCTTTGTGAAGAATTATTCATAATAAGATAATAACGGTTATTTTGTCTGGATTTGTATAATGAATTTTGACCGCGGTAATTATGCAGATATCCGGACAAATAAATAAGTGTATTTAAGTTATCGAAAGAATATATTCTTGTGATAATTTCCGGCAGAGATTTGGTGGAAGTTTTTGCAGTCTTTGTTTTTGCGGTCGAATTGAGAAAGTCCGCAAGAGGAATGAAATCTTTATTGGAAGAAAGAGATTCCAGTTTATCTCTTACATGATTAAACATTTCAAGAAGATTTGAAGAATTATCTTCTCCTTCATCAATAATATCCTCCATGTCCTCCATATATTCATAATCAATCTCAGAATCTTCATCTTGCTCAGAGTCATCTGGTGAGAAATTTGAAAATCTGGTATCAAGCTCATCAGGGTCCTCTACCTTGGTAATAATAAGAATAATGCTGTCGCCTGGTACAGGAATGGCTTCTATCATAAGAGGGAAATCTTCTGCGTGAAAGCCAAACTGACTGGCGGCCTGCTGCATCATATCACGGAACAGAAGTTTTGCCTTTTCAGTTCCATAGGCAAGCTCACTTGCTTTAATCTGGCGTGAAGCCAAATCTGTTTTATTTAAGGTGCACTTTATTTGATTTTCACTAATTTTTTCAATCTTCATAGCTGCTCCAATCTGATTTATTACTGATTAGAAGATACTATCAGGTTTTATAATCTATGTTTGTATACGTTAGGTGTTACTGAATACTTGTTAATTTTTCACTCATATAGTATAACTCATAATAAACCAGGATGTAAAGTATATTATGATAAAATTTATATAAAAATATGCGAGGAATTTACTGGAACAATGCTAATTTTATGAAAAAATTAAAAAAAATAAAAAAATACTTGCAAAAATTAAGAAATTATATTATAATAATTAAGGATAGTTAATGATTTCTGCTGCTGAAAGGAAGTGACAGTAATTATTACTAACAAACAAGAAGAAATTCTATTTTCTAAGTATCGTATACAAAAGGTCTTAAAGAAGTCAGACAAAAACAGAGTTCTTTTGGCTGTCAATCATGCAATGGGCAGCAAAAGGATTATCAAAGAGGTTCTTCGGGATGAAGAAGGTTATGAAAGTCTGCAATCAGAAGTTTCCATTTTAAAACAATTAAATTTTTCAGGAATACCGGTGATTTATGACGTAGAAGAAACGGAAAAATATTACTATATTGTTGAGGAATACATACAGGGAAAAACTCTGAGTGAGATAATACAATCAGAGGGAATATTTGATGTAAAAAATACAGTATTCTACGGTAGACAGCTTGCAGATATTGTAAGTTATCTTCATTCTGTAAAACCAGATGCGATTCTGCATTTGGATATTCAGCCAAAAAATATTATGATTTATGAAAGAAAGCTTTACCTGATTGATTTTGGAAACGCATCGTATGCCAGTCATTTAAGTGAAAAAACATATTTAAAAGGTACACAGGGATTTGCTGCACCAGAGCAGTATCAGGGAAGCGGGGTAGATGTCAGAACAGATATTTACGGAATCGGTGCATGTCTGTGTTTTATGCTGACCGGAATCAGAGGAAGAGAGGGTATAAACAGGGTTCCTGAATATATGGCTCATATTCTGGCGGGATGTATGGAGGAAAGCAAAAAAGACAGATTTGCATCTGTAGATTTATTGTCAGAAAAATTAAAGATTCTGGAAAAACAGCTTATCTTTGTTTCTGATAAAAGTTGTAAAAAAGAAGAAAACAATACAGACAGAAATAACATTAACCATCCAATTATTATATCATTTGCAGGTACACAGTCAAGAATCGGCACATCTGTACTGGCGATGGCGTTTACCGAATATCTTGTCAGACAGGGGACAGATGTTTTGTATCAGGAAAACAATGAAACGGAAATGGTACGCAAAATTGTTCGAAAAAATGAAAATATACGCTATGGAAAGGGAAATTTTTATTATCAGGGGATTCCAATCAGGCCTCTTTATAACAGCAAAAAGATACAGATAGAAACATCAAGCACGGTGATTATCAAAGATGAGGGAGTGTTTGATGAAGCGAAGGAATATGGAAGCCGGCTTGTTCTGGTAGCAGGAATAAGCAGTTGGGAGGAAGATTATACAGCATTGGCAGTAAATATTATGGAAAAGAGAGTGATTTTGAACCCACAGGATAAAATTCTGTGGATATGGAACTTCAATGGCGGACAGGGAGAGGAAAAATATATACCTGCTTTGGGGGTATCAGGATATGATATGCCATATCTGTCAGCAGAGGGTGAAAATCTGTCAGATATGGTATACAAAAAGATTGCTCAGCAGCTGGATATTGGAGTTTAAAACAAAAAGCTGAGAAAATTCGAGTTTGAAAGGAAAGATTCAGAAATGAAAAAAACATATAGTGAAAGCAGACTGTTTAGCATAGGAATTATGGGAATGGACAGAGGAGAAGGGGTGACTGCTCTGGCGGTAGGTCTGGCGTCTTATCTTCAGGAGGTGCGCTGCAAGCGGGTGGCTCTGGCAGAAATGAATGGAGAAAGTTCATTTGAACAGATAAAA
Source organism: uncultured Lachnospiraceae bacterium (assembly GCA_910585215.1). Lineage (GTDB taxonomy): Bacteria > Bacillota > Clostridia > Lachnospirales > Lachnospiraceae > CAG-303. The sequence goes on along the minus strand of CAJUDQ010000024.1, from coordinate 39,659 downwards.
GATACTTATTTTGGAAAAAATTATCATGAAATACCATTTGAAATTTTCAGAATTCACTATTATCCATCTATTACAAAAGCGCAATATTCTAAAATTTGTAATATGGAGTATGATTGCATAGTCACAGACTTTGGATGTGAATATCAAAAATCAATAGAGGATTTTTTGAGGTGTGATAAAAAGATAGTGATGGGTTCTGTAAATCTATGGAAATACCAAAAGTATCTGGAGTTTTATGAATATGCAAAAAATTTTCCAGGTATTGGAAAATGGCTGTTTCTGCTAAGCGGAGATGAGGATGATATAAAGATGATAAAGGGTAAACACAATATAGAGGTAATGAATAAAAAATTTTTTTTAAACCCTTATGGTATTTCCGAAACAGAAGCTGTGTACTATGAAGCAATTTTATTATAAAGAAATCTTACAGCTTACTGCGGCGATAAGATCGGAAGAGCGTCGTGTAG
>CAJUDQ010000024.1:26138-39182 GCA_910585215.1 uncultured Lachnospiraceae bacterium | reverse complement strand
TTGGATTTGTGGAAATAAATATATATTTGTATTATTTTAACATATGGAGGATTATATGGCGATAATAAGGCAAAAAAAGAGAAATCTGATACTGGCCATGCTGCTTGGAATAGTGATAACGGCTGTTCCAACGGGAGTATACAGTGGGGTCATTACATATAAAAAGGCTGCGATGGATAAGGAAATGGAGAATTTAAAGGAAAAAATAAATTCTGAGAAGGTGTATACAGCATACTGTCTGACACACCCCATGAGCAAGGGAGAACTGATACGCGCAGAGGACCTTGAGGAAATATCCGTAAAAACAAAAAGCAGCTTTGAAGTATTGGACAGATCAGATTTAGAAGGCAGGTATTTATCTGTGGGAATGGATGCTGGCATAATTATTACCAATTCTGTAATTTATCAGGATTGCGGGCTTTTGGACAATGTGAGAACTTACCTCTATGATTATATAGTGCTTCCGGAAGGAATTTCATCGGATGATATCTTTGATATTCGAATCCGCTTTCCAAATGGAGAAGACTATGTAATAGCAGTTGGAAAAAAGGTTGAAAGCATGGTGGAATCAGGGGCATTTATTAACGCATCGGAGGAAGAAAATCTGCTGTTATCCAGCGCCTATGTGGATACAACCGTATATGAGGGAGCAAAAATATATGCTTCTTTGTATGTGGCAGATTATCAGGAGGCTTCTTGCGTAAACTATCCTTTTAATCTGTATACAACCGAGCTGGCGGCATGGGACCCGAATCTTGTAGAGCAGATGGAAACAGAAACAAACCGTTTAAACAGACAGATACTTGAAAAAAATTTATTTGACTTTATGGGAATTGTGATGGGAGGTGAGACACTGATAGATATATACTAGAATTTTTATACGAACGTATTATCCAATACAAAAATTTAATATACCATAAGAAAGCACGCGGATGCGTGCGCAGGTCATCAAACTTCGTTTGACGACAGTATAGCACAAGGAAGCACGCGGATGCGTGCGCAGGTCATCAAACTTCGTTTGATGACAGTATAGCATAAGGAAGCACGCGGATGCGTGCGCAGGTCGTCAAACGAAGTTTGACGACAGTATAGCATAAGTTGTAAAAGCAAATTGGGAAGATGAAAGAGAATTTTCACAAATACAAAAAAGGAAGTATGTCATGGATTTTCAGAAACAGCTTTTGTCAGGGTTGGGAGGGCAAATTTGATTTTACAGTTAAAAAAATTTATAAATAAAGTAATTTCTTCCGCGGCTTTCGTCGTGAGAGGTTGAAAAAATACGATAAGAACTTGATTTCCTTTGTATATTATTATATCATAATAAAGAGATATTTTGTGTCAGGGTTTATTGTTTTGCAATTATACCATAATATTGCCAAAAGACGCTATTTTTTAAACAAAGTGAAGAAAATGCATTGATATGCAGCACAGATAATACTTTAATTACATGTAAATAAGGAAGGGAATTTAAAATGGACAAAGGGTTTTTTAGAAAAATATGGATGCTGTTGATATTGTTAACGCCAATATTGATTATAGCAGGCTGTACAAGGGCATCACAGAGAAAACAGACAGATTTGAAAGGGTTTTACGGAATTTTGTCAGACAATGAGTATGTCATTCTTCTTGAAGGAGAAAATATTGGAAAGGCTTATAAGGAGGGAAATGAACTATATCTTCCATATGAGCTGGTAAATAACGAAATTAATGACAGGTTTTATCTTGATAAAGAGAACAACCGTATTTTCTATACAGATATTGCTGTGGAAAGCTTTAATATTGGAAGTGACAGCAATACAAAAATCATAAAGGATATTGTTTATGTTTCATTTAGTTGTGTGAAAGACAGAACAGAAATGAATGGGGCTGTTTATGAAAATCCAAACAGAGTCGTAATATCACAGAAGTTTGGAACAATATCCGTATGCAGACCTGTAAAAGATACTGTAATCAGACAGTATAATAGAGAAAACTCTGATTATATGGCTGAAGTATCAGAAGGAGAAAGTCTGGTTATAAAGGAAAAAATGAATGAATCATGGTACCGTGTCGTAAAAGAGAATGGCATTACAGGATATATTAAAACAAATGAAACGGACGGAGAAGAGACAGAGGAGAGACAGTCTTCTTATAAAAAACCGGAATATACACATATTACAATGGAGCAAAAGGTGTGTATGGGCTGGCATCAGGTAACATCGAAGGCAGCAAATGACACACTGGAAGAAATAACCAGAAATGCAAAGGGAATTTTAAATGTAATCTCTCCAACATGGATTAAGCTTTCAGATACAACAGGAAATATTTCTTCTCTTGCTCAGGCTTCTTATGTGGAAAGAGCCCATAATATGGGTATGCAGGTATGGGTGCTGGCAGATGACTTTTCTTATGGAGAAGACGGGTCTTATTTTGTAGGTTCTGTTCTTGGCAATTATGACAGCAGACAGAGGCTTATCAGCAATCTGGTCAGTGAAGTAGTAAACTGCAATGCAGACGGGCTGAATATTGATTATGAAAAAATTTATAAAGAGATGGCAGATGATTATATTCAGTTTATCAGAGAGCTTTCCATAGAATGCAGGAAAAATGGAATTGTTCTTTCCGTAGATACTTATGTAATGCAGGCTTACAATGAGTTTTATAATAGAGAGGGAATTGCAGAGGCAGCAGATTATCTGATAATTATGGGATATGATGAACATTGGGCAGGTGACAGCAGTGCAGGTTCTGTAGCTTCACTTCCATATGTAAAAAAAGGAATTGAAGATGTTTTAGAATGTGCGGATGCCAATAGAACTATTAACGGAATCCCATTTTACACGCGAGTATGGACAGAAACCAAGGAGGGACTTACTTCTGAAGGAATCTATGTAGAAGATGCAGTAAATGGAAATTACTGGTTGAACAGTACGGCAGTGGGAATGGAGGCAGCAGAACAGAGGCTTTCTTCACAGGGAATTACTCCAACATGGTTGGAGGATTTAGGACAATATTATGGAGAATATGAGGCAGAGGGGGTTAGAAACAGGATATGGCTGGAGGATGAAAGGTCTGTAAAGGAAAAGCTGAATGTCATGTCAGAGGCTGAGATTGGCGGAGTAGCATGCTGGAAGCTGGGATTGGAAAAAGCTTCCGTGTGGGAAGAGATTCGACAGTATATAGAGTAGTCAGAGTGAAAGAGGCTTTGATAATATTTTTAAGCTTAAACTTTAAAGTAAAAATATAAAAAATATTATATTTTTATCACCTTTAATCATCAGGGTGATGGAAAAATTTTTGGAATCAGTGCTATCTGCGGGAAAATGAGAATATATTATATAAATGTTATAGGGAGATATCAGCATTATCTTCGGAAAGTGAGTGCCTATCTCTAAAAACGGAGAAGTTATAATATATGAAAAATAAACGCAGGATACTGGAATTTATTATGGCAGTAACGATGTTGCTGTTTGTATACATATGTGCCGGAAAACTGCCCGCGATGACTTCAGGAAATGGTAAAAATGCATCGGATAAAAAAGATGCAGATAAAAAAGTAATACTGCTGGACCCCGGACATGGAGGAATAGACCCTGGAAAAGTTTCTGTGACTGGTACGAATGAAAAGGAGATAAATCTTCAAATAGCTGTCAGAACAAAGGAAAAGCTGGAAAAGGCAGGATATAAGGTATTTATGACAAGAGAGGATGACGAGGGACTTTATAAAGACAGTGACAGCAATAAAAAAACAGCAGATATGAAAAGGCGCTGCCTGATGGCAGAAGAATGTAAAGCTGATATTTTGGTTAGTATTCATCAGAACAGTTATCAGTCTGAAGGGGTAAAGGGTGCACAGGTATTTTATTATTCTCATTCGGACGAAGGGGAAAAACTCGCCAAGTCGATACAAAAAGGATTTCAGACCGTAGTGTCTTCCAATAATGGCAGAGAAGCAAAGGCAAATGACAGCTATTATATATTACTGAATGTAAAGTGTCCAGCAGTTATCGCGGAATGTGGATTTTTGTCAAATTATGAGGAGGCTCAGCTTCTGGAAAAGGAAAATTATCAGGAAAAAGTAGCAGAAGCGATATGTGTGGGAATTCAAGATTATTTTCAGGAAAAAAATAAATAGACAAATATAATGTTAAAGAAATGAGTATTTAAAGAGAATCTTAGTATTTTTGAAAAAATACTCATTTCTTTTTTATTTGAAAACGTTTAAAGGCAAAATATAGAAATAAAAAAAAGGTATTGAAATTATGGATTTTTATGCTATAATGTATTTGTTTTCACATTTTATCGTTGATTATAAACATCAACGAAAAAAATATAAGCAGTTGCTGAAAGTAGAGGGTTTTATAACTCCAACAGAAAGCTATGAATAAAAACAAAACATTGAATGCCGCTGAAAAAGGGGCAGTGGCGAAGCATAGCATTTTTTCATTAAAAGGAGACAGGCAGATATGACAGATATACTTTCCATTAATGACTGTTATCGGTTATGGAAAGAAACAGAGCAAAATCGTATAAATTCATCCACTTATCACAGATATAGAAATCTTATGGAAAAACATTTGCTTACTTATTTTGCAGATGTGAAATTGTGTGATATTACACATAAAGATATCAATGTCTTTTTTGAAAAAAAGAAAGAAGACGGAATGTCAGAAGTGGCAATGCATATGCTTCTCATGCTGTTAAAAAAGCTTCTGCAGCTTGGGGGAACAGATATCGTTAGACTTGGTCTTGAGCATACGGTACATATTAAGCATAACAGACGGCCAGTGGAAATTATGCAGAGAGAAGAGTGGGAAAAACTGGACGTTGTTTTAAGAAAACACAGTGAATTAAACTATGTGGCTGTTTGTCTTGCCTTTAAAATGGGACTGACAGTTGGAGAAATCTGTGGACTGACATGGAATGAAGTTGATTTGGAGCAAAAAACACTTTTGGTTAAAGATACTGTACAAAGGGTTCAAAATATCACAGGAGGGGGAAAGAAGACAATGCTTGCAGTGCAGCCTATTGCTGATACTGCCAAAAGAGAGCTTCCTGTTCCTAAAACAGTGTTAAAAATACTTCTTAAATATAAAAAATCAAAAGGATATGTTTTGGAGTGTAAAGAAGGAAAGATACCAGACCCGAGACGGGAACAGGCCAGATTGGAAAAGCTGTTTGAAGGTCACAAAATGAGAGGGTATAGCTTTCATATTTTAAGAGATACATTTGCGGTAAGGTGTCTTCAGGCAGGGATGACAATAGAAGATTTAAGCTATGTGCTTGGACATGCTACTGTAACCGTAACAGCACAAAGATATAAGGGGTTTTTGGAAATGACAAAAGACCGAACCGTAGTATTGAAGCAATATATGGATAGGATATAAAAAGTAAAAGATTTGTTGTGTGTTAAAAATCACAAAAGACAAAAAATGGCTATTTTGAGTAAAAGGATTTTAAAATGACGGAAACAAGCGCGAAATTCGTTCATAAAGTAAATAAGTCAGAAATTCCAGTCTGTAATATTATGGGAGTAGATATCGCCGCAATTGATATGAACTGGCTGTTAAAGTTTACTGAAAAATATATCAAGGATTTATCAGGAGATTACTGTTGTGTATCAAATGTACATACTACAGTTACCTCATGGGAAGATAAGAATTATTGTACCATTCAAAATGGTGGCATTTTGGCAATTCCTGATGGAGGTCCGCTTTCGTCTGTTGGAAAAAAGCGGGGATATATCAAAATGAAACGGACAACAGGACCAGCTTATATGGAAGAGATTTTTAAAATAAGTTCAGAAAAAGGATATCGACATTACTTTTATGGAAGTACCAAAGAAACACTTGAAAAATTACAGAAACAATTGCTTAAAAAATATCCTGATATTCAGATTGCTGGAATGTACAGTCCTCCGTTTCGAGCTGTGACAGAGGAAGAGGACAGAAAAATAGTAGAGAAAATCAATAAAACACATTCTGACTTTGTTTGGATTGGGTTGGGAGCACCAAAACAGGAAAAATGGATGGCCAGACATCAGGGACAAATCGAAGGATTTATGGTGGGTGTTGGTGCAGGATTTGATTATTTTGCTGGAAATATTGCAAGGGCTCCAAAATGGATGCAGAACAGAAATTTAGAATGGGTGTATCGATTGTTTCAGGAACCGCGAAGATTATTTCGACGGTATTGGCACACAAATACAAGATTTATCTGGAATGCATATATAAGGGGCCGATAGATATGGAAAAGCAGAGAATACTTATCGTACACAATTATTATCAGATTCCCGGCGGGGAAGATACAGTGGTGGAAAATGAACAGAGAATGTTGGAAAAACATGGACATAAAACATTTTTGTACAGCAGAAATAATTCGGAATTAAATACATTATCAAAGTTGCAGAAGATATGTCTTCCTTTTTCGACAGTTTTCAATATAAAAACATATCGACAAATAAAAAAAATAATAAAAGAAAAGAAAATAGATATTGTTCATGTACATAATACTTTAAATCTGATTAGTCCATCTGTATATTATGCTGCCTTGAGATGTAAAGTTCCTGTGGTTCAGACAGTGCATAATTTTCGGCTTTTGTGTCCTTCAGCAGTCTTTTACAGGGATGGACATATTTGTGAGGATTGTGTGAAACATGGTCTTTGGTGTGCAGTAAAACATAAGTGTTATAGAAACAGTCGAATTCAGACGCTTGCATGTGCAGTAAATACTAAAATTCATAGAATGACAGGAATTTATGGGAAGATAAATTATATCTGTCTGACGGAATTTAATAAAAAGAAGTTGTTGCAATTAAAACAGGTAAAACAGAATAAAGTGTTTGTAAAGCCTAATTTTGTGAATCCTGCTAATAATTCTTTAGATAGTGGACAAAGAAAGGACAGATTTATTTACGCAGGAAGACTAGACAAGCTAAAGGGTATTAAAATCTTATTTCAGGCATGGAAATTATTTGGAAAAAATGCACCGGAATTAATTGTCTGTGGAAATGGAGATATGAAAGAATGGTGTAAGGAATATATAATAGAGAATAATTTAACGTCAATTAAATTAATGGGATTTGTACCTAATGTAGAAGTAAAACGATTAATTGCCAATTCAAAGGCTCTTATATTGCCAACACAATGGTATGAAGGATTTCCAGTAAGCATAATTGAAGCGTTTTCTGCAGGCACTCCCGTAATTTGTTCAGATTTTGGAAATACTGGAAATTTAGTAACAGAAGGTATTACTGGATGTAAATTTCAGCACGATTCTCCAGATAAATTAGTACAGGCAGTTAAAAAACTTAAAAGTGATAAAAATATTTATCGGACAACCAGTGACGAATATAAAAGGAGATATACAGAAAATCAAAACTATGAAATGCTAATTGAAATTTATAAAGTGTTGTTATGAAAAACAAAATTATTTGGAGAGCATATTATGAAAATTGCAATTTTTGTCCAATGGATGCTTTGTGGAGGAGTAGAAAATGCATTAATTGCATTAACAAAAAAAATAGCAGAGTTTGGAAATGATATAACAATATATATGATTTTGGAAAAAGGGGATTTTGTAAAAAAAATTCCTGAACAAGTATGTAAAAAACAAATACCTATGCCAGAAAAAATAAGAAGGTCTATACCGGTAGGAGGAAGTAAAATTGCCATTAGGGAAAGTTTTTATAAACATCAATATCAAAAAGTGATTTATTGGATTATTCGGCATATTGTTAATAAAAGTAAATTTGCCGAATTAAATATAAATTTTGATAAAATACCAAAATTACAGCAGCATTATGATATTGCTATAAATTATCATATACATTCTCCATTTCTTGTTAGATATTTATTTGAAAAAGTCAGTGCAAATAAGAAATTTACATGGATTCATAATGATTTTGAAACTACGCAATATGATGTAAGAATTTTAAAAAAGTATTTAGATTGTATAGACCAGTTCTATGGTGTTTCAAAAAAATTGGTTGATGAATTTATAAAAATTTTTCCTGAGTATGAAAATAAAACAAAAGTTGCTTTAAGCATTGTTCCAATAGAGGAGATAAAGGAAAAAGCTGAATTGGAATACCCTAAAGAATTTTTGGGGCTTTCACAAAACATAACAAAAATATTAACGGTAGGAAGACTTGAAGAACAAAAAGGATATGATATAGCTTTAAATGTCTGTAAAAAATTGATTGAAGAAAATTTGAAAATAGAATGGTTTGTACTTGGTGAAGGTACTTTGAAAAAAAAATTAAAAAGTGAGTCAAAAAAACTGGGTATTGAAAAATATTTTCATATTGTTGGTGCAAAAATGAATCCATATCCTTATTTTAAAAACTGTGATATTTATGTGCAGACTTCAAGACATGAGGGATGGGGAATCGCCATAACGGAAGCAAAAATTTTGGGTAAGCCTATTGTTACAACAGATTTTGCAGGTGCAAGAGAACAGCTAATGGATGGAGTATCGGGAGACATAGCGCAAATAAATAAGGAATCTGTTACAAAAAAACTCAGAAGACTTATAGAGGATAAAAAACGTCAGGAACAATACATAGAAAAGTTGAAAAGGGAAAATATATCTAATTATCCAGAATGGTTAGAAGTATTTAAATGATTTATTTATGTAAGAAAGGTAAGGAAAAGTATTTGTGAAAGTTTCAATAATTACTGTTTGTTTAAATAGTGAAAATATAATTGAAAGAACTTTTAAATCAGTGATTTCACAAACATATTCAGAATTTGAGTATATTGTAGTGGATGGAGAATCCAAAGACAATACTGTTAAGATAGTAGAAGAATATTGTTTAAAATTTAAAGATAAAAATATTTCATTTAAATGGGTTTCAGAAAAGGATAAAGGACTTTATGATGCAATGAACAAAGGCGCAAAGATGGCATTGGGAGAGTATCTTATTTATATGAATGCAGATGATGAATTTGCTGATAAGAATTGTTTGGAAACTGCTGTTAGATATATGGATAGTAAAATTGATGTTTTATATGGTAACGCAAATATCATCAATGGAAATGAGAAAGAAAGAAGAAAAAGTCAAGAAATTAATTCAATAAAAAAGCATCTTCCGTTTATTCCGCAATCAGCTTTTATACGGACAGTTATTCAGAAAAAATATTTATTTAATTTGGATTATAAAATAAGTGCTGATTTTGATTCATTTCTTCGAATGTATTTGGATGGATGTATTTTTAAACAGATTGATTATACGTTTTCTAATTTTTATGCAGGAGGGGTATCATGGAAAAATAGCTGGAAAACATATAAGGAGGATATAAGAGTAAAACATGAAAATAAGATTTTAAACAGGTGTGCTCCATTTCAGATAGTTAAATATATATACAGATATTTTGTTTATAAATTTAAAAAGATATAAAAATGGTGAGAAATATGATTAAAATTATTGAAAAATTAATAGGAGCAATACGAGCAAATTTAATATTTATATGTAAAATCAATTCTGTAAAACGTGAAGGATTTAAACATTATGTTGGAAGGCTGGGGAAAATCAAAACAGAAAAGAATGCTGGAATTATTATAGGAAAATCATTGTATTTATCAGACAGAACAGTAATAGGTGCATATAAAGAAGGTATACTTAGAATAGGAGATAACAATTTTTTTAATTCAAATTGTAATATTACATGCTATGGAAAAATTTTAATAGGAGATAATAATTTGTTTGGCCAAAATGTTGTGATTGTAGATCATAATCATAAACATAATCAATTAAACCAGTTAATATGCAAACAGGGGTTTGAGATTGGAACTATTTCTATTGGTTCTGATTGCTGGATATGCGCAAATGTTGTGATTTGTAGTGGAACTGAGATTGGAAATCATGTAGTAGTAGCAGCTAATTCAGTTGTAAATGGAAAATTATTGGTAGCAGGAACATATGCAGGTGCACCTGCAAAATTGGTAAAAGCAAGACAAGAATTATAAGGAGAAATGCTAAATGGAAAAGATATCAGTTTTGATGACGGTGTATAATGCAAGTGAAATGTTGGACAAAAGCATAAAAGCAATTTTAAATCAAACATATACAAATTTCGAGTTTGTAATTATAAATGATGGTTCTATTGATATGTCTGGTGAAATAATTGAAAAATATGCCAAAGAAGATATAAGAATTATTTTTGTGAACAGAACAGAAAATAAAGGAAGAGTATATTCATTAAATGAAGGGTTGGATTTATGTAGCGGAAAATGGATAGCAATTAATGATGCGGATGATGTTTCTGATATATATCGTTTGGAAAAGGTGGCTGCTTTTATAACAGGCAATAATATAGCTGACAAATTTGGAATAGTTGGTTCTGCAAGTCGAACAAAAGATATAATTGGAGGTAATGAAAAAAATAATTATATTAAATATGGAACAATAGGAAAGAAAAGAATTGCAAAATTTCGATTACTTTATAGTATGCCGTTTATACATAGTTCATTTGTTTATAATATAGAAGCACTTCATGCAATAGAAGGTTTTCCTAAAGAGGTAACTTCATTAATAGATTTTTTTGCATTAGTAAAGATTTCAAATATATATCCAATATATGGTATTAATGACATTCTTGTTGACAGATATATAGACGGAAATAATTTTTTCTTAAAAAGGGAAATGAAACCTCATATTCAAAGGAATATGAAAATAATAGATATGTGGGAAAGTGAAAATTATAAAGGATATTTTTTTTTCAAAAAAGTAAAAACGATATTGTCTTTATTAAAAAAGAAACAATAAAAATATGTATTTTGGGATATTGTATGTGAGTAAAGTTAAGAAAGGTTAATATAAAATGCTTGTATATACTATAATGTTATTTTTGGCGCTTTTTGTAGCATATAAGGGTAAAAAATACATATTTAGGACAACCAATAATAAAACAATTCATTTATATAATTGGATTGCAATGCTACCATTTTGGTTTGTTACTTGTTTTAGATATCAAGTAGGTACAGATTATAAAACATATATTGAATTATATGCAACCATTATACCAAATGGAAGTTATGAAAGTGATTTTTTATTTTCACTTCTGGTTAAATTCTGTGTAAATTTTTTTAATAATAAACATCTTATCATTGTATTTATTGGAACATTAACCATCTTTTTGATAGGGAGATTTATACAAAAAAATACAGAAAATATGGTTTTAAGTATTATATTATTGTTTTTTACAGGAACCTTTTCTATATCCCTTAATTTAATGAAACAAATGCTTGCTACAGCGATATGGTTAAATTCTCTGCAATATATTAAAGAAAGAAAATTTGTCAAATATATGTTTTTAGTACTAGTAGCAGCTGGTTTTCATAGAATTGCATTTTTATATACATTTTTATATTTTTTTTATGAAAAACCTATTCCGATAAAAAAGTCATTTCCGATTTTTATGGCTTTTATTTATATATTTAATAATCAGATTAGAAGTATCATTATAACAGTGACAAAATGGCTGGATTTCTATTATGGGTATTTTTATAACTTATATGATAAAAGGCAGGGAAGTGGAGCACTTTTAGTTATAAATATCTTTGCATTTATTATTATTTTTAAGTGTTTCCAGAACAGTCAAGAAAAAGGAATATATTTAGAAAAAAAATTTAATTTTTATTATAACATTCAGTTTTTATGTTTGTTTTTCTGCGTATTAATGAGTATTTTGCCGAATGGAGAAAGAATTGTATATTTATTGCTGCCTATGCAAATAGTATCAATTCCATCCGCATTACAAAGTATAGAAAAGAAAAAAGCTCGATATATAATGATTGTAGTGTCAATAGCAGTATATAGCATGTTTTTTATAGAGTTATTTGTTATTAAAAATATGGGAGCCACTTTTCCCTATAGGTTTATATTTTCAAAATGAAAGATTTGTATTAGAAAAGGATACTAAAGTATGATAAATGTTATTTTTAAACCTTGTTATTCGCAAAATAATTCTTATTTGGAGCAAATTGTCAATGCTTTGGAACAGAATGAAGTTTGCATTATAAATAAAAATGAAGAAAAAAACATATTAAAAAAGTTAGTGGTTTTAATTAGATTTATATTTAACCCAGATAAAAGAATTGTTCATTGGAACTGGATTGAGAACATTACACAAATTCCAACATTAAAAAATAAGATAAAAATAAAATTTTTGTTAGTGAGCGTAAATATTTTACATATATTGGGAATAAAAGTTTGTTGGACAATGCATAATTCTGTTCCTCACAATTGTACAGATATCACATTTGCAGAACATTTTATAAAACAGTGGACTTCAAAAATGGATATGATAATGGTTCATTGCAAATACTCTATGAAATTGCTTACCTGCAAATATGCATATGATGAAAAGAAGGTTCTCTTTGTTCCACATGGAGCATATAAAACGAATTCTGTTAATCAAAGCAAAAAAAAAGAGTTAACTCATAAATATGAAATTCATGCCAATGATATTGTGTTTTTATATTTTGGTGTCATATCTGAATATAAAAATATCCCTCTATTATTGGAAACATTTCATCAGATACAAAATCCTAATGTAAAGCTGATTTTGGCAGGTAAAATAGATAAAAATATGGAAAAAGATATGCAGAATAATATTCGTTTAAGATGCACACAGATGCCAAATGTTGTCTTGGATGAAAGATTTATTCCGGAAGAAGAAGTTTCCACGATTTTTTCTTTATGTAATATTGCAATCTTGCCATATAATAAAACAAGTATGCAAAATTCAGGTGCAATGATTCAGGCATTTTCAAATGCAAAACCAGTTATTATATCTGAGTTTGGTTATGTTGTGGATATAAGAGAGAAATCTTTTGTTTTTTCATATGATTACAACAGTCCAGAGAGCGAAAAAAGAAAATTACTGGCACAAATAAATAATACAATAAACAAAAAAGAAGAATTGAAAAATCTGGGAATTTTGGCAAAGGAATTTGCAGATACAGAATTAAACTGGAATTTGATAGGGAAGAAGATAGTAAAAGTATATAAGAATATAAAATAATAAAATGTACGATATCTAAAGTCAGGAGGATTCATTT